>JAOAJN010000040.1 GCA_026414165.1 Candidatus Methanomethylicaceae archaeon
AACACCATAGACCGTCTAGAGTTTTCCAATGAAACACGTACTCAAATAAGTGCCACATTAAGCATAGCAAGGAGCGGTTTAGCAGCCAATAATTCTTCTACTAGAGGATATTTTGGTGGTGGTAGTAGTGGTGGTGGTAACATCATAGACCGTCTAGAGTTTTCCAATGAAACATGTAATCAAATAAGTGCTACATTGAGTGTGTGGAGATGGGGTCCAGAAGCCAACAATTCCTCCACTAGAGGATATTTTGGTGGTGGATGGAGTTATATTAGTACCATAGAACGCCTAGAATTTTCCAATGAAACATGTAATCAAATAAGTGCTACATTGAGTGTGGGAAGAAGTAATCTAGCAGCCAATAATTCTTCTACTAGAGGATATTTTGGTGGTGGTGTTATAGTTCCTGGTAATCATGCTGACACCATAGACAGTCTAGAATTTTCCAATGAAACATGCACTCAAATAAGTGCTACATTGAGTGTGGGAAGAGGTTATTTAGC
>JAOAJN010000041.1 GCA_026414165.1 Candidatus Methanomethylicaceae archaeon
GCTATGAAGTGCGAGATAGAAAGTTCAAACGAAGATGAAATCATTGTCGAAGTTACCTCAGACAGACCTGACCTTTTCAGCAGCGAAGGTATTGCGCGAGCCATAAGAAACTATCTGGGGATCGATACGGATTATGTCATCAGACGCTCCTCTAATTCTCCGCTGACTATAACTGTCTCAGAATCAGTGTCTTTAGTCAGACCATTCATTGTCTCAGCGGCGATAAGAGGAGTCTCGCTTCGATGGGATGCCCTAAAGCAAATGATGCAGCTTCAGGAGAAACTTCATAATACCTACGGAGCAAAGAGAAAGAAAGCATCAATAGGCATCTACGACTTGGATAAAGTCTCCCCGCCCTTTACATACACTGCTCTCCCTCCTGATGATATCACCTTCATACCATTGGAACATAGCTCTCCTATGAGCGGGAGGGAGATCTTGAAGAACACATCAAAGGGGAAGGAATATGGAGGCATCATCTCGGAGAGCCCTCTCTATCCT
>JAOAJN010000042.1 GCA_026414165.1 Candidatus Methanomethylicaceae archaeon
AAGCTGAAGGTATGGGCTACAAGGTAAGCGTAGTGGAGGAGGACAACTTTTACAAGGTCAGACTTATAGTCCAAACTGATAACATAAACCAAGAGCTTGCAAAGTTAAGAAAGGCCTTTGGCGGTGTTCTATTAAAGCAATGATAAGGTGGTTTTTTTTGTTTATTTTTTTCATACCTCTCTCTTGTGCGGTAAAAGAGGAGAATGTAGGTAAATCCCAGTGGCAGTACAACTACGACCTTGGCATGTCCTCCTATTTGGCTAAAAACTACTCGGAAGCCATATCTCACTTTTTTAAAGCTTCTCAGATAGCACCCAACGAGCCAAAGGTTTGGAATGCCTTGGGACTTGTTTACATGGAAGTGAAAGAATACCAAAAATCGGAGAATGCCTTTTTAAGGGCACTTCAGGTAAACAAGGACTATACAGAGGCTAAACTTAACCTTGGCCTTCTATACTACAGGCAAGGTGAATATGACAGGGCTATAAGGGTCTTAAGGG
>JAOAJN010000004.1 GCA_026414165.1 Candidatus Methanomethylicaceae archaeon
TCGCCTTGAGCGAAAAAGGTTCCATGGCGGGCCCGCTTGGATTCGAACCCAGGACCTCAGGCTCCGCAGGCATACGCGACTTTTCGTTTATCTTAACTTTTTTCATCCAAGTCTCTGCGTCCTGATCCAAGCTAGACGACGGGCCCACTCCGCATAAAGGTTAATTTGCGCCTATAAATATAGTATGCTCTGGGGATAATAGTGGGGCGCGTCAAGAAAGGGCAGACATGCTCAGTGAAAAGTTGCAGCGAACCAGCCGTTAGGTCTTTATCACCATCATATTCCAGTTTTTTGGTGAGAGCAGGCATGGATGTTGCGGAATCCAGCCGGCTCTACCTCTGCGAGAATCACTACAAGAAACTGAAAAAGCTAAGGTCTGAGGAGGAGAAACTCGAGAGGTGGCGCCTCACAGGGTAAGGCACGCCACCGAGGTTGGGTCCTCATAATGGTAAGCCTTGACAGGTTCATAGTTAAAGAAAAGAAAACGGATAAAGAGGAGCCGCCTCCCCCTCGCCCAAAGGAGGAACGCCCCCCTCCTGAGAGAGCTGAGGAGGAACCAGAAGAGGAAGAAGTCCTTGAGGCTGAGGAGACAGAATTGGAAGCAGAGGCGGAGGGTCCTGCAGAAGAGGAGATCGTCGAGAAGACAATATTCGAAGCAGAAACTCCTCAGAACACTGGCACGCTCTACCTGCTATCTGTGACCTACAGCGGAGCTAAAAACAAGGCTCTCCTAAAGCTCTATGATGTCGAGAGGGGCAAGATTGTCTTTTGGTACGATAACACTGGACACAGACCGTACCTCCTTACGGATCTTCCACTCTCAGAACTACTGTCCGACCTTAGGATCACCTCACACCCCGGATTCGACGGAACGCTAACCGCCGAGGTTGAAAAATACGATCTCCTGCACGATAGAAAAGCTAGGATGACAAAGGTCGTCGCGAAGGATCCCCTCTCTATTGGCGGTCGTGGCAGTAGCCTCCGTGAGATCCTTGAGAACTCATGGGAGGATAACATCCGCTACTACGAGTGCTACACCTACGACCTCGGACTGATCCCTGGCTACACCTACCGCATCAAGGACGGTCAACTTGTGAGGGAGGATCGCCCACTCCAGTTAGACGACCTAAAAGCCATTTTCAAGGACCTCTCCCCCGAACATATGAAGTCCCTCATGGACTGGTTCCCGCTCTTCGTCGTTCCCGTACCAGACTACAGGAGAGTGGCTCTAGACATCGAGGTCGCCACCGAGGCCGTAGATCGAATACCTGACCCCTCCGTTGCCAAGAACCAGGTAATCTGTGCCTCCTTGGTCGCCTCGGATGGACTAAATATAGTCCTCCTCCTGAAAAGGTCCGGGACCGAAGAGGGTCTGAGACCTCCCGATCTCCCGAACAACGTGAACCTTGTATACTTCGATGAGGAGCTCTCACTCATCAAGGAGATCTTCAAGTACCTTCTGGACTACCCAATTGTCCTCACCTTCAACGGCGACAACTTCGATCTTCACTACCTGTGGAGGCGCGCCCAAGTCCTTGGCATGAAGAAGGAGGAGATCCCCGTACAGATGGGCAGGGAGATCGCCCTCCTACCCACGGGAGTCCACATAGACCTCTACAAGTTTCTCCACAACCACGCCATTCAGGTCTATGCCTTCGGCAACTCCTACAGGGAGGTCACGCTTGACTCTGTGGCGGGTGTCCTCCTCGACATAAAGAAGATCCCCATAGAGAAGACCGTAACCGAGCTGGACTATCTTGCTTTGGCGTCATACTGCTACAGGGATGCCCTGATAGTCCTAAGGCTATCGTCCGAGAACTCAAGCCTTATCATGAACCTCATCACGATGATCATGAGGATCTCCCGAATGTCCATGGAGGACGTCACGCGCCAGGGTATATCTCGGTGGATCAGGAGTCTCTTCTTCTACGAGCATAGAGCGAGGAACTACCTCATCCCTCGCCAGAGCGACATCGAGGCTATGAAGGGTGAGGCCTCCACCACTGCCATAATTAAGGGCAAGAAGTACCTCGGCGCCATAGTCATTAAGCCAGAGTCAAACGTCTACTTTGATGTTGTGGTCCTTGACTTTGCAAGCCTGTACCCTAGCATAATCTCCAGGTGGAATCTATCCTACGAGACTGTGAGGTGTGTCCACGAATCATGCAAATCCAACCTCGTCCCTGACACTAAGCACTGGGTCTGCACGAAGAGGGTTGGGCTGATGTCTTTAGTGATCGGGTTGCTAAAGGATGTAAGGGTAAAATGGTTCAAACAAAAGTCAAAGGATCCTTCGCTCTCGCCTGAGGAGCGCAACTGGTACAAGGTAGTCCAACAGGCTTTGAAGGTGTTTTTAAATGCTTCCTACGGAGTCTTTGGAGCCGAGATCTTCCCGCTCTACTGCCTCCCGCTTGCGGACAGCACCACCGCAATCGGTCGCCACATAATAAAAGAGACCATAAACAAGGCAAAGGAGTTGGGCGTCCCAGTAATATACGCCGACACAGACTCCCTGTTCCTTTACAAGCCAACAAAAGATCAGATCTCGCAGATTCAGGCTTGGGCAGAGTCAAGGTTCGGAATAGATCTTGAAGTGGACAAGCGATACACCTTCGTAACCTTCTCCGGAAGGAAGAAGAACTACTTGGGAGTGATGGACACCGGTGTGGTGGACATAAAGGGTCTCATGGGCAAAAAGCGCAACACCCCCGTATTCATAAAGTTGGCATTCAACGAGATGACGCAGGTCCTAAAGGACGTCAAGTCTCCTCAGGACTTCGACAGGGCAAAAGCCAAGATCAAGGAGATAGTCCAGAACTGCTACGCCAACCTCAAGAGCCGTCGATACACCCTCGACGAGCTGGCATTCAGGGTTATGCTATCCCGCCCGGTGGAACGGTACCAGAAGACCACACCTCAGCACGTTAAGGCTGCCAAGCAGCTAAAGGAGAAGGGAAAGGAGGTCAAGCCCGGCGACATAATCTCATATGTGAAGGTTCAGGGTCCGATTGGAGTTAAGCCCATACAGCTTGCAAGGGTGGATGAGGTCGATGCCGACAAATACGTCGGTCATATCGAGACCACGTTCGGGCAGGTCTTGGACGCCCTAGGAATAGAGTTTGACGAGATAGTTGGAATAAAGAAGCTGGAGTTCTTCACCCGTTAATCCCTGCAAGGCAAACAACAAACAACTCAGACTAGGGTTTTTGGCATCAGATATGAGAGTACAAAAGCCAAGGCTACGATTCCCAATATGAAGAACGAAACTACCGTTTTAAATACCATTGGAAGAACCGAACCGCTCATTAAATACCCAGCTGCTATTACGACAAAGCTCAATATCAAACATAATACCTCTAGGAGGTGCTTCGTTGAGTCATTCGACTTGACTTTGACAGGGACATCGAGGCTGCGACCAATTGAATGACTGCGCCAAGATTGTTCTAGCGATGCCTCCCTCTCGCGCATGCTATTAGATAAATTCATATAGAATTCCCAAAAAAATTTGAAATTACCAACAGGTGCTGCCGGCGCCCCTACGTCTCGGAACCCTTATCCAAAAAGTTCTGAATAGGTTGTAAGATGCAATATGTAATATACAAAAAATGTAATATACAAAATGTAAAGTTTATGCCCTTTCGGACTCACGGGCTATGCTTAACTCGCCATTCCCGCCTTGTTGTACTTCAAAAGTCCAAAGAACTTCAAATGCTGGAGGGCCTCCCTATATTCAGCCTTTATCTCATACTTCATCCTCAGCATGTCTATCCTTGTATTGTTATACTTCTTACAGCCCTCCATCCTTATCCCCTCAACTAATTTATAACTCCCCGCTCGGTAATAATTTTTGGTTTGCCCTTTTTAAGGTTGAGGTCGTGATTTATAAGTTTTGGGGATTTAGAAACTTCGTTTATGTGGGCACCCACAATCAAGTTAGCTTCGAAAAGCTTGGCTGGAGGATGGAAGAGCCTCAATGTCCTTGCCCTCTACAATCCATGCTCTAACGTTCACACGATCCTATCCATTTATATATTCCGCACATAGACAGATCATCCATCGTATCTGGTGAGTCCAATGCGGCTCCTACTAATTCACGCCGACTATATCGAGTATGCCGCGATTAAACCCGCAGTCAAGGAACCTGAGCCCATAGATAATTTAGGCAAGACCGAAAGGGTCGAGGAGTGCCTCGTCGCCTTCTGCTCAGCCGAGAAGGTGGACGAGTCCGCCCCCCAAGAGGTTGCCCGAATGGCATCTGAGGCAATTCTTGATCATGCAAAGATGGTAAAGGCTGCCAGGGCCGTAATATACCCATACGCCCACCTCTCCTCCGAGCTAGCCTCCCCTAGGGTTGCCCTCTCCATACTCAAAGCCCTTGAAGAAGCCCTTAAGGGATCAATTGAGGTTAAGAGATCTCCGTTCGGCTGGTATAAGTCCTTCACACTCAGGTGCAAGGGTCATCCACTCAGCGAACTCTCTAGGAGCATAACCGTCTCTGAAGTTGCCGCCCCCGCCGCGGAAAAAGCTGAGGCGGCTGAAAAGGTCGAGACGGTCTCAGCCCCCAGCACATTTCTAGTTCTCACCCCCAGCGGAGAGGAGTTCCTCATAGACCTCTCCAAGCCCGAAACCTTCCTCAACTTGAAGATAGAGGCCCCTCTCCTTCAACTTATAAAGAACGAGGCTGGGATTAAGGGTGAGAGGGGCGCCCCTGCCCACATCAAGCTGATGAAGCGGCTCGAATTGGTGGACTACGAACCGGCCTCGGATGTCGGGCACTTCAGGTTCTACCCCAAAGGCACGGTGATCAAGGACAGCCTCGAGGAGTTCGCATACGACATAGCCATCAGGGACCTTAAGGCATTCAAGATAGAGACCCCGTTCCTCTACAGGCTGGAAGAGCCAGATATAGCCGAGCAGGCTTCAAAGTTCCGAGAGCGAGACTATCGCCTCGAGGTGGATAAGAAACCCTTCACCCTCAGGTTCGCTGGTGACTTCGGGCTATTCCGGATGATGAAAGACGTAACAATGAGCTACAGACAGTTGCCCGTCAGGGTCTACGAACTATCCCCCTCCTTCAGACTGGAGCAGAGCGGCGAGTGCGTAGGTCTGAAGCGCCTCAGAAGCTTCACCATGCCCGACATCCACTGCTTCTGCGCAAACTTGGAACAAGGTCTTTCCGAGTACAGGGAGCTCTTCGATAAGTACACAAAGCTCACAAACTCCATGGAGATAGAGTACGCCGTGGCCTTCAGGATAGTCAAGGATTTCTATATGAACAACAAGGACTGGCTGGTTTCCCTACTAAAGATCGTCAACAAGCCCGCTCTAATAGAACTCCTCCCCGAGATGAAGCACTATTGGATCCTTAAGCACGAGTATCAAGCCATAGACTCAGTCGGCGGCAACGTCCAGCTGGTAACGGTCCAGCTTGACGTGGAGGACGCTGCGCGCTACGGCATATTCTACACCGACGAAAACGGACAAAAGAGAGGATGTATAATCTTGCACAGCTCCCTCGGTTCCATAGAGCGCTGGATGGGCGCTATACTCGAGCAGGCAGCGAAGGACCAGATGGCAGGAAAACCTCCAAAACTGCCCGTATGGCTCAGCCCAATTCAGGTGAGGGTGATACCAGTAAACTCAAACTTTGTAAATTTCGCGGTTGACATCGCACAAAAGCTCTCCGAGCACTCCATCCGAGTCGATGTCGACGATAGGGACGAGTCCGTTGCCAAGAAGATAAGGGAGGCCGAGATGGAGTGGACCCCATACATTGTAGTTGTGGGCGAGAAAGAAGCAACTTCAGGCGAACTCCCCGTGAGGGTGCGGGGCGGGGGGATGGTGAATACAAAGGTCGACTCCCTAATTACCATGGTTATGGAGAAGATCGGATCCAAGCCGAAACTTCCCTCATACACCCCCATGTTGCTCTCCCTAAAGCCACGCTTCGCATAAGCGATGAGTATTTAACGAGGTATTTCTCAAAAATCCAGAGGTGCATAATATGAAGGTCGAGGGAATCATTGCAGTTACAGCCGACTGGGAGAAGCGTAGCCAGTATGCTCTTCAAGTCTGCGAGGCCGTCTCCAAAGCCACAAACATCCCCTTGGAGGTCAGGAAGGAGGACTATGACCTTTTGATAAGTTACGGTGAGAAGGACGAGTTTGGGGGTGTGGACATACCCCAGATATTCCTCAAGCTTGAGGGCGGAGTCATCAAGCACGTCATGACCAAGATACCCGACAATGAGAAGGGCATGCCAGACATTGAGAAGGGCATAAAGGTGCTGACTGAAAGCATCTCGAGTCTGAGGGGTTAGAATTGTCCGCCAAGGAAGTTTTAATCGTAAGGTCGAAGGAAGGGTCTCTCATTTCAAAATCGAGGGTGCCTGGCGATCTTAAGGAGACAGTTAAGAAGCAAGTTTTAGACGCCCTTTCACTCTGGGACGCCGAAAGAGCCGACTTCACGGTAATAAGGGACCCCCAGTACCCGGTCTCGGTCAAGCTCCCCATAACTAAGGAGCAATACGAATTGTACTCAAAGTTCGATATGTCGAGGACATCCGACGGTAGCGTGGTCTTCCACATCCCTGTCTACATAATATCCTTCGACAACGAGTACAAAGACGACAACTACCTTGACAAAGAGGTCTTTGTTGTTGCACCTGCCCTTGATCAAAAGGTTGAAGATGCGATAGTAGAGCTGGCCATCGAGTCAACAAAACCCGAGCCCGAAGAAGAGGAAGGGGATGAGGATCTAGAGTAATTTTCCACTCTTTCGAATTCAAAACAACGACTTGAAACAATGAACACTAACAGAGCATTACGTATTTTTATCTTAACTTAGGCGGGCTCACATTTGTAGCGGCGTCTTCACTATTCCGAGCTTTGTCCCCCGATCATCGCCCATATCTTCTCGGTAAAAACAAGATATTATTGCTTTCGCTAAGGGGGCTCAACTAGCCCGGTTCTTCATCTGTTTTCCGGACCCGAATTCCCAATCATCGCCCATTTTTGTCTATTTTTATTTCAAAAATAAACATTGCGTAATACAAGGAAATCAGAGCACTTAACTTAATATTACCCGATAAACGGCCACCCAAAACTTTACATACAGAATTTCAATTCAAATTTTGGTTCGTCAACGCTTTGCACTAGTTTATAACACATTAAAGGGAACTTCAATACAGTCAAACTTTTCAGGATATTGATATCCTTTAGATAATGACTCAAAATGAAAGGATCATACGCAATCATACTCAGACTAAACCGACATTCAAAACTGGAGATCGGCAAAAACCAATTCAACCTCAACCCAGGGGTCTACATCTATGCAGGCTCTGCCTTCGGTCCAGGAGGGATAGTTGCCAGACTGCGCAGGCACTTAAAAACCTTCACAACTGGTACTACAAAAAAGCACTGGCACATAGACTCCTTTCTTAGACTTTCCACAGCTTTTATTAGTGTATATGCCAGCTCCCCCCAAAAAATGGAGTGTGGAATTGTGCGGTCTCTGAAAGAAATGGGCTTTAAAACGGTTCGAGGCTTTGGGAATACTGACTGTAGGTCAGGGTGTGGCGGTCACCTCGTTTTCATGGGCGATCTGGACCTGCAATCTGCGACTCAAAGAGTTATAGCAGCTTTTGAGAAAATTGGGCTTGAGGCAACTTTGGAAACTCGAGCCTTCAAAGATTATAATTATAAATGATTATGGTTTGTGATTATAACTGATGTTCGCTCTATGGGACAAATCAGTCATGCTGTTTGAGGGATTCAGTAAAAAGCACTTTCAACGAAAGCCGAGCAAAACTATGACCTTTCCAAACTCCCTACCAAAAAGCGAGGACTATCCTGAATACAAAATCCCCAGCAAGGAAATAAAGCACAAATCCCGCAAAGAGAAAAACTATCATCGGTATAGCTGGCGTAACCCAAACATATCCCTCGCGCATGGTAGCCTCTCTTCCCTTATTCTCCTCACCGAGCAAGTTTGAAGACCTCTCTGCTGAATTCCCTTCTACATCTTTCTCCCCTACTGCAGCACCCTCTGCCAAGTCATCAACCTTATGAATAAACCTGAAACCTATTGTGCCGTCTTTCCTCGTTTTCTCCATCGGGTTAAAATGAACAGACTCTGCTGTTGAGACTTTCACCCTTATTCCTATCAATACCGCCACCAGCTTTTCCCACCATCTCGCAGCAATTCCTGAGAAGAGCGCCCCTCCCCTCAAGTAAAACAAAAAATTCCATAGTAGGCACGCTGGTATCAGCAAGAGAGAGAGAATTATCCCATTGCCCAACACCGTGAGCGGGAAGAAGGGCGATGCTCCGATGAAACCATAATGTGGCAGCGGAAAGGCGGCGGCTATCATCGCTAGCGCTTTGGCGTCCGCTCCTCCGTACAGGCCTGCGTAATATATGCCGAACGCCAGTGCACAGGAGAATATCCCGCTCAAGAGCGCCAGCATGTACGGGTAGCCTGGCGTCATGAACGCCTCTATGATCGTCAGTACAAGTCCAAGTGGTATAGAGATGCCCCAGATCTTGTCGCTCACCTCCCTACTCCTGACGTCTTGGATCGATGCCAAGAGTAGCGCCCCACTAACAACCATTATTTTTATCGCAAAAAGTGCATCGAAAATCCACAATGAGATCATCCCAATTACTTAATGGGGTTTTTATTTAAACTGATTTAAAAGATTAAGCCTCTTACCCAAATTCTGCTACCAACAAAACCCGCCTATATTCTCAAACCGCACTGCACTTCACTTACACATATTCACGAAGTTCTTCAGAATATCTTTACCCTTCGGCGTCTCCGCCACCTCTACGTGGAACTGTACACCGTATATCTGCTTTCTCTCGTGTCTAAGCGCCTCAACATCACAGTAGTCGCTCTTTGCGAGGACTCTGAACTTGCCTCCGTCCACCTTAACCTCGTCGTTATGCGAAGCCCATGCCACAAACTCGCTCCCCACCCCTTGGAAGATCTCATCAGCCTCGATAACCCTTATCAATGTCCTCCCATACTCTGGTCTCTTCCCTTTCACAACCCTCCCTCCCAGCAGCAACCCTATGAGTTGGTGGGATAGGCATATCCCAAGCATGGGGAAAGCCCCTCTATCTACTATCTGGGGCAGGTTCCCAAACCTTTCCATACCGTCGTTCACGCTGTGGGGTCCTCCGCCCATCACGAGACCGTCAACATCAAGCTCTTCCAGTCTTACCTTAGGCGTCACCATCCAGCTCTCTACCCCGATCTCCTTCAGGGCCCTAACTATCAGGTGGTTGTACTGCCCTCCCAAAAACACAACAGGGATCCGCATAAAGACCCTCTTCTACTCATACTCCACTGTCGCAGGTGGCTTTGAGGTTATGTCGTAGAAGACCGAGGAGACTCCACAGATCTTCAGCAACTCTTGGCAGAGCCTCTTCAGAACTTCCATTGGAACACGGTACGGTTTCGCCGTCATAAAATCTCTAGTCTCCACAGCCCTTACAAGAACTGCGTACCTTTCACGCCTAACGCCGCCCGATCCGATTACTCCTACAGTACTCTCTCCCAACTTGTATACCGCCCTGACGACCTCTCCGTCTTCATGTATTATTCTCTCTGGTAAAGTGAAAAGTCTCTCCGTCTCTACCTCCCCTCCGCTCACAACGGCTATTTTGCCATAGGCTCTATTGTCCCCCTTTACACCGGTCGCCCTACATTTGAAGTATTCAACCTTCCCTCCCGGCAAGATCTCCTGAACCGCCCTCTCAACCGCTGGGCTGGCAACCACTCTCTCGTCCTCCACCACCGCCGCGAAGTACTGGTTGGGTGTTGGTTTAAGACTACCGAGAGCCCTCTCCACCGCTAGGGTTGCTCCCCTCAGGACCTTCAGCTTATCCTCCCTAACCTCCCCTATACACCTGACCAACAGCCCTGGTCCCGGAAAAGGCTGCCTCTCAGAAGCCTCAAACCTCACGCCAAGATATCTAGCAACCTCCCTAACCTGATCCTTGTAGAGTTCCAGCAGCGGCTCAAGCAGCCTAAATCCGTACCTCTTCACAGTGTCGAAACCCAACTGCTCCAGAACGTTATGCTGCGTCTTTATTCCGCCTGAGGTTTCTATCCAATCGGGTGCTATCGTCCCTTGGATCAGCACTTCGCACCCTTCCTTTCTCGCTTCTTTGCTCAGTACCTTGTAGAAGGTTTCCCTGAAGGCGATCCGCTTCTCCTCAGCGTCCTTCTTCCCCTTCAGCGCCTCCATAAACCTGTCCTTTACGGAGAGTACCCTGAGAGGTAGCCCAAGGGATCGGAGCATCTCGCTCACCTCTTGAACCTCGCCCTCCCTCATGAACCCCGTGTCCATAAAGAAGCAGATCAGCCTCCCTCCCAGAGCCCTGTGCGCCAAAACGGCACACGTGGTGCTGTCTACGCCGCCCGAAGTTGCTATTGCTGCCTTGGAGCTTCCAACGAACTCTCTTATCTCCCTGACCTTCTCCTCAACAAAAACTGGCGGACTGAACGTACCTGAGGTTATATTATAGCCCCCCGGAGAGATACTCTTCAGCAAACTTAATTTTAAACATAACCATAGATACCACTGAAAGGTGGAACTATGCTCAACAAAGTGAAGGCTAGCGTCTCGGCTGCCATAAAGCCCGTGGCAACTTCCATGGCGGCTCTGGGTCTCTCCCCGAACCATGTCACCCTAATCGGCTTTGTGGTCTCTATGGCATCTGCTTACACTTTCTTCGCTTCTAATGCTTTATTGGGAGGTCTTCTACTATTGCTAGCAGGTCTCTTCGACGTTCTTGATGGCGCCGTCGCCAGGGTCTCGGGAAGGGTGACCAAATGGGGCGGAGTCTTGGACTCGACACTCGACAGGTACTCTGACATTATAATCATCTCTGGAATCATCCTAGGAGGTCTTTGCGACACCTTCTGGGGTCTTCTTTCCATAATGGGCTCGGTTATGGTGAGTTATGTCCGCGCCAGAGGAGAAGTCGAGGGCGTAAAGCTCTCCTCAGTCGGACTGATGGAGAGAGCCGAACGGATGGCTCTCATATCCATTTCGGCCATCATTGGCTACACATGGGCGGGTATTATTTTATTGGCGATCCTAACAAACATCACGGTCTGCCAGCGCCTAATCCACGTCAGGTCATCCCTCCGTGGGCTCTAACATCTTAATTATCTTCTTAAGAAATTCCCTTCCTGCCTCCATCGTCTGGAGCCCCTTCTCAGTTATCCTGTAGTACCTCCTGACCACGTTGTCCGAAGCGCCCTTCTCCTGCCTAGACTCGACCAGGCCCTCCCTCTCCAGCCTGTACAAGACCACATATGCCGTTATTGTCGCCGGCTCAAAGCCGAACCTCTCCCTTATCCTCTCTTTTATCTCGTAGGCATAAAGCGGCCTCTCCCTGAGCAGGCTGAGTATGTAGATCCACAGGTTCTCCTTAGTGACCTTCTCCTCGAGTCGCCTGAGCGCCACGCTTTAATCCCCGATACTCATTTGGTCCAACTCATTATTTATAATCACTATGCAATGGCTGGCTAAGTATGAGAAAGGACCAAGGCTCAGCCTCTTTGCACCTACCTCATCGAGCAATTTTTCCCCCTTTTCGTCTATACCTTTCTGGTCCCCTAGAATAAATATGGGATTTTTTCCGATTATCGATCTGTCGAGGTCTTCGCCCTCCTCATGAAGGTAGTACAAATTCTCTCTTGGCAGTTCGCGGATCAACTTCTCAAAACTCTTCCTCTCCACTCTCACCCCTTTCGTGGTTCTGCCTGCGAGCGCCTCGCGTAGGACCTCCGCGGCTCCGACCTCTCCGATCACCTTTCTCTCAAACTCTCTCCCATCTATAGTAAAGGTTATGGGTGGGTTAGGTGGCCCTTCTAGTACTATTGATAGTATGGCGTCCTTTCTAATACCGCGTGGGGTGGCAAAGGTCGCTATAATGCACCTAGCGATTAGGTCCATCCTTCCCCCGCTTCCAGCAAGGGACTTTAGAGAAAAGTCAGGGGCGGTGCGCCCCTCCGAGGACTTTAAAATAAAAGTCCTTACCAAAATTTTCTACCTTTACTTTATGGGCTTGCTTACCTTCCTCTCTTCCTTAGCCCTTACCTTGACCACCCGCTGGAATATCGCACATGATACGCAGTAGTACTTGGTGACTACCCTCCTGTAGATCTGCGCTCCCTGCTTGGCAAGCTCCTTTGCCAACTGGGGGTCAATTATAGAGACGGGCTTCGTAACCTTTATGACCTTATCTCTGGGCACCCATGCCCCACAACCATCACACTGAATCCTCGAGGACTTTCCTTTGTCCCCCTTACTCCTGCCTCTGCTCTTCCTCTTTTTTGGCATCTTTTTGATCCTCCATCGTATCAAGTGGTTAGACAAATTGCTTATTAAAGTTATTTATGCCAAAATTTAGCTTTTCTCATCTAAAGGTGCATTTTAGAACAAGTTTCTATTCAATCTTTACATCATTCCGACCAGACTCATAAATCTTTAGGCGAGTTTTTGACTTCATATATTTCATAAATAATTATGTGATAATGGAGCGTCAAGATTTTTTTTAAATTAAAGCCATTCCAAAACCTCTGGAATTTTGTACTCGATTCTAGGGCTATTGTGCCCTAGGGCTATGCGCCTCTATGGTCCAAGGTTATAGGATTAAGGTTCTAAAAGATCGTCTTCCTTCTCTTTACAATTAATACGTCACAAGGTGCATTTCTGACCACATATTCCGCCGCACTTACGACCAGGCGCCTCTTTATCCCCTCTTCCCCTAGGCTCCCCATGACTATGAGATCTGCATTCAGCCTGACTGCCGCTTTCACAATTGCACTGCCAGGATCGTCCTCCACGATCCTGGAGTCGAACTCCAGTCCCGCGGATTTAACTATCTCCTCAGCCCTCTTTATGAGCCTCTGCCCCTCATTTATCAGTATATTGTCATGGCGTGGAACTGGATGTATGCAGGTGATCTTTGAGTTGTAGATCTTTGCAATATTTGTTGCTTCGAGAAGCGCCTGCTCACTTATAGGCGAAGAATCAAGCAGAACCAAGATGGCCTGTATCAACGACCCGCACCTTTATTTAATAGTTAAATTTGGAGTACTTAATACTAACCTCTGCCAAACCTCAAAGCCTGCCACAGGGGTCTGCAAAGATGAGCCCTCTCCAACTTCAGGTCCTCCTGATATTCCTTCTGGTCTACACCCTCATAGTTGTCAGGAGGGTGGGGAGGATGAAGTTCGAGGTTTGGACAGCCATGCTAATTGGGGCGATGGCACTCCTCGGAACTGGAGCAATAACTCTTGAGGGCGCCTTTCGCGCCATAAACATGGATGTTATTCTTTTCCTCTTTGGAATGTTCTTGCTCACTGAGGTCATGGCTCAGGTAGGTCTTCTCCAATACATAACGGTGCGTCTAATAAGACTGGCAGGAACCCCGTCCAGATTACTCTTCATAGTCATATTCTTCGTTGGCATCGCATCGGCATTTTTCGTAAACGACGCCGTAGTCCTGTTCACCACACCTATAGTTCTGGCCGCGTGCTCAATCGCGAAGGTTCGCAAGACCCCTTACCTGCTAGGGGTGGCTCTTTCATCGAATATTGGCAGCGCCCTCACTCCCATAGGGAACCCTCAGAACGTACTGATAAAGGTGGAGTCTGGAATTAGTTTCCTCTTCTTCTTTGAGAGGATGGCAATCCCTGTCATTTTTGGACTGATCTCGGAGTATTTTGTATTAAAAACCCTTTACAGGAAAGACCTTAAGATGTTCGCAGGGGACATCCAGGAGGTCCGCTCAGAGATGCCTAGTAAGCAAACATCTTACATTGTTGGCGCGATCGCCTCTGCAACACTTCTTTGTTTCATATTATCTGATCTCCTAGGCTGGTCGATCTCACTTGTTGCGGGCGTAGGTGCGACGGCAGCTTTGCTGATAAGCCCTGACAGGAGGGATGCTCTGAGGAGGGTTGACTGGGGCAGTCTGATTTTCTTCTCATCCATGTTCATAGTCATGGAATCTGTTAGTAAGAGTGGTCTGCTGGATTCGTTCATTCAGCCCTTCCAGAGCACCCTCCTTTCTTCAAACAAAACCTCGCTGCTTTCCATATTCTCGATCAGTTTGATTATGAGTCAGATAACTTCGAATGTACCATTCGTCGCTCTGATGCTCCCAATCTTCAAAGGAGGGGGAGCATCGCAGGCGGAGTGGCTCGCTCTGGCGGCTGGTAGCACTTTAGCAGGGAACCTAACATTACTCGGAGCCGCGTCCAACATTATTGTCTTGGAGGCTGCTGAGCGCAGAGGTGAGACTTTTTCATTCTTAGAATTTGCGCGGTCGGGCATCCCAACCACTTTGATTACGTCGGGCATCTGTATTGTCTTCCTCTCACTCTTTTAAGAAGGCTATTTTTAGAAAGCGAGTCAAAAAGTACTGTCTGTTATTTATATCCTCTTTGTTACTCTTTTAACCTTATTTAGAAACATTTACCAACAAAAAGATCATTTCTTAAAGTGCCTTTATGTATTCTATTTCGATCAAGAATTTAATACTTACATATATCTGCTCTTCTTAATCAAGGAGACCTGCTGTCTTTTCGCATCCACTTATTTTATCCCTTTATTATAAATCGTTTTGAATTCATAGCTTGAATTCATATTTTGACTTTTGGAAATCACTTTAATTTACTCATGATAAATTTTCTTAGCTCATCTGCGAAAAACACCGAGCTAGAAACTAGGAACACCTTTGCCCAATCCCAAAAAGAGAGGGCAATTGTGCCTAAGGCAATTTGTAGTGGATGCAAAAAGGTTGCTAGAATCTGTAATGAAACAGATGTTATAATGCCTATAAGCAAATACTTGTTTGTGATAAAACCTAGCTTAAATATGGATGTTGTTCTTGACCTGCAGTTTATTGCGTTGAAGACTTGAAACATCGCAATAGTGGTGAACCCCAATGTCTGTGCTTTTTGTAGGTCTCCGTCAATCCAAGCACTATTAAAAATCCATAAGGTTCCAACAGCCATAAATAGGCTTACATAAGCTATGTTTACTGCAATATCTCGGTTGATTATTTTTTCATCAGGTTTTCTCGGTGGCTGTTCCATAACATCTTTTTCCTTAGGCTCCATTGCCAGAAATTTGTCAAGCAAACCATCAGTTACCAAGTTAACCCATAATATCTGAACCGGAGTAAAAATTAATGGAAAACCAGGTAAAAATAGCAAAGCTCCAATGATTGTGATTATCTCGCCCAAATTTGTAGAAACTAAGTATTTTACAACCTTACGGATGTTTTCAAAAACCACTCGCCCCTCTTCAATTGCGTTTACAATACTTGAAAAATTGTCGTCCACTAAAACCATGTCGGCGGTCTCTTTTGTAACATCCGTGCCAGTAATGCCCATGGCAATTCCTATTTCTGCCGCCTTCAAAGCTGGAGCATCATTCACACCGTCGCCTGTCATGGCTACTATGTGGCCTTTACGCCTAAGAGACTCGACTATTCTGTGCTTGTGAAGTGGGGATACGCGGGCAAAAACCGAAGTTCTTTCTATTATTGTGTCCAACTCCTCGTCACTCATGTTGTCCATTTCTGCCCCAGTTAAAATTCCAAAACCCGTCTCTAGAATTCCGATCTCTTTTGCTATCGCTTCGGCAGTTAACTTATGGTCTCCCGTAGCCATTATAACTTTTATCCCTGCTTTTTTACAAAGTCCAACCGAATTCTTCGCCTCAGGCCTCGGAGGATCAATCATTCCAAAAAGTCCGATAAAAACTAGCTTGACTTCTTTATGCTTAATTCCTTCTTTAAAAGTTTCTAAAGCGTCTTTCTCTATTGTTTGGTATGCTACTGCAAGAACCCTTAATGCTTCCTTAGCCATTTCAATATTGACCTTTAGTATTTCCTCCTTTTTTTCGTTGGATAGTTTATTTATTTGACCGTCCTCTAAAAAACTTGAACAGAAATCCAGAACCGTTTCCGGAGCCCCTTTCATACAAACTAACAAATTATCTTCAGCGGTTTTATGAAATGTAACCATATACCTTCTTTCCGGGTCAAATGGAATTTCATCAACACGAGGATGCCTTTCATCTAAATCTTCTTTTTGAAAACCAGCTTTTGCCGCCGCAACAACTATAGCGCCTTCAGTCGGATCTCCATGAATCTCCCATCTGCTTTCACCATCAAGCTTGTACTCCCTAAGCCTAGCATTATTACAAAGAGTGCCTACCTGAAGCGCCAAAGTAAGTGCATACTTATCTTTTGCTTCTATCGCTATTCCGTCCATTTCAAATTTACCTTCGGGATTAAAACCAACTCCAGTAACATTGACTGATTTACCATCAACGAAAATTTTTTTGACCGTCATTTGGTTCGTTGTGAGCGTGCCCGTTTTGTCAGTACATATTACGGTGGCTGAGCCTAGAGTGTCTACTGCTTGCAAGTTTCTAATTATGGCATTTCTTTTGACCATTCGACGCACTCCAATCGCTAAGGTAATAGTAATGACTACTGGAAGCCCTTCAGGGATGGCGGAAACCGCCATGGCTAAAACGAAAAGAAACCCCTCAAAAAATTCAAATCCTCTAAGAAAGCTAATAGAAAATACAACAGCGCTTGCCAAAACAGCAAGCAGTCCTAGTTTTTTACTCAGGTCTGAGGTTCTCTTTTGAATTGGAGTCTCAGCCTTCTCTGTTTCTTTGATTATTGATGCTATCTTTCCTATTTCTGTTTTCATTCCTGTTGCTACAACAACCGCTTTTCCTCGACCCTGCGTCACTATCGTTCCTGAAAAAGCCATATTTCGTCTATCAGCGATGGGTAAGTCCTTATCTAAGGGCTCAGTGACTTTCCTAACAGGAGCGGACTCACCAGTTAGCATAGATTCGTTTATTTCAAGATTTATTGATTCGAAAATACGTGCGTCGGCTGGAACTTTGTCTCCTGCATCTAAAAAAATTATGTCCCCTGGAACAACCTCTCTTGCCTTAACCCGCCTTTCAATACAAACTCCCTTTTCTGGACAATTTCGAAAGACTTTAGCCTCAGGCGCTGCCAGAGACTTTAAAGCCTGAAGTGCTGCCTCAGCCTTATATTCCTGAATAAAACCAATTGACGTATTAATAGCTATTACAACAGCGATAACTATAGCATCAATTATTTTTTCTACGAGAGAAGAAATTAATGCTGCCGCAAGAAGCACTCCAACTAGGGGATTTTTAAGCTGATTAACCAGCAAAGTCAGCTTTGTTATTCTCTTTTCTTCTTCTAACTCGTTTGGTCCATATTGGCTTAGTCTTTTCCTTGCTTCCGCTTCTGTTAATCCCCTTGCATTAGTTTCCAGTTTCTCAAATACCTCTTCAATAGAAATGGCATGCCAAATGCTTTCTTGTGACACTTCGACCCTCTCAATATTAATTAAAATTTATGTAATAACTGCCTTTTAAAACTAAAGCAACTGTCTCGACTTAAGCTCTCTATGATGTCTCTAATATTTTATATTGCTTTACCTTCCGAAATTTTCGATTAAATGAAGCATCTCATTAACCAGAATGGTTTTATTTTAGATTCTTTGTTTATTAAACTAATAAAAATATAATAAATAAAATTTTAGTAAGATTTAAATCTTTATTCTTTAAAAATTAGAAAAACTTAATCATAAGACAAAATTCCGCCTAATTCCACTCAATGTGTTACTTATTGCCTGAACTCGCTTTAAACTATTTATTCTAATAATGCCCCTATGCAAATTTTTTATTAGATTGGATTAGACTTGCTTAATTTATTTCCTCTTGACAATAGGCTAATTCTACGGACTGTAATTTAAAGCTGCAAAAGTAACTTTTACAAGTGACCAGAATTGCCAAGATGATTAGCATTTCTTTTCATATGTGCCTGTTTTTCTTTATTTAATATTCAACACATTTTCATAGAGTATAATGACTTGCTCTAGTTGAATGTTTTTTAAGAATCGAACAGAATCAATCTACAGATAAAACTGTAAGCAAAACACTAACACTATGGCTCTTTATATTATGACCAAAACTTCGTAAAGTTGATTCCGACGCATAAAAAAGATGTCGCGGAGCAGTTTAATAAATGAATCCGATAGAGATTTAAACACTTCCCTAAAAATAGCCCATGGGGTATCGGACTTTGAGAATAATTGCGCCCGTCCCCTTCATATTTATGGAGTTCGCCCACACAACATCAACCTCAGGGGATTTTTTGGGTCTCTTTAGGAGATATATTCGCAATTCAAAATTCAGGAGGTTTGGTTTTGGTATCAACATACGGTTATAAGGGTCGAGCCTTGGATCTCATCACAAAGTACGGGATTAAGATTGGGGATCGAATACTCGTAAGGAATGAAGAGTCTTCCTTTGTCGGGATACTGATGCCTAGATCAGAGCTCGATGATGACGAACACATCGTATTAAAGCTTGATGACGGATACAATCTTGGAATATCGGTCGACTCCCTACGAATAGAGAAGATCCCTCAGGAGGACGTCTACCCTCCACCTCCTAAGTTGCCCTCTTCAAAACCGGGGCTTCCTAGGGTTTCAATTATAAGCACTGGTGGAACTATCGCCAGCAGGGTTGACTACAGGACTGGCGCCGTGAGCCCAGCCCTCTCCGCTGAGGACTTGTACCAGTCAGTTCCCGAACTAGGCGACTTGGCAGAAATCAAGACTGAGATCCTCTTCAGCCTGCTGAGCGAGAACCTAATCCCGGAAAACTGGACGGCTATGGCAAAGAGCATTACTAGGCACATCAAAGACGGAGCTCAGGGAGTGGTCGTGACACATGGCACCGACACCATGGGCTACACCGCGGCCGCCCTCTCCTTCGCCCTGAGAAACCTCCCGGTTCCTGTGATACTTGTAGGGTCCCAGAGGTCCTCCGACAGACCTTCCTCCGATGCATACCTCAACCTTAAGGGAGCGGTGCTCGCCGCTGCAAAGGCGCCTTTTGCGGAGGTGGGCGTCCTTATGCACTCTACCTCGTCGGACGGTGAGTTGGTCATACATAGAGGGACCAGGGTCAGAAAGATGCACACGAGCCGGCGGGATGCATTTGTTTCAATTAACTCCCCGCCGCTCGCCAAGGTCTCAGATGGAAAGATCGAGACATTCGGGAATTATAAGGAGAGGGGCGGAAACCTTGAGCTCAAGGCTGACTTCGATGAGGACGTCGTCTTGATAAAGTCCTTCCCTGGCATCCCCAATGACATCTTCGATCCAATTATCCATAGGGGTTTCCACGGCATTGTCCTCGAGGGCACCGGGCTAGGTCATGTTCCTGAGAGGATCTTTCCTGCGATAAAGAGGGCGATACAGAGCGGAATAGCTGTTGTGATGACCTCCCAGTGCCTTTACGGGCGGGTCAACATGAACGTATATAGCACTGGCAGGGAGTTGCTTTCCATGGGAGTTATACCTGGCGGCGATATGTTGCCGGAGACCGCTCTGGTTAAGCTTATGTGGGTTCTGGCGCAGACTAGGGACCCAGATGAGGTCCGCCGCCTTTTCCTGACCAATGTGGCAGGCGAGCTGTCCAAGAGGAGCGAGTACGCGGAGGTGTGGCATCCATGAACAGCAACACCGGAGTGAGGGTGGGCATAGAGATCCACCAGCAGCTCGATACCTCCGATAAGCTCTTCTGTGGCTGCCCCACACTCCTGAGGGACGAGGAGCCACACTTCACGGTTGTTAGGCGCCTGAAGCCCACCACCAGCGAGCTAGGCGAGGTTGACAGGGCAGCCCTCTTCGAGTCCGAGAAGGGGAAGGTCTTTCACTACCAAGGATACAAAGACTCCACATGCTTGGTAGAGTTAGATGAGGAGCCCCCACACGAGCTCAATAGAGAGGCTGTGTCGGTAGCACTCACTGTGGCACTGCTCCTGAACATGAAGCCAGTCGACGAGATTCATGTAATGAGGAAGATCGTTATTGACGGCTCAAATACCACAGGCTTTCAGAGGACCGCCAAGATCGCCCTCGACGGCTGGTTGGATGACGACGGTCAGAGGATCTCCATACAGTCCCTCTGCCTTGAGGAGGACGCCGCTAGGAAGATCTCAGAGACCTCAGACCGCGTGGTATACAGGCTTGACAGGCTCGGCATTCCGCTCGTGGAGATCTCTACAGGTCCAGACATACGCAGTGGTGAGCAGGCCCGTCGGGTTGCCCTGAGGATCGGCAGGATCTTGAAGGCTACGGGGAGGATAAAGAGGGGTCTGGGCACCATAAGGCAAGACCTCAACGTATCCATCGAGGGCGGCGCTAGGGTTGAGATAAAAGGAGTCCAAGAACTGGGCTTGATCCCCACAGTCGTGGACTATGAGGTCATGCGCCAGAAGCGCCTCTTGGAGATAAGGGATGAGCTAAAAAAGAGAGGTACGCTCCAACCAAGGCCAGAGATCTCAGATATAACAGAAATATTTGCCTCCACTGAGAGCAAGGTAATAAAGAGAGCGATCCAGTCTGGTGGCAAAGTTTTAGCAGTCTTGCTCAGTGACTTTGGTGGGATTTTGAAGGAAGAGATCCAGCCAGGGAGGAGGTTCGGCACAGAACTATCCGACCACGCCAAGGTATACGGCGGCGTGGGCGGTATCTTCCACACAGATGAACTCCCAGCCTTCGGAATAACTGATTTTGAGGTGAGATCCGTTAGGGAAAGACTTGGCGCCGCCGATAATGACTGCATCGTTATGGTCGCTGGCGAGGAGCAATCATGCAAGAGCGCCCTCGTCGCAGTGGTCAGGAGGGCAGAGATGGCGCTCAAGGGCGTCCCTCCTGAGGTGAGGGCTGCCAACCCTGATGGCACTACACACTTCATGAGACCAATGCCAGGCTCCGCTAGGATGTACCCCGAGACGGACGTCCCGTCCATCGTGGTCACAAAGGCGACCCTTGAGAAAATCAGGTCAAACCTGCCAGAGCTCTTGGAGAAGAAGATTGAGCGCTACACCCGAGAGTTCAGTCTCAGCCAAGACCTGGCGTCTCTCATAGTCGACTCCCCATACTCTGCTACATTCGAGGATCTCGTCATAAACCATGGGCTTACCCCTTCATTCGTTGCAGCAACCTTCGAGTACACATTCAAGATGCTAAGGCGCGAGGGTGTCGATGTTGACCTACTTGACAGGAATGCTATCCGAGAGGTTCTCATCAGGGTCCATCGTGGCGAGTTCGCCAAGGAGGCGGTGCCCGAAATCTTCCGTTGGCTAGCACTCAATAAGGGCAAGAGTGTGAGCGATGCTGTTTCGGCACTATCGCTATCCGCGGTCGGCATCGAATCGGTCAGGAGGTCCGTAAGCGAGATCGTAGAGAAGAACATAGAGATTGTCAAGAGGGAGGGAGAGCGTGCGGTGAGCCGCCTCATGGGAGACCTCATGAAGCTCTACAGGGGAAAGGTCGACGGCAAGGTCATACATGACCTTCTTTTAGAAGAGGTCAGAAAAGCCTTGCAGGATAGATGAACTTCCTTTACGCCCACACAGAACAAACTGCCCCCTTCTCTTTTTCCTCTGCGCCCCCCTAAATCGCTGCCGAGCCTCAAACAGTTTGGAATACCAGTTCGACTTCCTGCCCATACACATCAAAGAGGATAACTTTTTTTACACCACATTGCAAAATAATTTCTGTCTGGTGTTATTATTGTGCGGGATCTTCGGCTGCCTTTGTGAGGGCGCTCCAAAAGTACTGCTCGAGGGTCTTAAAAGGCTCGAGTATAGAGGCTATGACTCCGTAGGCATAGCACTTATAAATGGTGACGAGCTTTTTGTCGAAAAAAATAAAGGAAAGATCGACGAATTTATATTAGGTCTAGATGAGGCTAGACTGAAAGGGGAGATTGGGGTAGGCCATACAAGGTGGGCAACTCATGGAGCTCCTTCTAAAGAGAACGCCCACCCTCATCTAGACTGTTCTAAGAGAATCGCAGTCGTCCACAACGGAGTTCTTGAGAACTTCCTCCAGATCAAGGAAGAGCTCTTGAAGAAAGGGCACATCTTCTCATCAAGGACTGACAGCGAAGTAATCCCGCACCTCGTTGAGGAGTATTTGAATGAAGGGCTCACCCTGAAGGAAGCCTTAGTCAAATCGATGGAGAGGGTGAAGGGCTCTGCGGCGATCGCCATGATTAGCACCGTGGAGCCTGAAAGGATATACTGCTACAGGAGAGAGAGCCCCCTAATTGTGGGCATAAGCGAGAGGGGAGTCTTCTGCGCGTCTGACATCCCTGCAATTATGCCTTACACCCGCAGGGTTATGGTGGTTCCTGACGACAGGCTGGTTGTATTGGAGAGGGGCTCAATCCAAATTGAGGACCTAAGGGGCGTCATGTACAAGACAGAGTTCACCGAGGTTACTTGGGATCTCGAACTTGCCGAGAAGGGCGGATATCCCCACTTCATGATCAAGGAGATCTTCGAGCAGCCTAGAGCAATAAGGGACACGCTAAAGATACCGACTATATTCCTGGACAAAGCTGCGAGGCTCTTGACCGGGCGCATTTACCTTACTGGCTCTGGCACATCCTACCATGCTTGCCTCTCCACATCTTACACTGCTTCAGATCTCGTCGGAATAGAGATGCGGCCCATGATATCCTCGGAGTTTGCCGACGCCCTACTCTCGCTGGAGAGCTCAACGGTTATTGCAGTCTCCCAGTCCGGCGAGACTGCCGACACATTAAATGCCGTGAAGCACGCAAAGTCCAAAGGTGCAAAGATATTGGGCATCACCAACACGCTGGGATCCTCGATAACGACCCTCTCGGACGCCTACATATGCACGCAGAGCGGACCCGAGATCGGAGTCGCAGCCACAAAGACTTTCCTGACGCAGCTCGTGGCCCTCGACCTCCTCTTGCTGCGCTTAGGTTTAATCTCAGGAAGACTAAGCGAATCTGCGCACCGCTCAATAACCCATGAACTTGAGGCTCTTCCTGGCATGGTTGAGCAGATACTCAGACGCGCAGACAAGATAAGAGATCTTGCCCTCAAATACTCCAAAAAGGAGAACGCCTTCTTCCTAGGGAGGGGCGCCAACGTTGCGACAGCACTGGAGGGGGCACTCAAACTAAAGGAGATAAGCTACATCCACGCCGAGGGCTATCCCGCCGGGGAGTCTAAGCATGGACCCATATCCTTAATTGAACCAAACTTCCTTTGTGTCTTCATAGCACCCCGCGACAGGACTAGGGAGAGGATTATAGGCAATATAATGGAAATGAAGGCGAGGGGCGCCGAGGTATTCTCGGTTATAACTGAAGGTGATGATGAACTCAAAGAGATATCCGACGAGTACTTCGAGGTACCCCGGGCAAACGAGATCCTCTACCCCATAATATGCACAGTGCCTCTCCAACTTCTTGCTTACTATGCTGCTACCTTTAGGGGCTTCGACCCAGACAGACCTAGAAACTTGGCAAAATCCGTAACAGTCCTATGAGGCTATAATTCCATGATTGATCAAGGAGAAAAAATCGAATCTTCCATAAGACATGCTCTTAAACTTCTGGAGGAACTCTCCAGTCTCTCGGAGGACCAATGGGACGTCACCGCATACAAGAAAGCACTCCTCTGCAGGATGGAGATCCAGTACTCCATGGCGGTCATGAAACTTAATACTAAGACCGACGACCCACCAAGAGCCGTCGGTAGGTCCAAGATCGATGTAAGCACGGCGATTAGGCTACTCAAATCCTTAACCCAAGCCCCACCATCAGAGAAAATACTGGAGGACCTGCAACAGGTCGATCTCTTCATGGGCAGAACAATTTTGGCTATGCGGCGGAGGCTTAAAGCGAACCTTAGCCGTAAACATATGTAAATCCGCTACTTGCTCCCCCTCCTGTCTATCACGTCTAAAGTTGATGGTCCGGTTCCGATTATCGTTACTGGGATTCTTAGCCTATCTTCTATATCCTCAACAAATCTCTTTGCGCTCTCTGGGAGCCTATCGTAATCCCTCAGACCCTTGCACTCTGGATAAACCGCATCCAGCTTTGTCAACGCGATCTGTGTCGCCGAGTTGATCTTTATAGCCCTCTCAGCCAGCTTGTAGTTGAATGGCGCGGCCCTCCTCTTCCTCCCCGTCACCGAGGCAATCTCCAGCCACCCGCGCCTTGCAGCCTCCTCCTCTGACAACTCCCCCTCGAGGGGTCCCCCTCCCACCCTTGTCACATAAGACTTGAAAACAACTATTACATCATCCACGTCTTTTGGTCCAACACCCACCTCGCTACAAACGCCCGATGCCGAGACATCCCTGCTTGTCACAAAAGGGTAAGTCCCGTGGTAGAGCGAGAGGTAAATTCCCTGCGTTCCCTCCACGAGGACCCTTCCTCCACTTTCAATGCAATCATGCACCTCCGCACAGACATCGGTCACGAAACCCTTGAGTTCTTCGTAATCCTTCGCGAGCTTAAGTAGACGAAGCGTCCTGTCGACCATGGCTGCCCCCACCCCGGATCCTGTTGAGCCAACAACCTTCATCAAAAATTCATCACTCCTCTCCTTTTGGATGTGCTCTGGTCTTATTATTCCACTATTCTCATCGACACCTATCCTGCCCAAGGTCTTTGTCATCTCCACCTCCCTCATGAACGTCTCAATGCTATAGAGGGCTCCCGCACCCACAAGTAGCCTCGTCTTAGGGTTAACGAACGCGCAGGGCACGATCCTCAGCTTCAGCTCCTTCCCTTCGTGAACAAGAGTGTGCCCAGCGTTTATCGATCCTGTTCTAACTGCTATGTCATAATTGCCAGAATAACCCAAGTAGGCGGCTATCTTGCCTCTGGGGGGCGCCCGCTAAAGCGGTTCGCCTTTCCCCTCGTCTCCGAAGAAGCCGCCGACTAATACGGTCACTCCCATAAAATCACCCTGAAGAGAGGTGAGTTTAAATATACAATATAAACCTTCTTTTCTGCTACAAGCCGATCCTCCAAAAGCAGGAGTAGAGATCCTCTTGCAAATATTCGGAATAAAGTTCCCCATCGTAAAGCCAGGTGACGACCTAGTATCCCTCACCATAGAGGGCTCCAAGAGATCGGGCGTCCCCATCCTCAATAAAGACATTCTGGTATTTTCCGCTAAGGTCATCGGCGTCTCTCAAGGGCGCCTTATTGAACTCTCGAGGGTCTCTCCTTCTGAGAAGGCGAGGGAGCTTGCTACCCTTTACAATCTCGATCCCTCCTTTGTGGAGGTGGTGCTGCGGGAGTCCGATGCAGTTCTGGGTGGAGTTGAGTACGCACTGCTCACCATCAAGAAGAACGTGGTAATCGCCAACGGCGGCGTTGACCAATCAAATGCCCCTCCAGGCTATGTAGCTCTTTGGCCTGAAGATCCACAAAGGTCCGCCGAAGACCTCCGAAGGCGCTTCGGGGAGAAGGGGCTAGATGTCGGAGTACTAATAACGGACAGTAGGACACTGCCCATGAGAATGGGGAATAGCTCAGTGGCGCTGGGGGTGTCAGGCTTCAGACCCATAGAAGACCTAAGGGGTCGGAAGGACCTTTATGGACGCACTATGAGGGTCAAGCGTCTCGCTGTGGCCGACAACATTGCCTCCGCCGCCCAACTTGTCATGGGTGAGACTTCTGAGCAGACCCCGGTTGCGGTCGTGAGAGGCGCCCCTGTCCAGTACGGTGAGGGCTTCAAGATCGAAGAGGCGATTATTCCAATGGAAGAATGCCTTATAATGCACGTTCTCGGAAAGAGACCCGTCTAAAAATTAAACCTATTTACTGGCTTTCACATCATTTTACAGAAACATTTAATTATACTGTTTAAACATTAAAGATAATATAAGGGGGCTTAAATTTGTCCTACGACCTTGACGAATTGGACAGGATGATCCTGAATCAGCTCCAGACAAACGCCAGGACCCCATTCTCCAAGATTGCTAAGGAGGCTGGCGTCAGTGAAGCGACGGTCTTTCTCAGAGTTAGGCGCCTCCAGCAGACCGGAGTCATAAAGGGTTTTAGGGCAATAGTATCCCCGCCGCACGTGGGAAGGAGCCTTTCAGCATTCATTCTTGTAAAGGCCGATCCCCGGAAGTACTCCGAAGTCCTAAATGTCGTAAAGAACCTTAATGAGGTAACAGAGGCATACGACGTCACGGGACCGTACTACCTGATCTTGAGGGTCGATGTGGCAGATAAGGAGTCATTGGCAAAGGTTATTGACCTTATAGGATCTGTTGAGGGAGTATCCAGCACCGAGACTGCCATCGTCCTCAAAGAAGTCAAAGAGAATGTAGGACTCAAAGTATAATCAGCGTTCATATTTCTCAGTTGAATTAGTTCAATAGTCGACAAAAATAAAACACCCTCCTTACAAACTTTAAACTATGGCAAGCGACGTCATCCCCTTCATACTTTTTGGCACTTTCCTTATAATTGCAGGTCTCATGCTGATCACCCTCAGAAAAAAGGAGAAGGTAGAGGGCGGCGCCTTGATTATGATCGGTCCAATACCCATAGTCATTGGCAGCAGTGCGCGAATCGTAAAAGTCCTGATTATCCTCGGCATCGCCCTATTCCTGATAATGCTCTTTACGATGGTGATCTGATATGAATCTCTCCGACAAGTTTGCCCTCCTCCTAATAATAGCGGGCATCTCTATAATCATACTCGGGATCGCCATAACAATCCCTGAGCTCCAACCAACATCCGTAACTGGAGGTGCTATAATATTCATTGGACCTATTCCAATCTTCCTAGGCTGGGGGACTCCTACAGAGATCACGATTCTACTAATGCTGCTTATGCTGATACTGACTGTGCTGGGCTTAATTTTATTCAGGTCTGCCAAAAGATCATACTCCTAATCATAATACTCTTGGCTCAATACGCCATCTAGAGAGTTTTCTGTAAAGGGTATTGGCTATCCACAATCAACTACGCCTTGAACTCCTTTCCACACTTAGGGCACTTTGCGTATCCACAATCCCCAAAGGTTGCCTGCCCGCAACCTGAGCATGCAAACGCCCTTGAGTATGTCAGACTAAACCTGCTGCCGCAGTAAGGGCAAATTAATATCCTGCTCATGGTTACCCCTGAGATTATCCGACGGAGAGGTTATAAATCTGTCTGTGATCCATCAGGATTGGTGCTCATATTGGAGAAATCCGTTCCCATAGTCCTGAAAGCTGACGAGGACGAAGTTCTTGACATAGAGTTGGAAGAGGATTTTATAAAGGCCAATGAAAGGATGGCCGAACTTAACAGAAAGACCTTCGACCACTACGGGGTGACGGTTATTGACTTCATGGGATCTATCGGTTCTGGGAAGACCTCAATTATAGAGCGACTTGTCCAGTCTTTGAAGGACAAATACCGGATCGGCGTGATCGCGGGAGACACGTCTACATCAATTGATGCCGAAAGGGTGGGACGGCACGGCGTTCCTTCAATACAGGTGAACACTGGAAGGGAGTGCCACTTAGACGCACCGTTGGTTAGAAAGGCTTCAAAGAAACTAATCCGACAAGGCGTAAAACTCATCCTGATCGAGAATGTTGGCAATCTGATATGCCCGGCTGATTTTCCTCTAGGTGCCCATAAGCGGGTCGTCGTGGTAAGCGTCACCGAGGGTGAGTACATGATAAAAAAGAAGCAGGATATATTCAGGGTTGCCGATGTAGGGGTGATCAATAAAAAAGATATGGCTCCCTACATGGGGATCGATGTTCAAGAGCTCGTTAAGGACGCGCTAAATGCCAACCCGAGGATTAAGGTCGTAGTTACAAGTGCCAGGACTGGAGAAGGTATAGGGGAGCTTGCGTCTGCATTAGGTCTATGACGGAAATTATTTCTCAAGTCTATCAATGGAAATTTTTCCAATTTTAGAATACTCCTTTCTACCCTCGCGCGAGGCATTTTTGACTTTGCGCCCCTCTAAAAATTCGAATATTGTGTTGCATTCTCAAAGTTTAAGGTGCATTAAAAATCAGAAATCAGAAATCAGAAATCAGAAATCAGAAATCAGAAATCAGAAATCAGAAATCAGAAGATAAGAATTTTAAGCCTCATATTTACTTCTAATTATGGCGGATGAAGTAACGATGGTCTCTTGAGCTTAAAGGGCTGTGAGAGTCTGATGGGCGGACTGACGCCAAATAATAAATTAAAAATATAAATAAATAATAAAAAATAACGAATCCGATTAACCAACCCGCAAATTCTGTAGATGTCGAAATCTTTTAGATAAAGATATATACTGCCCTTAGTTTTACGCAAGTTGAAAGGGAGGACCTACATTGCTTAAGAAAGTACTTGTTGCGAATAGAGGCGAAATTGCCCTTAGAGTTATAAGGGCATGCAAAGAGCTTGGCGTAAAGACGGTGGCAGTATATTCCGAGGCCGATGCTAACGCAAAATTCGTCTATTATGCAGACGAGGCTCACCTTCTCGGTCCCGGACCTGCCGCCCAAAGTTACCTTAAAATGGAGAAAATAATTGAGATCGCTAAGAAGACTGGTGCCGAGGGGATACACCCAGGCTATGGATTCTTGGCACAGAATGCAAAATTTGTGAGGATGTGCGAGGAAGCCGGAATAGAGTTCATCGGTCCGAAGGCAAAGGCGCAGGAACTTCTGGGCGACAAACTTGGTGCAAGGCGGACAATGAAGAAGGCCGGAATCCCTATTGTACCAGGTGCGCTTGATGCCGTGCAAGACGACAAAGACGCCCTTCAGGTGGCTGAGGAGGCTGGATACCCAGTAATGGTCAAGCCCGCGGGAGGCGGTGGCGGCATTGGCATGCAAGTCTGCAGGAGCAAAGAGGAACTCATTGAGGCTATCAAGAAGGCGCAGAGGCTCGCAGCCTCCGCTTTCTCAAGACCAGAGGTCTACATAGAGAAGTACGTTGAAAAGCCAAGGCACATCGAGATCCAGATACTTGCCGACAAGAAGGGGAACGTGATATACCTAGGCGAGAGGGAGTGTTCCATCCAGAGAAGACACCAGAAGCTCATTGAGGAGGCACCATCACCAGTGATGTACGAAGATCCCGACCTGAGGAGAAGGATGGGTGAGACTGCGGTTAAGGTTGCACAAGTTGCAGGATACGAGAACGCTGGAACTGTCGAATTCCTTTATTCTGACAAGGATCACGCCTTCTACTTCTTGGAGGTCAACAGCAGGCTCCAAGTCGAGCATCCGGTCACAGAGCTCGTCACTGGCATTGACATTGTTAAGGAGCAGCTCAAGATCGCCTCAGGCGAGCCGCTTTCCATAAAACAAGAGGATGTTCACATACGCGGACATGCAATGGAGTGCCGTATAAACGCCGAAGATCCGCTCAACAACTTCGTACCTTCAATCGGGCTAATCACCAACTACATAGAGCCAGGCGGTCCAGGCGTGAGGGTAGACAGTGGCGTATATGCTGGCTACACGATCCCTCCATTCTACGACTCTTTAGTTGTCAAACTACTAACATGGGGTAACGACCGGAATGAGTGCATCGCAAGGATGAAACGCGCCTTAGATGAGTTCGTCATAGAGGGTATTCAGACCGTTATACCGTTCCACAAAGTCGTCATGAATGATGAGGAGTTCATAAAGGGCAGGATAAACACCGAGTTCATACAGGACAGGAACATACTGGATAAGGTCAAGCTACAATATGAGCAGGATGAGGCTTGGAGAAAGAGCAAAGCAAACGTACTCAGCAAGATCCAGCCCCAAAAGACGGAAGAGGCGCCCCAACCGCAGACTGGTGCTGCAGTCACTGATAAGAAGACCGTAGCACTCGCAGCCGCCATAGCCTCGTACATTCAGAGCAAACCTGTGAGACAACCCGTCTCAAGCGGATGGGTTCTGTCCGGCAGACTAAGAAGTGCAAGGTGATATTAATGTCCAAGATCAGCAAGTTCCAGCTCAACATAGGCAACGTAAAGTACGATGTCAATATCGAGGAGAAGGCATACGGCCTCTACGATGTTAAGGTGAACGATGAGACCTTCAAGATTAGCATAGCGGATCTCCTTTCACCAACCCTGCAGGCAACAGCCGCCACAGGCGCCGCTGGAGCCGTGGCTGGAATACCCGGGGCAACAGCCGCCGTTGGAGGCACAATAAAGGCCGCAATGCCCGGCACAGTCATGACTTTGAAGGTCAAAGTCGGCGACACGGTCAAGGAGGGTGACGTAATCCTCACACTCGAGACCATGAAGATGGAGAACCCGATCAAGTCAAATAGGGCTGGCACAGTAAAGGAGATCAAGGTCCAACCAGGTAAGTTTGTAAATGTCGGAGATCCGCTGGTAGTGATAGAATAAAGATTGAGATGGATATGGATATGGATATGGATATGGATATGGAGATAGAATAGAAAAAGATCAAGATCAGAGGATGAGATATTATGGCCACATCATTGGTTGATAAATTCAAAGAATTGAACGAACTTAAAGAGAAGGCAAAGCTTGGTGGTGGGACCGAAGCCATAGAGAAGCAACACAAGGCTGGGAAACTAACCGCTAGGGAGAGAATTGAGAAGCTCCTAGATCCGGGCAGCTTCGTCGAGGTCGACCAGTTCGTGGTCCACAGGTGCTATGACTTCGACATGGACAAGAAACGCGTCCTCGGAGACGCCGTTGTGACGGGTTACGGCACGATAAACGGCAGGACCGTTTTCGTATACTCGCAGGACTTCACATTCGTAGGAGGCTCGCTGAGCGAGATGCATGCCAAAAAGATCTCGAAGATCCAAGACATGGCACTGAAGGCGGGCGCTCCCCTCATAGGTCTCAACGACTCTGGAGGTGCAAGGATACAAGAAGGCATAAACTCATTGGCGGGCTATGGTGAGATCTTCTACAGGAACGTCATGGCTTCTGGTGTTATCCCGCAAATTATAGCTATCATGGGTCCTTGCGCAGGAGGCGCAGTCTACTCTCCAGCACTGGCTGACTTCATATTCATGGTCAGAAAGACGAGCTACATGTTCATAACTGGTCCGAAGGTCGTTAAGGCTGCTATAGGCGAGGACGTAACCTTTGAGACCTTGGGTGGCGCTGATGCACACGCAAAACTCAGCGGAGTGGCTCACTTTGCTACTGACAACGACGAAGAGTGCATAAAGCTGATAAAGCAGCTACTCAGCTATCTGCCATCAAACAACATGGACGATCCTCCGATCCTAGAGTGCGCCGATCCTCCGGACAGGATGGATGAGGAGCTGAACGATGTCGTCCCCGCCGATCCAAAGAAACCCTACGACGTACACGATGTAATTAATCATGTCTTCGATAAGGGATCATTCTTCGAGGTCCACGCCCAGTTCGCTCCAAACGCGGTAGTAGGATTTGCCAGGCTTAATGGCAGATCCGTCGGAGTGGTGGCGAACCAGCCTTTGGTATACGCTGGATGCCTTGATATAGACTCTTCCGACAAAATAGCGAGGTTTGTGAGGACATGCGATGTCTTTAACATACCGCTAGTGACATTCGTCGACGTCCCCGGATACCTTCCTGGCACAAAGCAGGAGCACGGCGGAGTAATCAGGCACGGCGCAAAGGTGATATATGCATACTCAGAGGCGACAGTTCCAAAGCTCACTGTGATCATGAGAAAGGCTTATGGCGGTGGTTACATTGCTATGTGCAGCAGACACCTTGGTGCGGATGTTGTCTTCGCATGGCCTACCGCAGAGATCGCAGTAATGGGTCCCGAGGGCGCCGTCGAGATCATCCACAGGAACGAACTAATGAAAGCCAAGACGCCAGAGGAAGTCAAAGAGATAACAAATAGACTCGTCGCCGAATACAGGAATAAGTTCGCTAACCCATACATAGCTGCCAACATGGGATACGTAGACGCCGTAATTATGCCTAAGGAGACTCGACCGATGCTGATCAAGGCACTTGACGCTCTGATAACCAAGCGCGAGATACAGCCGAGACCTCCGAAGCGCCACGGAAACATACCTGCATAATCTACTTTTTCCTTTTTTATAATCAAAAGAATTTTTTCTTTAACCGTAACCATTAAACCTTTTTAAATTTATGAAAAATGCTTTCCTTATTATATGTGTTTTTAATCCTCGATTAAGCAACTATAATGATTTTTCTTAACTTTTTTATATATCTGCTTTATAAAATATATCCCGTTGGGGTAAATCCTCTTGCTCGCCCGTGCTCGAATAATGATTTACGGCATAGTACAAGGGGTGGGCTTTAGGTATTTCACTCTCAGAATAGCGAGGAAATTGGGCCTAGTTGGATACGTCCAAAACCTTAACAACGGAAGCGTCGAGATTATGGCAGAGGGCGAAAAGCAGACCATAATGAAGCTCATAGAGGAGGTACGGATAGGTCCTCCTGGCGCATCTGTCGACAATCTTAAAATAATATGGGAGGCGCCAAAGGGAGATTACAGGGATTTCATAATACTCAGGTAGATTTGATTGCAGTATTGCAAACATGCCCCTTTTTTCCACCATGATTTTATTGTTAAATTCTTTTGCCACAATATACCTTATGAGGGTCGGAAAAAGCCCGTCTTTTCGATTAATGCATTATAAATCATTATGGATACACCAAAATTATTTTATAACATTAAAAGTATTCCTACATTGTCTGGTGTTGCAAATGGCATCGTCAAAATACGTCATTCCGTTCGAATCTCTTAGGAAAACTGATGTTGGTGTTGTGGGTGGTAAGAATGCAAATCTCGGGGAGTTGATCTCCATTGGTATACCTGTACCACCGGGCTTTGCCATAACCGCCGAAGCTTACAAGTTGCACATCGAGGAGAACAAACTGGCGCCAAAGATCTTCGAACTACTCTCCAAAGTCGACGTTCTTGATAGTGCGTCTTTGGAGTCTACGTCATCTAAAATCCGAGAGACGATCGAGGCTGCAGAGCTACCAGACATTCTGAAATCGGACATAATTCGCGCCTACAAGGAGCTTGGAGAGAGGCTTGGAAGGAAGAACCCTGTGGTTGCCGTCAGAAGCAGTGCCACTGCAGAGGACCTTCCAAATGCCAGCTTTGCAGGACAGCAAGACACTTTCCTCTTTGTAGAGGGCGAGGCTGCCCTGCTCAAATACGTAAAGAAATGCTTCTCTTCACTTTATACGCCTAGGGCTATAGCATACCGTAAAGCTAAAGGCTTTGAAGATAGCAAGGTCTACCTTAGCGTCGGCGTACAGAAGATGGTGAATAGTAAGGCCGCCGGGGTTATCTTCACCTTGGATCCTGCCACTGGGAACAGAGACCTAATTTTCATCGAAGGTACTTTTGGTGTTGGAGAGACCATTGTGCAAGGAAGGGTCCGCCCGGATCAGTTCACTGTTGACAAAAAGAATCTCACCATCCTTAAGGAATCAATCTCGGAAAAATCACGAATGTCTGTTAGGTCGCCCGCCGAGGGAGGGGGCGGCTTTATCAAGGAGATCCCTGTCCCAGAGAACATGCGAGAGTCTCCTTGTATAAATAGGGATCAGGTGATCCTACTGGCGAGGTACGCGATAGAAATCGAGAAACACTACGGCATCCCCATGGACATCGAGTGGGCGCTTGATGAGGATGACAACCGCCTCTACATCGTTCAGGCTAGACCTGAGACGGTTTGGTCACAAAAAGAGAAGGCCAAGGAAGAGGGTCCATCCATTAAGGGAGAGAAGAAGCGCCTCCTCCGAGGGTTACCGGCTGCACCTGGTATAGTTTCGGGCAAAGCTAGAGTGATCGTGGATGTTAAGGATATTGGGCAGTTTCAGACTGGAGAGATTTTAGTCACCCACATGACCTCCCCGGATTGGGCTCCCGCCATGAGGAAGGCGAGGGCGATCGTGACAAACAGTGGCGGCATAACTTGCCACGCCGCAATCGTGAGCCGCGAGCTGGGCATTCCGTGTATAGTTGGCACAGTAAACGCCACATCCGTTATAAAGACAGGGCAGGTCATAACAGTCGACGCCACTCACGGCATAGTTTACGACGGGGATCTATTGGCAGCGGAGGAGAAGAAGGAGGCAGCCCCTATTGCAATAAACATGACTGGAATTTACCCTCCAACAGGAACGAAGATATACATGAACTTGGGAGAGCCTGCGATGATAGACAAGTACAAAGACCTCCCGTTCGACGGCATTGGTCTGATGAGAATAGAATTCATAATCGCCGATATAATTGGCGAGCACCCGCTCTACCTAATTGAGAAGCACGAGGAAGAGCGTTTCATAGACAAGCTCGCCAGCGGGATCGCATGGGTAGCACGGAACATTTACCCCCGACCTGTCGTCGTCAGGTTCAGCGACTTCAAGACGAACGAGTACAGGCAGCTTAAGGGTGGCGACAAATACGAGCCTGAAGAGCACAACCCAATGATAGGCTGGCGCGGCGTCAGCAGGTACATCTCGCCCATGTATGAACCAGGCTTCAGGCTAGAGTGCAGGGCTATTAAACGCGTCAGAGACGAGTGGGGACTTAAGAATGTTTATGTCATGCTGCCCTTCGTCAGAACCACTTGGGAGGTCGAGAAGTGCCTCTCCATCATGAAGGAGGAAGGTCTGGAGCGGAGCAGGGACTTCAAGGTCTGGCTGATGGCAGAGATACCCTCGATAATATTCATGGCTGATGAATTCTCCAAGCTTTGCGACGGGTTCAGCGTCGGCAGTAATGACCTCACTCAACTAATTCTAGGCGTGGACAGAGATTCCCCAATATTACCGGCACAGGACTCGCGATACTTCGACGAGAGGGACCCCGCAGTTCTTAGGGCGATATCCCACCTGATAAAGGTCGCTCACAAGAACGGGGTGACAGTTAGCATATGTGGGCAGGGTCCGAGCGTCTACCCAGAGCTCTCAGAGTTCTTGGTCAGGCAAGGGATTGATAGCTTGAGCGTTAACCCCGATGTGGTCGTGTGGACTAGAAAGATCGTAGCAGGTATAGAGCGTAGGGTAATACTCGAGGAGGTTTTGAAGATGCGAAAGGAGGATGAGTGGCGACTAGAATCGCCATAAACTCAATCCTCCCCCTCATCTTCTGCATCCTCGACGCCTCCTTCTGTTAGCATAACATAGACATTGCCCCTTGCGTGTTTTGGTGAGTCTATACAGGTTATTCTCGTCATGCCTTTCGCCCTCTCGAGCCAAAGCCTGAAAGTGCTACCATGTGCGACTATGTTGCCGCCTACTGGTCTCGCGGGCCTCGCACCAGGTATGACCTCTGGGACGTCCAATACTTGATTAGTAACGACCACCATTAAATCGTAAAGGGCGACGAACCTCTGAAGCGCATGCATGAAACTGTTTAGTCTTTGTTGCCTTAAAACCAGATTCTCCCTGCCTGGGTATTCGCTCCTGAAATGGGATGTGAGCGAGTCCACTATCAGCAGCTTTACAGATTTTTCTTTAATATATCTTGCAGCCTCCTTGAGCCCCTCAAACTGGTGGTCTGAGTTTATAGCCCTGAAACAGTAAACCCCGTCCAGCACCTGGTCGTCCTCAAGACCAAACCTCTTCGCTATTTGCAGAAGCCTTTCGGGCTTAAAGGTATCCTCCGTGTCAATGTAAAACGCTGCGCTATTGAGCCCTCCTCTATTATTTGTGAGCTGAACCGTTACGCAGAGCTGTAGGCAAATTTGTGTCTTTCCAGTCCCATATGCGCCTATCAACTCGGTTATCCCAGGCTCGAGCCCTCCCTCAAGCAATCTGTCAATATTTTTTGAACCGGTGCTCAACCTTGGCATATTCTTCCTCCTCTCCAAAAATTCCCTTGCGCTTAAAACCTTTGGAAGTACTAAATCCCTGGCACCCTTCGTCGCCTCTTCGGCTTTTACTTCTCCCAACTCGCTTCTCTCTAGAAGTTCTCTGACCGATATGGCTGCAAGCTCCTTAACTGAATTAATGCCTGCCCTCCTCAACTTCTCAGCGGTCGAGGACCCTATTCCTGCTAAGTCCTCTAGGTCTAATTCTTCATCAATGCCGTTCATGAAATCACCTGATCGCCTCACAACCTCTCATAACCTCTCGTAAGCCCTCCTGAGCAACTCTATCGCCTCCACTATCAACGTCATAGGATCACGATCCGCAACCTCGGCAGAGGAGATCAATGCAGATTCGGATCGGATAATCCCTTGGTACTCGTCGACGGAGTATCTCTCCGTAAAGACTGTCCTTTCCCTGCCGTACTTGCCCCTGGCGACTATCCTCCTTAAGACTTTGCCCTCTTCTTCCAGGCTTACCTCGACCCCCATTATCTCTTCTGCCTCCCCCCTTCCAAGAGTCCAGAATATCGTCCTGTCAGTAACATGCCTTACCCTCATTCCTCCCTGCCCTCCATCTCTCGTAGTGCGTTCTCCCCTGCTCTGGTTAGCCTATACCACTTATTTCCAGAACAGTCCATGTATTCAACCACCATAAAGTAGCGCTTCAAGAGTCTGACCGCATTTCTTAGCATCGCATTCCTCTGCGTCCTCACCGCCTCCACAGGAACTCTGCCCTCGCCGACTAGCCTCAAGAACTCCTTAGCGTAGAATAGGGATGCTCTGTCTCTAAACAACCTCTCCAACACCCTCGTACTCTTTTCATCAGCAGAATTCACACACGCAACCTCCTCCCCCAGCGCCCTCATATGCGCCTCGATCTCACTATCATCAATAAACCTGGACTCTGAATTTCTGTACCTCAGGTAGAATGGTGCCCTCTTCCAAGTCAATACAAGGCCGGTACCGTCCTCTAAATATCTGAAACACTCCAAAGCCGCTCCATCTGCCAGGCCTTTAATCCACTGCCCCTCTTCACACCAAATAGGTCCACAGAAGACGTACGCGGTACCTAAGACCGGGGCATGCCGCAGATCATCAGCTCCAATATAGACGGATACTCCTTCACAGCTCAAATCCTCAATCCTTTCCTTAAAGACCGTCTTTAATCCTCCCAAGCCAGAGATCATGGCCCAGTCCATCCCGTCAATGACCAGGAATGTTGCTCTGCATCTCCTGACCCTCGCCAGAGAAGACATCATCATCAGAACTCTCTCCCTCGGCATTAAGGCGCCCAAGTCAAGTATCAAAGGCGCAATCACATCCCTCTCTCCCCCTTTAAAAATTGCACCCGATGGTTCTACCTCCAGCTCCGAGAGTACGTTTTTGAGACACTCGATCTTGTAACACTCCTTTGGTTGTACCTCTGCCTCCAATTGAAGGAGCCTTTCAAAGACTCCTTCCAATCTTGGATTAAGATCCCCCTCCCTGTATAATCCCTCAAGCGCTTTTGCAAGGTAGATGCGCTCATCACGACTCAGTCCGTACAAATCACCAAAGATCATGACGAATTCCTTAGAATATCCTGAGAAAATCTCCTTTAGCGGGCTGAATGTTAAGTGCTTCCCAGCTCTGTATACCTTCATAGAGGCTATATAATCTATTAGCCCGGCATACCTGCCCTTCATATCGATGACTAAAGGGGTCTCGCCTCCCTCAAAACCCCTCATCACAAGCTCCATAATCATCTTAACCCTCGTCTGGACGTCTCCGATGACAAGTGTCTTCGAAAATTCTGCCCTCTCTATCCCTTCCAAACCAAAACGCACGGTCGTCCTCATCTTGCAATTCTTGGACTGGATCTCAGCCCTTAGCACCTGTCCCTTCACTCAACCACCTCCAAAGGCAACCCTTCTATGACAGCCTTGCCCCTACATAGGGCAACCTTTACCGTTGGTGATTTCGGCCTCAACGCATCAGCAATCCTCAAAGAAGCATCAAAAGCCTCCATACTTGCGTCCTTCTCAATTCGGGGAAGAACTCTCGAAACAGAATAAACACGAACCTTCTCAATTAGGTCACCAATCGTCAACAAGATCAGGGTCTGTCCGCCCAAGTTATTTATGGCTGCCCTAATCACCTCCTCAATGTTTTTCGTCAACCTCTCCGGGAGATCGCGTACCTCTATCGCATAAACATACCGCACTCCTAAAATCCTCGGTATTACCGCATAGCAGCCGTCATGAGCAGGCTTATAGTACTTAAATGCTAAGGCCTCTTCAATCAACTCGCCTCCACAATGCACTCTCTTGATAGGCACTGAGAACTTTTTCATCAACCGCCCAATTACTCCCCGCCTCCAAGCGTAGTAGAAAGCCAATGGCAGCAATGCCCAAGGGAAGAATATTGTCAAGAGTATGAGCATGATGTTTTTAAGGCGCATACACATCTGAAAAAGCTCGTTCTATAGAGATTATAAGCTCTCTTTAGACGGAGGTCGATTCGACCTTTCTAGAAAGACCGAAATATAAAAACAGTCTTAAATGTGGCTCTCCAAAAAATATGACATGGAAGGGGAAGAACTGAGAGAGATCCTCGACGCCCTGAGCGAAAGGACTAGATACGCCATACTGGAGTCTCTCTCCAAAAGACCAATGACAGGGGATGAGATCGCAGAAAGCGTAAATAGATCAAGGAGCACGATAGAATCTCACCTCTCCCTTCTCTTAAGGCTAGGCCTCATCTCGAGAAGAAGGGATGATAAGAGGTACCTATACGAGATAACCCCAAAGGCTGAGGCGTGGCTCAACCAAGATATGCCTAAAACAAGTCTTAAGGTCGATAAAAAGCACCTCAAATTCGTTCGACAATCCTACTTATTTTATTTACCATCGACTCTGGTTATAACTCTACTGTATTTCTTTGCTAACAGTTTTATCATTCCTGTTCCTCTCTGGCTCTTCGCTTTATTATTTGGAGCTCTCTCTGCCCTTCTTTGCTCAAGTTTGCGCCAGCTTTCATTCTCAATTTTTGCTTCTTCACTCGTCCTCTCTATTCTGCCATTTTTGTTTGTTTTCCAGTCCAATTCCTTATTGGATCTTCCTCTATCATTCCTAGTATCTATGGCCGTGCTCGCCGTAGTCTCATTTCCGTTGTGGTGCGCATCAAGGTTCGCACTGAACCGTGTAGGGATCCGCCTCTAGACTGTTGAAACGCTCAATGATATTTTCAGCATTCCATTGGTCACACTATAAAAAAGATCTAAAATTTCATTTATCAGAGTCAGCCGAATGCTCCTTTTTTTGAGACTCGGAACTCTAAGAAATCAAGGGCCCTCAGACATCAATTTTTAGATCTTTTCGTTCTAACAAATAGAACATCTGCTATGGTTATAAGCTTGATTTTTAATATTGCCTTAGTGATCGATATGAATAGGAAATTGAAATTTAAATTGAAATATCTCGCATTCCTTGGTCTTGCGTTGACGTTGTTTATGCTGGGGAGCGTCCTTTATTCTCCACAACAGGTACAGGCTGCAGATCTAGATGGCGGTCAAAACCTTGGCACCCTGTCAGTGGTTGGCAATGCCGTTCTCTACGAACAGCCCGACACCGTAAAGGTGATTATAGGAACCAGCGTCCTAGATCCTGATGTCCAAAAAGCCACCGCATCTGCAGCCAACAACATAAATCGTGCACTGAGCGCATTGAAAGGTTTGGGCATACCTGAGTCCTCAATCCAGACGCTGAGTTATACTATAGGTCCTGAGTACCGGTACATAAATAATGAACAGGTGCTCATTGGATACAGGGTCGTCCATACGATACAGGTCACATACAGTGGTCCAGATCTCGGAAGGATGGCAGGGAATATAATCGACGCATGTGTCGACAGCGGTCTGAACCAAGTTAACGGTGTATACTTTGCAGTCTCGGACGCCAAGCTATCGGTCCTCAGAACGACAGCTCTTGAAACTGCCGTAAAGGATGCCCGAGCGAAGGCTGATACAATCTCGAAGATCTTGGGCGTTAAGGTTGTAGGGGTCCAAAGCGTCTCCGAGTCCTACTCCTCTCCAGTTCCAATATACCGTAGCTACGACCTAGCAGTGACATCTTCCACAACAATTCTGCCAGGCGCGGTTAGTATTTCCGCAAGCATCTCAATAACGTTCTACATCCAGTAATTTTTTCCTTTCTTTCTCCTCATCCCTTTCTTCCTCTTCCGTTCAATTTATTTTATATTAAGCCAAATGGGAAGGTGCTGGAATTTTTCCTTCACCGCCCTCTTAACTTATACAAAAAGGATCTTCCAACTTCTAATGCCTTCTTTCTGAATATAACGACTAATACTGCTGCCACTACTAGAACTCCCAATAATGCCCATATATCAACCCTGCTTGGCTCATTGATCATCAGATTCTTAGTTGAAGTCTCCGACATGCCCCTTCCATCTTGGCTCCATGAGATCTCTACATCAACTGGCAACTCTCCTGGACTGACCTTGCTGTCTACATCTACCTCCATAACTATCACCTTTCTGCTCCCGCTCGCCATACTGCCCAAGAGCGATGTTGTGGATCCCGTGATATACCCTGATATGACCGAAACTCTGACCTCTTCCGCCGTCACATTTCCTATGTTCAGAGTCTCAATAAACAGCTTCACATTCCTAGCCCCTGGAACGACCTCCCTGTCAAAATATATCTTGTCCACAAGGATCTTGGCCTTCTCCGAAACTGTGAGGGGGATTGCTGTTGATATGTTCTCTGTACTTGTGGATATTTCTACGGGTATCTCGTAATATCCGGGCTTTGCGTTCTCATCAATATCTAGCAAGAATTGAACACTCAGGCTCCCTCCGACTGTGAGAAACGGTATCTTTACCCTGTCGGACCCAGGATAGGATGGTTTTACCACTCCGCTTATCTTACCTAGAACTATGCTAACATCCTGCGCCGTATAGTTGCCGTGGTTGACTATGACGCAATTTGCCCGAACTACTCTGTTCCCTGGGAAAACCGGAGACGGGTTATATATCACCGAAGATATCGCTACAGAAGGGACACCTTTAACCTCAAACCCTATAGCCGATGTGTAAGAGTATCTGTTCTGCAAATCGTCCTTATACTGGATCTGTACGTATAGAGGCACCGCTCCATAAACGTTCGGCTGTACGAATACCTCCTTCTCAACCTCCCAGACGTCCTTCGGTTCCAAGAGGTCTCTGTGTGCCACTCCGCTTCCGACGACCACTGCAACTTCTGGTGATTGCGAGAAGAGGTTGATTCTGAGATCTTTGGCAGCCCTATCCCCTCTATTCTCGAGTATTATGATTATGGAGTTTATGGCATTTGGTTGAAGCCGAACGCCCCTTGCGGTCACTTCCACCTTGGGCTCGGGCTCCTCCTCGCTCAAGAACCCGATTGACAGCGAGTCTTGATAAGTGCTATTCCTCTCATCTTTATAATCGATTACCACATAGAGTGGAAGGCTTCCGTAGGTCTGCGGCTCCAAGTACAGAGATAATGGAATGTTCAGAACTTCTCCCACACTCAAATCTTGAACTGAAAAGGTGTTGTTGCCAACCAAAGTCAGCTGGTTTGAGGCGGGGGCGAGCCTGACCGTTAAATCAACTGCCTTCTTACCCCCGTCATTCACTATTGAAAAAAGTACTCCGTTTGTGACACCTGGTCGTATTCTTGTTGTATTTGTGCTCACGACCATGCTGGGCCTCTCAGGATCTTCTACCTTTAGACCGATGGTTGTTGTCTTGGTATACCCCACCTCACTTTGGTCTTCGTACCTTACATTCACAGCAATGCTGGTGCCGTCCCTTATGCTCAACTGAGCGAATGCGTTAACGACTATTGACCATTCTTCATTGGGCATCAGAAAATCCCTGCTGAACTCATTTGAGCCAATTGTCGTTAGATAAACGTCTTGGCTTTGCACAGTTACGGTGACCTTTCTTGCCACACCATCCCCGAGATTTTTTATTATGATAGGAAGTCCGTTAATGTGGCCCCTCAAAATTACCTCGCAACTACTACCAATAGAGATATCGGGATCTCCATTGAGCGTCAACACTAAATCAAAAGCCTCCCAAAAGATCTTCCCGTCGGTCATGTAGTTGACTCTCAGTGGGACCTTGTACCAGCCTGCTTTAGAGGAGGAAGAAACATCAAAAACAAACTCCAAATAAACAACCCCTCCGCTCTCGAGTGTGCCCGAATACTCGTCCGAGACCTCCGTGTAGTTCTCGCTCAACTTAGAGACATCTAGAGTGCCCCTCAGATAGGAGCACGGCTCGCTTCCATAATACCTCAGCGAAACAACGCATGTGCTATTGCCCACACCTATGTTCAGGTTCCTCCAAATCACATCTTCAACCTTGAAATTTACCTCTCCACAACCGATGATCGGAGAGGCTGCGCTAAGAGCGACGATTATTAATGGAATTAAAATAATAATTCCTGCATTTTTCATACCAAACATAATAAATTCTCTCCACACAACCATAATCAATCAACCCTTAACCTCAACACCAATGGCGCACTCACCATCATTAGCATCATGTAAACGGAGAGTGCAAATAACTGCCATGTTATCTGCCATAGCCCGAACCCTTTTATCATGATGTCTCTGAAGGCCGAAACAAAGTAGTACATTGGAGTGAGGTTTGCCAAGATCCTTGCGCTGGGCGATAGCATGTCTATGGGCATCAAGGCGCCACTGAAAAGCAAGGCCGGTATAAATATGAATATGGCGGCTTGATTAGCCTGAAGTTGGTTTCTCGAGAGGACCGATATTAGCATCCCCAGTCCCAATGATCCAAGCAGGAATAGAGTAGAAACCACCATTGCATCTATTAAAGGTCCCCTCATAGAGACGTCGAAGATCCACACGGCAACCATCAAGGTGATCAGCATATCTGCTATAGTTGCGATGAAGAAAGCTAGCAACTTCCCAAATATTATGTCGAACCTGCTGATTGGAGACATTATCAACTGCTCAAACGTCCCCCTTTCCTTCTCTTTGCAGATGGCTATTGATATAAGACTTGTCGGAACGAGTTGGAGCACTATGCCGATGACGAGCGGGGTGAAAGCCTCGAGGTTCGTGACTTTTGGACCGTAAACCGAGCTGTATATGAGCTCCACCGATGATCCCTGAACGCTCCTGACTAGCTCCTGCTGGAATTTGTAGGTTACCGCCAGCATCGCGTTCCTTATGGTGCTGGATATGGTTGTAATGCTCTCGTCCACTATAACCAGGACCTGCGTCGACGCCCCCCTCATCAACTCCTCAGTGAACCCCTCGGGGATGACGACTGCAGCAGAGACAATGCCCTCCTTTACGAGCTCCCTTCCCTCTTCAATACTGTTGGCATAAGCCTTTACATACACGCTGGGGGTTTTCATTATGGAGTCTAGTACTGTCCAACTTAAACTTCCCTTATCTAGGTTCACTACGGCTATGCTGATCTTCCCCATGCCTCCTCCATATCCGACACCGAAGAGCAGCATGACTATCAACGGAATCATCGCTATCATGACAAGTGACCTAGGATCCCTCCTCAACTGAATGAGCTCCTTAACTACGACGGCCATCAGCCTCAAAGGAATTCGCCTCAAACCGCTGCCTTTTCCACCCTCCCCGTTACCAACTCTATGAAGACCTCTTCGAGAGTGACGTTAATCGGCTCTGCGGATAAAACCCTTAATCCTATGTCGTCTAGCCTCCTCAGAAGTGCTGGGAGTTCCTTGGAAGCATCCTTCAAAACCAGCCTTAATACGGTATCTCCATCTCTGTAAGTTAACTCCTTCAAACTCGCAGTCTCATTGAGTGCTCCCTCTTGAACATAACCTTGCAAAACGATCTCAACAATGTCGCCCCCGAAGACCATCTTCTTTAGTTCCCTTGGAGTTCCCTCGGCAATGAGCCTTCCCCTGTTCATTAGACCGATCCTGTCGCAGTTCTCAGCCTCATCCATGTAATGCGTGGTCACCAAGATTGTGGTCCCCTCCTTATTCAGACCCCTAAGATACTCCCAAAAAGCTCTTCTTATGGGAGGATCAACACCTGCTGTGGGCTCGTCTAACACCAGTAGCTTTGGTCTATGGATCAGTGCAACTCCCAGTGCAAGCCGCTGTTTCATACCTCCGCTGAGCCTACCCGCCAGCCTGTTCTTGACATCCTTAAGGTCAAGGAACTCGAGTAGTTCGATTATCCTATTTTCCAAGTTTTTTCCGTTAAGCCCATAGAGTTTACCGAAGAACTCCATATTCTCATAAACGCTCAGATCCTCGTAAAGGCTAAAACGTTGAGCCATATACCCTGTGATCTTGATGAGCTCGCTCCTCTCTTCAGGAATGCTATATCCGTAGATCTTTATGGTCCCTTTGGTTTGTCTCATCAGACCGCACATCATCCTGATGGTGGTAGTCTTTCCTGCCCCATTTGGTCCAAGAAACCCGAAGATCTCCCCTACCTTTACCCGCAGATCAAGCCTATCCACTGCCACGAAGTCTCCAAACTTCTTAGTAAGCCCCGAGATCTCGATGGCATATTCCATAAGTCTTGTTATCACCAAAACCAATATTAATTTTATTCACTATGAGTAGTTAATAGGTGTGGGAATGTCAACAAGGTCTCTAAAGTCCATGAGTGCCTTCGAGCGTCTGAAGGAGGCAGGTCTGACTGACTATGAGGCACTCGTCTATCTTAAGCTCGTTTTGGACGGTCCGTCCAGTGCCAAAGAGATAAGCGAATCCTCAGGCGTGCCTCACACCCGGGTTTATGACGTCCTTGAAGCTCTTGAGCTGAAGGGGTGGATTGAAATAGGTCAGGGTCGCCCCATGAGGTTCAAGGCAAAGCCCCCCTCAGAGGTCATAAACGTCATAAAACTTGAATACCAAAACCGACTCAACAGGATAGAAGAGGTTTTGCTGAATGACCTGCAGTCCATATACGATGCCCGCTCTGTAGAGGGCTCTGAGATATGGTTCGTCAGATCTGTGGCTGGCATAACTAACCGCATCCAGACACTGGCACAGTCATTCAAAAAGGAGCTGAGTATTGTAATGGGCAACTTAGATATGGTCATCTACTCTGGTCTTCTGAACATGCTCTCTAACCTTGATCAAAAGAAATCCGTAAAAATTCTGGCAAGTCAAGACTCATTTAACGCTCTGAAGCATCTATCTTCTAATAATGTGATGATAAAGATTGGGATGAATGTAATTCCCTTCAATGTAATACTCTCCGATAAGGGAGAGGTAGTCTTTCACCTAGTTGTTGGCCTAGATCAACCCGCAGAAAAAAGGAAGAATTTAGCGGTCTATATATCAGACAAATCCCTCTCCAAGGTGATATATGACTATATCGACCTACTGTGGAAGGTAGGGCTGTAAAATTAGGGCAGTAACCGTATTATAACACAAGAAATTATCTTAAATCATGAACAAAGTTCTCAACTCACTCACTAGGGAGGAGTTATTGGAGCTTGTCGAAGTGATGTCCAAGAACCTTCTGACACTTGACGGTTACTGGTTCCTCTCTGTCGAGAACAGGTACGGACAAAGCATCGCGGTGGAGATCGACAGGGAGGCTTGGGAGCAGTTCGGCACGTCGGAGGCTAGGCGGATTAAGAAGTTCCTTAAGATAAGTGAGGGGACCTTGGAAGAGCTTGCAAAGGCACTCCACTTCACTTCAATCGCCCCAGTTTCCGCGGTCTGCGTAGAAAATAAAGGCAACAGTGTAGTTTTGAGCATAAAGAACTGCAGACCACAGACTGCAAGAATGAAGAGTGGAAGAGGGCTTTTCCCTTGTAAGCCTGTTGGTTTGGCTCATCTCTCAGCTTTTGCCAAGGTTATAAACCCTAAGTTTAGGGTCAAATGCCTTATTTGCCCTCCCGATGAACGTCCAAAGGATCTTTGGTGCTCTTGGGAATTCTATTTGGAGTAAATACGCAGCACCACTCAACCTCTTTGACTTGCACCCCCGCAGACTCCGCGTACCTCAAAGTACTGTTTAGCGGGTTTGCGATCCCGTCGAAACCTAAATCAACCGCAACCTCCTCTATCTCCTGACGATCTTTACCCCTGGTACGCATGCATCCCAAGGTCAGGTGTCCTCTGAACCTATCCCTGGCATAACCCATCACCCTTACAAGTTCGTCAAGCTCAGGCGACTTGGCGTCCATGGGCGTGAGTATTGAGAGTGCATCCACATTCGCCTCTGCTATCATGTCTACCGCCTTAAACTCTCCAATTATTTTTCCTTCTTTGACTCCAACCAAGATGTGGGCTGCCACCAGTGGGATATGCCTTTTACCCTCTCGCAACACATCCGCGTAATCTACAGTTGACCATGCCCCTCCGAGGTATTCGTCTATAGTTTCCTGATCTCCTATAACATCTAGGAGTAAAGCATCCACCCCCGAGTCCCTCAGTTTATTTGCCTCCTTGATTAACCCTGAGTGCATCTCAACAACCAGTCCAGTCCTGATTTTGCCTTGCCTTATTGCGCCCATAAAGTCCATAACTGGCAGCCTGCCTCGTTTGTCAAAACCTCCGCTTATTAAGATGCTTTTTGCACCTTTCTCCTTCGCCCTTAGAAAAGCCTCAAGTAGACTTTCTGGATCTTCCACCGGCTCCATACCTAAGAGGTATTTCCCTTGACAATGTCTGCAACCCAACTCACACCGGTGACCAGTAATCGAGACGCTATACACCGATGGCTTTGGTCTGTAGCTAAACACTATCGCTTCGCTCCTCTATGATTTCTGCAATATCTTCAAGAGCAAAACCCACAGTTCTGACTGCCTTCCTCATGGCAAAATCCCTTAGAGCTTCCCTTACCCTACTTAAATTTACTCCTTTCAAGCACCCTTCAATCTCATCAATCGCCTCCTCCGGGTGGACAAAAAAATCTCCGGAGATCTTCACCTCCTTTATAATCCCGCCCTCCTCAACGAACCTTACCTTGATGAGCTTGCCCCCCTTCACCTTCTTGACCCCGATCCTCTCCACTAGATTACCTCCTGAAGATCCATTCCTTTGACATGTACTTCCGTACTAACTCCCTCGCAAGCTCCCTCTCCTTATTGGTGATCTTTCCATAGCTCAACTCGAGCTGAAACGACTTACCGAACTCCTCTGCCAAAATTTCTGCCACCGTTTTCCTTTCTGGCTCAAACTTGAGGACCTCCTTCAGCGTTGTGACCCTCCCACCGACCTCAGAAATCCCCTTATCCCTTAACTTTTCAGCCCTCGGTCTTAGTGCGCCAAGCAACGAATAATCAATGGAAAGAAGCAAGGTTCCGTGCTGTAGGACCGCCCCGAACCTCCTAGTTTGGGCATTTCCTGAAATCTTCTTGCCTGCAACCTCAATATCATTTATCGGTTTGAATACAGCATCGCCACCAAGCCTCCTGACGCATGCCACTATTGGCGCACATATTCTCCTGTAACTCTCTTCAATATCCTCAGGTACGTAAGAACCATCATTATTCACCGCGAAGCTGTAGGTCAGCTCCCCCTCTGTGTGAAGCACTGCTCCCCCGCCAGTTATCCTTCTCACCACCTCTATTCCCCTCTCCCTACAAAAACCCAAATCGACCTCCTCCATGACCTCTTGAAAATAACCCAAGGATACTGCCATCGGTGCCCATCCATAGAGCCTAAGGGTTGGTGGACTGCTTCCCTCCCCCACAGAGCGCGCAATGGCCTCGTCCAACGCCATATTATAAAACGGATCATGTACCTCAAACCTTAAGACCCTCAAAACCTCCAAATAATTCCCTCCTGATCTCTTCAACCTCTTTACTCTCCAGTTTGCGAGGATAATTGTAGATTGGTCCGGTGACCTTCTCGTTGAAGTACGGTCTGTTGCAGCTTGGGCACCCTCTGGTCATAAAGGCTTCCCCCTCCTCTATTACATCCTCCACCTCGTCTCTGCAAATATTTATGCTAACTATTCTACCAAGACTGTCATATGTGAAATCCCTCTCGGTTGCCCTCCCACTAATTATTAGTTCCCTTGCCAGTTGCAGCCTTCTGTAGGATCTCAAATCTGGTTGAGGTCTCCCCCAAAGGGGCGTCCCCATTATAGGAGTGAAGGCGAAGAGCGAAGACATGATCCCAATACGGTGGCATTTTGAAACCAAGTTTACAATATCTCTCTCTGTCTCCCCAAGTCCTGCTATAATATGCGTTCCGACATTGTTCGGACCAAAGATCTCCAGTGCCTTTTCTAGAGCCCGCCAGTGGCTACCCCAGTCCCTTCCCTTAACTCTGCGGAACAATTCTTCATCAGCACAATCCAATGGTATTGTCAGCACGTCGATCCCTGCTACCTTTAGCACGCGCAAGTCTTCATGGGGAGCAGGAGGCATAGAGATCGAAATTGGGATGTCAGTCTTATCCCTCAAACTCTCTACAAAGCATGGAAGCCAATTCATCAACCCCTCTTCGTCGGCGCACTGCAAACAGATCCTTCTAAATCTCCGATTTTTCCTCAAACCTTTCAAGACTTCTTCTACAGGAAATTCGGGCCAGCTCACCCTTGAAATATTCTTTGATATGCCTATCGACTGAGGACAAAAGGCACACTTGCCTCTGCAACCATTATTGATTAAGAACAAATATGCCGTGGTGGGCGCATCCTTCTGAAGACAATCGATCAAACCTAGCTCGATGGCTGTACCAAAGGAGACTCTCACACCCTTCAGAGGGGTAGCGCCTTGTCCCAAAGGTACTCGAAGGAGTCCGAGAAAACGCTCACCATGCCCGGGTTCTTTGTGTAGCCGGGTCTGTAGAAAACCCTGTTCTCCCCGCTCTTCTTTGCCCAAATTAGGAATGTCGCCTCTCTCCTGTCCACCAGAGTAAACCTCATACTCCTCCAGTCGCATCTTGCCAACCTCACCTCGATCTTGTTCTTCTTTAGGTCCTCGACCCTGCCCTCTGTTTCCTCATCGAGCGCCAACAAAAGCACTCTTACCCTAACTTTCCTATCTAGAGCCGAAAGCAACTCCTCTCTGACCTTTGGGTAGTAGCTGAACCGTTCTGCCAATATGGAGATATCTGAATTCGCACGAGATATCATCCTTATGGTCTCCATCTCCATGCTGGATAGCCCGTCTATCGTCTGCCAGAGATCTTCCAACCTGACGCCATACTTACTCTCGCTGTATATCGGCTCCAATACCATTTGGAGTTCGTTCACCGCTTTTCTCAGCTCAGCTAGCTGAAGATCCACCTCCACCTCCTTGAGCCTTAAGTACTTTTGAAGGAACGACCTCGGAGGCGAAGGAGAGACGAGATCGTCAACAAACTCTATGGCACCTAAAGAAGACATCTTTGAGAGGCACTCATTCAAGTCATTCTCATTTAGTCCTAAAACTCTCACCAATTCCTCTTTCTTGCAACTTCCCTTCTTGATTAAATATTCGTACAATTTGATCTCCAAATCAGAGAATCCAACAACCTTGAGTTTGTTGAAGGACATCTTAGTATCCTCTTAAGGAATAGTGCAGTCTCAACATATTAATCTTATCTGTTCACACTATAGGTTATTCGTTATCCATAGTCAATGTTGCCACCGTTGTAATATTGGAATTGTCCTTATTTCAAATAAATGGCTATAACAGTCAAATGCCCTATACCTATTAAAGAGATACGAATATAAACGATCAAATACTGGTGAAGCCCTTGAAAATTCTGGTATTGGGTTGCGAACACAAGGGTAGACCGCTAGAGAACCTGTGCAGACTAGACCAAGACCTCAGGAGAATTCCTGACACGTGCCCTTTCGACGACCTCCATAAATCCGCAAAATGGTGCGACATACTCTTCATAGGCTCTGAGAGAAACAAAGCCTACATGATAGCCGACGAGATCTGGCATCTTCTAAGGGGGAAACCCCTCATCTCTCTTACCGATGGTCTTCCCATAAAGGAACTAAGGGATCTATACCCTCTCTCCAAAGTATCGCGGTGCTTTGTATATCCTGACATGCGGACCGAAAAAGCTCTCTTTCTTATTGCCCTAGACAACACATTCTCACACGCAGAAGCGGCAACCCTAAAAGCACTATTGCAAAGCCTCGGCGAATCCCTTTTAGTCAGGGAGGATCTCCTCGAATCACTCCATTCATGCATATCGAAGTCCCAAGAAGCGATAAACGAACTACTCCACATTCTTGCCGACTCTCTGGGACAAGATCGAGATCTGTTTGAGTATGTGATCGCTTGGGTACTCTACGGCACAGGACTCGCGGCAATAAAGGGCGAGGAGCTACCATCACAAGATCTGAAACACGTCTCACCAGAGATCAGAGAGGGATTAAGGCAATTCCTGAAATGCATTCTATGATCAACAATGCTTTGATCCCACATAAAGCCTTAAACGACTCCGAAGGATAATTAAACTTGGTGTGCAATTTGCGCGTTGGTGTTCACATCTCCATAGCAGGATCCATAGACCGATCGGTTGAGAGGGCAATGAAAATAGGATGCAACACCTTCCAGCTATTTACTAGGAATCCCCGAGGGTGGTCTTTCTCCGAAATACCAGAGGAGGTCCTGAGATCATTTAAAGATCGCCTGAGCAAAGTCGACATATACCCAGTAGTAGACCATATGCCCTACCTTCCAAATCTGGCAACTCCAAATGACGAAGTATACATGAAATCCGTGGAGACTTTGAAAGCCGAACTGAAGAGGTGCTCTGCGCTCGGAATCCCATACCTCGTCACACATCTTGGAAGCCATCTAGGTAGCGGCGAGGAAAAGGGCTGCGAAAGGCTTGTATCTGCAATCAATAGCGCCCTTGAGGCTGGTTCTAATTGCATGATTCTCTTGGAGAACACATCCGGTCAGAAGAATAGTATGGGCACGACATTTGAAGATATACGTGCCATAATGGATAAATTAGAGGACGCTGAGAAGGTTGGCTTCTGCTTCGATACTTGCCATGCCTTCGCCGGTGGCTACAATGTAAAGACAAAAATAGGTGAAGTTCTCGACGAGCTGGAAAGTATTATCGGTCTTGAGAAGTTGAAGGTGGTACACCTCAACGATTCCAAGGGCGATTTGGGATCCCACTTGGATAGACACGAGCACATCGGTCTTGGAAAGATCGGCGAGGACGGATTCCGATCCATTCTTTCAGATAAAAGGATCCGTTCTCTTCCCCTAATAATGGAGACTCCTGTGGATTCGCGCCGCGACGACAGGGGCAACATAATAAAGGTTTACGAGCTGGCAGGTCTCCCCGTCCCCCAGTGACGAGTCTTTAACTAATCAAATTAATGAGGCTGCCGAAGGCGTCTCAAGAGTTCCAAGGCAAAAACTTTGAATAGGATTTCCTTGTGCTGTCAGAGCTCCACTAGAGTCTCTGTCTTCAACACTCCTTCAAGCGCTGCTATCTTTCTCACTAGGTCTCTGACACTCTCCCTGCTGCCGACGTTACAGAACGCCACCACGTCAAACCTTCCAAAGGTTGGGAAAACGCTTAGAACCTCTGGCATCTTCTCCAGCTTCCCGACAACGTCAAGGACTGAAACTTTCTCTGCATTTATTAACACAAGAACCTGAACCAAAAATTTCACCTCGCACCTCACAATAGCGTCTCTATTAGAGTCTCGGTCGAGACCACACCTGGGATCTTTGCTATCTCATATACCGTTATCCCTAGCTTCTCAAGGCTCTGAAACTCATATTCCACGACAACATCATATCCTCCGAGAGTCTCAAAGGCCCTCCTCACACCTTTTATCTCCTTTATCCTGTTCAGGACATCTGTTGCAGTTCCCGGCTTACAGTGTATAAGGACGCATGCCAGAACCAAAATGACCCCCCACATATCAGAGTTTCGCTAGGAACTTATAAAGTGGGTGGCTCTTCTCAACCGCCCTGCCCCTTAACCTTTCTCCGTATGCCTTTATGCCCTCAACGGTGGCCACCGCCTCAAATATGTAGCCTGCCGCCTTAAGCGGTCCGTATAGTATGAAATCCGCTCCCGCGACCTGTATCATGGTGTTGAGCGCCACATTCATTGATCTCGCGACTCTCTTGCTCACCTTCTTCTTCAACAGCGGCTGATATGCAACATTGGAGGGCGCACAACCTGCTGGCAGTCCCAGCTCATTCTTAACTGCCTTAATTGACTCAGCCGCCAGCCAGACGCTGGTGAAGTCTATTATGCCGACATCAACAGCCACATCGGTGATACCGGCCTCCCTACATCTGTCAAGGAGGCCCCCCTTTAACACCTGAAGCTTCTCTTCTGGGTATACCGCAGCAGGGTCAAGTGTCTGGACTATTGCGAATCTAATCTTGCTATCCTTTATAAATTCTAACTCCTTTTCACTGGTGTTGGGCGACACCGAGTTGATTCCACACCTGCCTGCTAGACCCAACTCACATGCCTTTCTGTAACCCGCTATCCTAGTCTCTTCGTTGAGACCTCCGATTAGTAACGGGTCATCTGTTAACTCGGCAACTGTGGCTAAGTACTTTTCCATCGCCTCAGGGGTCTCTGCAATTATGTCTAGGGCATGAAGTAGCCCTGTCTTCTCCTTTAGCTTTGAAACGCTCTTCAGCTCCTTGATGAGCGCGGGTCTATTCACATCGCCTCTTTTATGGTCTATGACCTTCTTGTCAGATTTGTAGAAAAGGCTGCCAATCATTATTGGCACATCGCCAAATTTAACGTTCCCTAACCGAACTTCCATCAGCTCTTCAGCTCCCTTACCGCCATCACCATATTCTTGAGCTTCATAAAAGCCTCATCCCTTCTGAAGGACCTCAGCCCGCAATCGGGGTGGATCCACTCAATATTTTCAGATCCATACAACTCCAGCGCCCTAGTCAGCACCCTCTTAATAGAGTCCACATCTTCTACCTCTGGGCTCATCGTACTGACACATCCTACGCCCAGCCTCTTTGAGTAATCCTCCAAAAGTTTTTTCTCAACACTGTCAAAGTTGCTGACGTTGTCCTTGAATGAGAAGCTCAGAATATCTAGTCCTTCTATCTTAACAATCTCCATAAATACCCTCCTAAGGTTCCCGCAAACATGAAGTGCCTTTGTCCCCTTCAAGTCTGAAACAATGCCTTCAAGAACCTTTCTCCCAATGTTCATGGGTGCCCCTATGGAAAAGCTGGGCTCGTCTATCTGTATCTTTGTAAAGCCCGCCTTCTGCATGATCTCGGCCTCCACAGCCAAGGCCGCACTCACGTCCTCGTATAGTTTCTCGTCCCTGAACCCAGCATAGGGCGCCTCCGGGGTCAGCTCTGAAAAGAAAACCATTGTGACCGGACCCGTAATTATAGCCTTCACCTCGGCTCTCTCTCCTGCCAACTTCCTTGCAAATATAAGGTCTTCCAATACTGGGGTCTCTTCTGGAGGTCTTACCTTCCCTACAATCTTTGCCTTTTCATCCTCAACCTTGAACCCCGTTATATGGTCTGCAAAGTAACATACCATGTCCTTTCTTGTCTGACCATCACTGATTATCTCGATCCCTGCATCCAGCTGATCCTTCACCGCGGTCTTTATAGCCTCCAGACCCTCACCAACTACTGGGTAGCTCCCGATGACAGTCGTCCTCATTCTCATTACTTCTCTTTCCTCCCAACAATCTCCCTTGCTATCTTTACAGCCTCGTTCGCGTCCCTACCATACGCATCTGCTCTTATTTTTCTTGCAATCTCTTGGCTCATGGCTGCGCCACCCACCATCACCTTGAGATCTCTTGAGACCTTCCTTGCCCTCTCGATCACGTTGGCACCCTTATCTATGTCAGAAGTCAGCAGAATGGAGAGAGCGAGTATATCCACTTTATTATTTCTTAGAAAATCCTCCACAACACTCGGCGTCACATTGATGCCCATGTCCAGCACCTTGAAACCATCTGCGATCAGCATCGACGAGACTATGGTCTTTCCTATATCATGCGGTCCCAGCGATCCTATTGCGATCACTCCCTGCCCCTCACTAACCTTCTCCTTAATCATCATCGGCAGCACAACGCCCAAAGATGCCTTGGCTGCATTGGCAGCCCTCATAACCTCAGGCAGAAAGAGCTCTCCCTTCTCAAACAAATCTCCCACTAACTTTAGACCATCCGCTATCACATCAATTATATCCTTTGGTTGCGCCCCGCCCCGCAAAAATTCTTCGGCGAGATCTTTAGCTTTTCTTTGGTTCTGCTCGAGCAGAGCCTCCTTGAGTGCCTCAAGTTTAACCTTGCTCAACCATAGTCCCTCGCGATGTTTCCAATATCCATACGAAAACTTAATTAGATTTTCTGTACGATCTTCGATGGTCACTCGGTGCAATATATGCCTGATAGATACATGGTAATTACCGCCGTGGGGCCAGATCGCCCCGGCCTAATCGCCGAGATCTCTTCAGTGATATCCGAGTTCGGTTGCAATATTGAAGACATGGATCAGGTAGTCATGAAGGGGATCTTCATACTCTCAATGCTCATCAAGCTCGCTCCAGCTTTGGATCTCAATACCTTCCGTAAGAAGCTGGAGTACTTGTGCCATGAGCTTGGGCTAGAGGTGTCTTTCTATTATGCAGGCGGACGATAGGTTAGTCATCACAGTCCTGGGTAAAGACCGTCCGGGCATCGTTGCCACGGTGGCTGGGGTCCTTGCCAGATTTCATGCAAACATTGTAAAGACAAGGGCTTCGACAATCTTTAACGACCTCTTTCTAATGATTATGGTAGTGGACACCAAGACCTCAATTATTAGGAGAGATGTCCTATTGAACATCCTAAAGAATAGCTGTGACGATGTAGGTTTGGCACTGGCCGCAGAGTCCTGCCAGAGCTACAAGTGCGGAAAGAAGATTATTGTCTTTGACTTGGATGGTACCTTAATAGAGCAAGAGGTAATTGAGGAGTTGGCAAAGGCTGCTGGTGTCGGAGAAGAGGTCAAGAAGATCACAAAGCTTGCGATGGAGGGGAAGTTGAACTTCCTTGAGGCTCTGAAAGCGAGAGTCAAGCTATTGGAGGGTCTTCCGGTTGAGGTTATGGACAGAATAAAATCATCAATAAAAATTAACCCTGGCGTAAGAGAGTTGATCGCCAAACTCAAGGAGCTCGGCTTCATAATAGGGATAGTGACTGGAAGCTTTGATTTTGCCGCCGAGCATGTCGGTAGAATGATAGGCGCTGACTATGTCTTCTCAAACAGATTGATCGTAAAAGATGGACGTCTTACAGGCGAGGTTGAGGGCGACATGACCGGCCCTGAAGCAAAGCTCAGAGCAATAAAAACCATCGCTGCGAAGATCGGTGTGGGCTTAGAGGCATGTGTGGCCGTCGGAGACGGGGCAAACGACCTTTTCATGATAGAAAATGTTGGTCTTGGTATCGGATACAAACCAAAGCTCGTGGTCAGAGAGAGGGCTCATGGAGTTGTGAACACAGAGGATGCAAGAGTTCTCTTAGCCCTTATAGGCTGCGTCGACCTGAGGAAAGACATAGTATGCCGGCTATAATCTGCAGATTTTTAGTCCGCTTTACCGTCCAAATATTTTCATAAGCTCGACCATGGGCAAACGATTTTAAAGAATTCCGCGACTATAAATTGTTGACCTCAATGTTGAAAAGATCTGACTTTGCCCCTCAGATCATCCCAGAACCAATCCTCCACGCACTCGTCCCTACAAAAAAGAGCGTGGTCCATGGTTGGTATTTCCCCTACAAGTCAGGACGGAGGGAGTGCAGCTCCGAGCGAATTCTTGTCAACCCATACAACGGCTGCACAATTAACTGTCCAATGTGTTATGCCCGTGCATACAAGGGCCATTTCGAGGAATGGAATAGAACTGGCATCGTCACAGTATTCAAAGACATAGACAAAAAATTAAACGAAGAGCTGCGCAGGCTCTACTACGCCTCATGCGGATACTTCTCACCTGTAACGGATCCCTTTCAGTCCCCCTTAGAGGAAATCTATCACCTCTCCGAGCTTTGCATGGAAGCCTTTCTCAAGTTGGACCTTCCGGTGGAGTTTGTGACGAAGAACGGCTCTAAAGTGCCTGATCGCCTACTGAAGCGCATGTCTGAACAACCCTTTAATCATTGTTTTTGCCAGTACACCCTCCTTTCCCTTAATGAAGAGATACGCAAAACCTTCTCACCTGGAGGCTCAACCGTCGAGGAGCAGCTTAAGGCAGTTCAGAAATCGAAGGATCGCGGTCTTTATGTGGCTGTTAGGATCGATCCAATCCTCCCAGGCATAAACGACTCTCTCCGAGATCTTTCTGACTTACTGGATACTGTCAAAGAAAGGGGCGCCGACCATATCATAGCAAGCGTCTGCGATGTTAATCCATCATACATGGATAGGCTCCTCACAGTAGTCAGGTCATTCGGCGATGAGATCATAAAACTCTGGCGTTCGCTCTATACTGAGCGGATAGGTCTAAGCTATCAGGCATCAGAAGCCTATCGCAGTAGAATATTTCGAATTCTGAGAGACCTGTCCACCAAAAAAGGACTAACATTCGCCCTCTGCATGGAGTTCCGAAGGGTAGGGCGAGGCTACATGGGCATGAACTCGGAGTTTATGACCTCCAAGGTCTGTGAGGGCAAGATCGTTCCTGTGTACTTCAGGTCAAACCTGAAAGAAAACTTCAGACCGATATCGGGCTGCGATGGGGACTGCCTATCTTGTGCCAAGGGCGTTCAGGAGCCAGTTTGCAACAAACGTTTCTTAATGGAAGCCGATGCTATGACTCTCTCAAAGTATCTCCGCCTCAAACCCGATGTGCCACTTTTTAACATGATTAAAAAGAAAAAGTAAATATGCCTCGACTTTAAAAAAAGCCTGAAAACCTATGTCCGAGAGTTTTGATGATGAGCTTGAAAGGATAAAAGCCAGAAAACTCTCAGAGATAATGACAAAGAAATACACCGGTGGTGAGAAAAAAATGAGCCATGGTTATATAGAACTTAACGATCAAACATTCGACTCTTTCGTATCCACAGCCGATAAATTGGTAGTCATTGACTTTTGGGCATCATGGTGCGGACCTTGCATGATAATGGCGCCCATATTTGAGCAACTCGCCAAAAAATACGAAGGGAAGGCACTTATGGCAAAAATGAATGTCGATGAGAATCCAGAGGTTCCCCAGAGGCTTGGGATCTACGGGATCCCCACATTCATATTCTTCAAGAACGGTAAAGAAGTAGGGCGCCTCGTGGGTGCTGTAGGGGCGAGTGGTCTCGAAGCTGAGATTAAGAAGCACCTTTAAATTCGAAAGTAACAATTAAAAATCAAACACTCTGATCTAAAAATTTAAAAACCAAAACCTCAAAACTAATTTTTTCTCTTATGGAGGGTAATCCTGTTGAGGTTCATTGACTCCCATACCCACACCTACCTTAGGGGCCCAGAAGACCTTGAGCTTATGTCTGTTGCTGGTGTGGAGGGCGTCATCATCTGCTCCTTTTTCCCACTTCAGCCATCGGGTTTTTCAACGATGCGCGATCTGTTCCGTTGGGTCATGGAAGTAGAGCCGATGAGACTCAGCTCGTATGGAATAAGCTCAAGGGTTGCTGTGGGAATTCACCCGAGGTCCATTCCCGAGGAGGACCTCAAGGTGGTATTGGATCATATACTTGCCCTATTCGACAACGAAAAAGCCTCCGCACTCGGCGAAGTTGGTCTAGAGACTGGTAGTCAAGAAGAGGAGTATGTGTTAATCCAACAGATTAGGATCGCAAACGAGTATCCCGTCCCGATGATCATGCACACTCCAAGGAACAATAAAGAGAAGATCGTGGAACGCCTTCTCTCAATTATCGAGTCCGAGAATGTAGACCCTGCAAGGGTCATAATCGATCACCTGACTCCCGACCTAGTGGCTAAGGTGAGATCTATAGGTGCAAACGTAGGTCTGACCGTCCAGCCTGGCAAACTCACGCCCAAAGACATCCACGAAGTCATAATGAAGAACGGTCCAGAAGGCATCATCGTCAACAGCGACATCGGAAATAAACCTTCAGATCCACTCTCTATCCCACGAGTCGCCCACTATCTTGACCGTGCTGGAGTCGGTGGCAGGGACATACAAATGATCACATACTCTAACATAAGGGCGCTCATTCCGCTCTGAAAAGCGGCGACAAATCACAGAAAATAGACAACATGACTAAAATAAACATCAAAAATGACAATTTCTCATTCTTATTGCCAACACTTATTTAAGCCTTGGAAACCCAAATACATCAAGGTGTTTTAAATGACGAAGCGTGTTATAGACCCTAAAGAAGCACGCACATTCGTGCCCCCACTACACTATGGCTGCATCACCAGAGTCTTGCTGGAGGAGGCAAATGTTGGATGCAAGAACCTCTCCATGTTCAGATCCGAGTTCGAGGTTGGCGGAAGGGCGGATCCTCACACCCATCCCTTCGAACAGGCTTACTACATACTGAAGGGGAGAGCACTTGTCACAATAGGAAACGAGGAGTATAAGGTGAAGGCAGGAAATGCGCTCGTTTTCCCTCCAAATGTCCCGCACTCCATAAAGAACATCGGGAAGACCCCCCTCTGGCTCATCGCCGTTAACGCGCCTCCCAAATGAGCCCCCTAAATTCCATAATTTATAAAAATCAAAGTACATTTTTATTTTAGAGTGGTTTTATGAAATCCTCTAAAGAAATCATAGACCTTTCGGAACGCTATCTTTCTCGCATGTACAAGCACTACTACCCATTCGTACCAGACAGAGCTATTGATGACACTGTATACTCCATCGACGGGGATGCCTACATAGACCTATACGCCGGCGTCTCAATAGTCAACGTTGGCTGGTCTAACCAAAGGGTGATCCGGGCAGTGGAGGCGCAGATGCACAAACTCTTCCACACATCCTCGCTCTATTACTTGGAGTACACTGCAAAACTTGCAAAAAAGCTATCTGAACTTTCGCCGGGTGGCGCCCTCACCAAGACCTTCTTTACGAACAGTGGCTCAGAAGCTAATGAGACCGCAATCTCTCTCGTGAAGCGCGTCAAGAAGAGACCATATATAATGGCCCTCCACAGGTCCTTTCACGGAAGGACGTTTTACGCCATGAGCGCATTAGGTCAATCAAACTGGAAGGTTGGACTCGGTCCGTTCGCACCAGTCGTCTTCGCACCTGATCCCTATTGCTACAGGTGCCCACTCGGACACAAGAGCTGCCCGGAATGCGGATTTGCCTGCGTAAAATACATGGAAGACGTGATAAAATGCGAGGTTGGTGGAGACTCGATTTCAGCATTACTGGCAGAGCCTATGTTAGCCAACGGCGGTATGATTGTTCCTCCTTTCGATTATTTTAAGGAGGTCAAGCAAGTTCTAGACAAATACTCCATTCTTTTCATTGCAGACGAGGTCCAGTCTGGGAATGGTCGGACTGGCAAGCTTTGGGGTATTGAGCACTACGGCGTTATACCTGACGTTATGACCACCTCGAAAGCAATCGCAAATGGACTCCCCCTCGGTGTGACCATCTACCGGGAGGAGCTAGACTCCACTCTAAGACCAGGTGAGCACTACTCTACCTTGGGAGGAAACGCCTTGGCATGCGCTGCCGCAGAGGCCGTTCTGGAAGAGCTTACGAGCGGTCTGATGGATAAGGTCAAGGAGAACGGCTCATACTTTAAGCGCAGGCTGGAATCACTAAAGGATAAATATGAGATAATCGGCGACGTCAGAGGCATAGGGCTCTTTTTAGGGATCGAGCTGGTGAAAGAAAGGTCCGCGAAGTTGCCTGCAAAGGAGGAAGCCGTCCGCTTCTTACAAGAAGCGTGGAAGAAAAAGATCTTGGTTGGTCTTGGAGGGTTAGAGGGCAATGTCATAAGGATAGAGCCTCCCTTGGTCCTGACCCGTGAGCACATTGATATTGCTGCAGATAGATTCGATGAGATATTAAAAAACATCACTGCCCAGTAGCTATCAGAGCATTTCGCTCCAATATTTCAGGAAGGTCCGATACATCCTTAATCAAAAAGTCTGGTCTCTCGGCTAAGATCTTCTCCAAAGGTGTTACGCCAGTCATGACCGCTACGGTCAATGCGCCAGCCTCTCTTCCTGCCTTGATGTCGATGTCGGTGTCTCCCACAACGATCAATTCAGAGGTCCGAAGACCCAGCCCCTCGGCTGCCCTCTTCATAGGCTCTATTGAGGGCTTGTGCTCTCTAACGTCCTCGAACCCTATTACCAAATCAAAGAAGCTTCTTATTCCGAAAAATGATAGTATCTTCTCGGCGTTTTCCCTACTCTTCGTTGTAACAACTGCCATCTTTAGCCTTCGCGATCTCAGCATCAGAAGAGCCTCGCTAACCTTAGGGATCATCCTAGTATGTTCTATGAAATCCATGTAAACCCTCCTGTAATCCTCGAACAGCTTCTGCTGCTCCTGTTTATTCAGCCCAGGCTCAACGCTCAAAAATAAGTCAAATATGGTCTTACCCATTACTTCTACAACGTCTTTACGTTCCAGTCCGCGGTAACCGTTAATTCTAAGCACGTAGTCAGCTGCCTTCCAGATAGAATCGGTGGAGTCAACTAATGTACCATCCAAATCGAATATTATGCCCTTTACAACCTTTGCTCCTGAGAGATCCATAATTCTATCACGAAAGCCTTAATTAAAACCCCTTATTAACCATTAATCCTCTCAGGAGCGAATTCTATGTCAGGTAGAGTCCATACTAAAACCATTCCTCCGCATGAGAGGATTTCTAGTTTCGCTCCATACGTGTCAAATCTCGACGACAGGCTTGCAGTATACGAAGCCTCAAGGTGCCTAATGTGTTTCGACGCTCCATGCATCTCGGCTTGCCCGGCTGGTATCAATATCCCTGAGTTCATATACAGGATAAAGACTGGAAATTTCTACGGTGCGGCTAAAGTGATACGCGAAAGCAATATCTTAGGAGGCGAGTGTGGCTACGTCTGTCCAGTTGAACGCCTCTGCGAGTCAAAATGTGTAAGGAGGAACCTCAACGAGGAGCCCGTGGCAATCTCGATGCTCCAGAGGTTCGCCTATGAGAAAGAGAAGCTCAAAGGTCTCGTCAAGTTCCCGAAGTCGCGCCCCAAGAACAAGAAGGTTGCAGTTGTTGGCGCTGGTCCGGCTGGATTATCGGCCGCATACGAACTGGCGCGCATGGGCTACAGCGTCACGGTCTTTGACTCGAATCCCAGGCCTGGCGGTCTGCTATTTTACGGCATCCTTCCTTGGAAGGCACCGTGGTCCGTTCCCGAGTCTGAGATAGGTCTCATAAAGGAGTATGGCATTAACTTCGTCACAAACAAGAAAATCGCCGACCTAAAATCTCTCCTAAAGGATTATGATGCGGTATTCGTTGGTGTGGGCGCCACAAAGTCCCAAAAGCTTGGTATACCCGGCGAGGACCTCAATGGCGTTTACCCAGCACAGGAGTTCCTTTATTCCGTGGCAAAATGGCTGATGGGGGAGGGAAAGGCGCCTGACCTCAAGGGCAAGCGAGTTGCCGTGATCGGCGGCGGAGACACCGCCATAGACGCAGCCTGTGCCTCTGTGAGGCTTGGTGCAGAGAGGGTTTACATAGTCTATAGAAGGTCGCTCGCAGAGATGCCCGCAGTACCTTACGGCAGAAATCAGGCTAGGGAAGAGGGCGTTGAGTTCCTTTTGCTCACGGCCCCGGTCCGGATATTAGGCGACAAGCGAGTGAAAGCAATTGAGTGCGTAAAGATGGAACTCACCGAGCCCGACTCGTCTGGTAGGAGGGGCGTAAGGCCCATAAAGGGCTCAGAGTTCTGCCTTGATGTTGATTCCGTAATAGTTGCGATCGGGCAGAAACCAGACGAAGACCTGCTGAAGTCTTATGGAGTCAAGACCGAGAAAGGGCTGATAGTCGTGGACGAGAACTTCTCAACCTCTATAAAGGGCATATTTGCTGGGGGCGATGCGGTAAACGGCGGTGAGACTGTGGTTGAGGCTGTGGCAGAGGGCAAGAAGGCAGCAGCTGCCATTGATAAATTCCTCTCCGGAGGTAAGAATCCAAAGAAATAGGAGTAGGGTTATGGAAGTGAGAAAAAATGGTTTCAAAACCGGATATATCTGTAAAATTCTGCAACCTTGAGCTGGAGAACCCATACCTGCTTTCATCAGCGCCTCCCACATGCACTGGCGAGATGATTATGAGGGCCTTTGAGGCTGGCTGGGCTGGCGCTGTCACTAAGACAATAAAGCCGGACAAGACCCCTGTATATGACCTAAAAAACAGGTTTGGCGTGATGGGCTTTGAGAATAAGCAGATGATAATCTTCGAAAACATCGAGGAGGTCTCAAAGAGACCGGTGGGCACGTGGGTGAACGAGATCAAGGAGATCAAGAAAAAATTCCCAGAAAAAGCACTCATAGGTAGTATAATGGCTGAATGTAAAGAGGAGGACTGGGAAGAACTGGCTAGGGTCGTGAGCGAGGCCGGCGTTGACATGCTAGAGCTAAACTTCGGCTGTCCGCACGGAATGCCTGAGCGAGGCATGGGCGCATTCATAGGACAAAGGACAGAACTAATCCAAAAGCTAACAAAGGCGGCGAAGCGCGGCTCCTCTGTTCCCGTTATGGTGAAGCTCACTCCGAACGTCACCGATATCGCTTACACCGCCAAGGCTGCGGAGGAGGCTGGTGCTGATGCCATATCTGCAATAAACACCGTGCTCGGACTCATAGGTATCAACATTGACACCTTTGAGCCGATGCCCACAGTCGATGGGATGAGCACATTTGGAGGTCTTTCAGGACCCGGTGTCAAGCCCATAGGCCTCAGGTGTGTCGCCCAGATCGCGCAGGCAACAAACATCCCCGTCTCCGGAATAGGTGGAATAACGACTTGGAAAGATGCTGTGGAGTATCTCCTGGTGGGGGCTGGCAGCGTCCAAGTCTGCACCGCTGTGATGTGGAGGGGTTACAGGATAATCTCTGACTTCGTTGACGGACTCACCAATTATCTAGCGGACAAAGGATTCTCTTCCGTTAGAGACATCATAGGAAAGAGCCTTCCTAAACTGACTGCTTGGTCAAAGCTTAACAAGGACTACACAGTCGTGGCAAACATCAACAAGGACCTATGCATAAAGTGCGGTCTTTGTTATGTCGCATGCCTTGATGCTGGCTATCAAGCCATCAAATTCGAACAAGGAAAGTCTGCTGAAGTCGACGAAGAGAAGTGCGACGCCTGCTCCCTTTGTACACATCTCTGCCCTGTACCTGGATGCATAACATGGAAGAAGGTCGCAAAACAGGTAAGCGTTTAAACACTCCTTTTTCTATATTGAATATTGGAGGATTTATAATGGACTTATTAATAAAGAACGGAACCATAGTCACGCCTAAGGACACATTCAAAGCAGACATAGGCGTTAAGAACGGCAAGATCGCCGCTATCGCATCAAACATTACAGAAAAAGCAGAAGAGGTTGTGGACGCCTCGGGCAAATACGTCATGCCAGGTGGGATAGACGCCCACACCCATATGGAGATGCCATTCATGGGCACCACCACAGTAGACGACTTTGAGTACGGAACTATAGCTGCTGCATTCGGCGGCGTTACTACAATCTTGGACTTCGCAATACAGCCGAAGGACAAGACATTCTTGGAGACCATCTCTCTCTGGAGGGGCAAGGCAGATCCCAAAGTGGTCATAGACTACGGTATCCATGTGGCCGTGACAAACCTAACTGAAGAACTTCTCAATGAGATCCCTAAGGTCCTAGAGGCTGGTGTCTCAAGCTTCAAGCTCTTCATGACATATCGAAAAGAGGGTCTGATGAGCGATGACGGCAGGATATACAAGATGCTTGAGGAGAGCCGAAAACTTGGTTTCTTGGTCCAACTCCATGCCGAGAACAACTCCATCCTTGAACTCCTAATAGATCGACACGTCTCATCGGGAAAACTATCCGCGGAGTATCACGCCAAGAGCAGACCCAACTTCGTGGAGAGTGAAGCTATCTACAGGGGTCTGGCACTAGCCGCAGCCGCTGGAGGGAACCTATACATAGTACACATGTCAACAAAAGAGGGCGTAGCTGAGCTCTCAAGGATGAAGAAGCTCTACCCGAACCTGTACGGGGAGACATGCCCCCACTATCTAATACTTACCGACGAGAAGTACCTCTCTCCAAAGGGAAGAAGGTACATAATGTCGCCACCTCTTAGGAGCAAGGCAGACAACGAAGGTCTCTGGGAGGGTCTCGCAAACGGCACCCTAAGCACTGTTGCCACTGACCATTGCACATTCACCGATGCCCAGAAGGACTTGGGAAAAGACAACTTCACTAAGGTTCCCAACGGTGTCCCTGGCACAGAGACCATGATTCCCATTCTCTACAGCGAGGGAGTTGCAAAAAACAGGATCTCTCTGAATAAACTTGTGGAGGTAGTTTCATACAACCCCGCAAAGCTCTTTGGTCTCTATCCTAAGAAGGGGACCTTGAATGTTGGCAGTGATGCAGACATAGTCATACTCGATCCCAATTTCGAGATGGAGCTTAGCCAGAGGAACCTCCACTCAAGGATCGACTACTCAATATACGAGGGACTCACTGTCAAGGGCATGCCCGTACACGTCTTCGTTAGGGGGAAACCCGTCGTCTACAACAGGGAGTTTGTGGGCAAGAAGGGCATGGGCAAGTTTATTCCTAGAGGAAAGCATCAACCCCTAAACTAACCCCTTTTTCTTTTTGTGATAGTTTTCTGAAATCCTCGCGAAAGCATTATTAAACCAAAACTCAATACCCAATTCCAGCAAAAACTCGGAGGGAGATATTTGGTAAAAACAGAACTCCATGGAAAGCACTGGATAGCTCCTGAAATAGAATGGAGTGACGAAGAGCTTTGGACAGTATTGGACGTCTCCTTCGACCTGAAGAGGCAGTACGCTATGGGGCAGAGACACGACCACATATGCAAGGGTAAGTCTCTGTTCACATTGTTCTTCAACCCTTCCACAAGAACCAGATCCTCCTTCATTACAGGGATAACCCAGCTGGGTGGCGTGGCATACGACTTGGATCCCGGAAAGCTCCAGATAACACATGGTGAAACCATCTATGAGACCGCCGCCATCATGAGCAGGATGTGCGACGGTATAGCCATAAGGAGATACGTGAAGGGTCAGTACTATGGAGAGGGCAACCTGACAATGAGGGAGTATGCCAAGGCCTCGACAGTCCCCGTGATTAATATGGAGTGTGATATGTGGCATCCCTGCCAAGGCGTTGCAGATGTTATGACCGTGATCGAAAAATACAACGCCAGGAGCCTGCGAGGAAAGAAGTTTGTGATGTGCTATGCCAATAGCCCTGGTGCTTGGAAGCCAGTGGCAGTCCCTCAGACAAACATAATCTTCTTCACAAGACTCCTCCAGATGGACGTCACTCTCGCCTATCCGGAAAAGTTCAACTTGGATCCAGCAGTTGAAGAATACACCAGAAAACTTGCCGATCAGTATGGCACAAAGTTCGAGATCGTCCACAGCATGGAAGAAGCCTTTGAGGATGCGCTTGTTGTGTACCCCAAGGGATGGTGTAGCTGGGAGCTACTGAAGGCGGGAGGCTATGACGAGAAGTTGCACGAGGAATACAAGAAGACCCACAACTTGGCTGCTTGGAAGACCACACCAGAGTTAATGGACAGGACCCGCAAGAACAGCATCTGGATGCACTGCCTACCTGCCGATGTTGGTCTTGAGGTCGAACCAGAAGTTATCTTCTCCAACAGATGGTCTGTCTCTGTGGACGAGGCTGAGAACAGACTGCACGGACAGAAGGGCATTATGGCCCTCACAATGGGAGGAAGGAGATAGGGGGTATATTCGATGCCATGCTGCATATTGTGTCCGGAATATAAGAACATCCTGAATCAGGAGCCTAGGGTCAGCCCGAAGTGCCCTGGGTACGTCTCAAAGGAGAAACCGTGGCCACAGAAGAGCTATCCGTCCGACGAGGCGCCACCAATCTGGTACCTATTGAAGCTGGAGGCAAAGTGCTGCCCGATCTGCCCCTACTATAGGGCGGATAAGGCGCAGAAGTTCTGGTGGTGCGAGAGACCCTTAGCCTTCGAGATTAAGCCAGACAACGCCGCAGAAGCGATAAGGTTCTCGGGCAGGTCTGTGGTACCTACCCCATAACCCTTTTTTTATTTCATGAGCAAACTCTTAGGTTCTGAAATAAGTCTCGTATCCAAGGATCGAAAATTAAAGACTAAAAATCAAAAAATCGTAATTTTTTATCTAATTTTATTGATTTTTTTGGTCTAAAAATAAGTTAAATTGACCTACGCCTACCTTTCCCTTTTACCTTCAATAAAATCCTCAAAGCACCTCTTTGCAACCTCGTAAGGCATCTGCTCTGGTGGGTGCTTAAATGCGAACGCTGAGGCACTGATTAGCGGTCCTGAGACCCCTCTGTCTAGGGCAATCTTGCAAGCCCTTATCACATCTATCACCACTCCGCCACTGTTAGGTGCGTCCCAGACATCTAGCTTTACATCAATCTGAACTGGCGTCCCGCCGAAGTATTCGCCCTTGATGTATATGTAACAGATCTTCTTATTATCTAAGAATTGCACATAGTCAGAGGGACCGATCCTTAATGGTATATCGTATGGGATCATCGCTTGTACAGCCGAGGTCTTGCTTATCCTCTTAGATACCAGCCGCGCCTCTTCAAGCATGTTCAAGAAGTCCGTGTCCCCTCCTATATTGAGCTGGTAACTCTCGGTTATCCTTACCCCTCTGTCGACCATCAATTTTGCAAGGGTTTTATGCAAAACCGTTGCACCAAGCTGGCTCATAACGTCGTCGCCAGCCACAGGCAGATTTTTGTCCGCAAACTTCTGTTGCCATGCCTTGTCGGAGGCTATGAAGACTGGCATACAATTAACGAATGCACATCCAGCTTTAATCGTCTGCTCCGCGTACCACCTCACAGCCTGCTCAGAGCCCACTGGCAGATAGTTAACGACGATCTCTGCGCCCGAAGTCTTCAACTCTTCCGCAACGTCAACCTCCTTCTCGTCGCTCACGGTCAAGAATTCCTTCAGATACTTTCCCAAACCGTCCATTACAGGTCCCTTCTTGACCGTCACCCCCAACTTCGGCACATCGCAGAACTTCCTGGTGTTATTAGGTCTGGCAAATATTGCCTCTGATAGATCTTTACCCACCTTGTTGGCGTCGACATCAAAAGCTGCTACAAACTCAATATCTCTAACATGATAACCTCCCATATTGACATGTAACAGTCCTGGGATGTCTTTATCTTCAGGGGCATCCCTGTAGAAATATGTCCCCTGGACCAATGCTGATGCGCAGTTACCAACACCAACTATGGCTACCTTAATTGTCATCGATATCACCAGTATTTTATATGTATAAAATATTTCCGTTTTAACCTTATCGGCAGGAAGCCTATTAGCCTTCATTTACCCCGCTTGTTTCTCTTACTGACTTACGTATTCAAACAATAGAAAAATTATGTGGGGCGAGATGACACCATTTGGACGGATTGTCCATCCAACTATCTCTCTTAGTATTAATAAACCTTGTGCATTATCCGTCAAGTTTATTAAAAAAATAGGTGTTATGATAATTGGGCTATGATGAGTGCTGGTATTACGGAATAAAAGATGAAGTATGACATCAGACCAGAGCCCAAAGCTAATTCTTTACTATATGTGTGCCCGTCTTTCCTTCTATAGCGTCTACTGCCTTGTCCAGCGATGTTATTATCGCCTCTTTTCCTCCCCACTCCAGGAACCTTATGCACGCCTTCACCTTAGGTCCCATGCTACCTGGAAGGAAGTGTCCTTCATCTAAATACCTCTTCGCCTCCGTCACCGTCATCCTGTCGATCTCTTTCTCATTTGGCTTCCCAAAGTTCAGCTTTACCTTCTCCACGTCGGTCAGAATCAAGAATAAGTCCGCCCCTACTACTTCAGCAAGCCTCTCGCCCGCCAAGTCCTTGTCAATTACAGCCTCAACGCCTACAAGCTTACCATCCTCCTTTATGACGGGGATTCCTCCGCCACCCGATGCTATAACGACGACGCCTGAGTCTACAAGTGTCTTTATGACATCGGCCTCCACATTTGCGATCGGATCCGGAGAGGGAACCACCCTTCTCCATGGCTTTGGCGCATTTGGCTTCACTTTCTTTACAATCCAACCCTTCTCCGCTTTCATCTTCATAGCTTCTTCCTCTGTCAGGAAGTTTCCTACGGGCTTCGAGGCGTTTTCTCCGAAGAATTCAGGGTCGTTTTTATCAACTAGCACCTGATTTACTATAGCGACTACGGGGACTTTCATACCCTTCTCCATCATTATGTTTTCCAGACACTGCTGAAGCATATAGCCTATCTGACCCTGTGTCATGGCACCCACGACATCCAGCGGCTGTGGCGGCACGACATCCTTGGCAATGTCTTGCTGTAGTGCCAGATTTCCAGCCTGGGGACCGTTTCCGTGCGTGATTATGAGTCTATCATCTTTTCCTAGGCGTTGTATTATATTCACCAAATGCTTGGCTGTAGTGTATACATTCTTAAATTGTTCTTCAGCGGTACCTTTTTCATGTGCCTGCTTTATTGCGTTACCACCAAGGGCAACCAAAATCCTCTTTCCATTCTTAGCCAACGAAAACCCTCCAAACAATATCGGTAGAGTTCAAAGTGGCGACTATTATATTTTTCTTTTAAATTGTCATTTTTACAAAATCATTAATTTTAATCATTAGTTGAATTATTATTCCTATACAGCAGGACCAAAAAAAGGTCTTATTTTTAAGCTAGAATGTACAAAAATTAAAGCGTCGAAGTAATATGTCATACATCACTTTAGGAATTCCTATGATAGATTCTCTGTTACCAGATGGTATGCCGAGGAATAGCTTCATTCTCTTATTTGGGGAGGGAGGCACTGGCAAATCTGTTGCACTCGCCCAAGCCGCAGGTAACAGGATCAGGCTAGGAGAACCCTGTATGTTCGTTACGTTTGATGACAGCCCGTCATCTATAATAAACAACTTCCTTCGCCTCGGCTATGAGGTTCGTGGGGCTCTTGCTAACAACATCCTTCGGATTGTTGACTGCTTCTCGTTCAGGGCTAGGATACTTCCCAAGCCGACAGATGGAATCCGCGTAGTCCAGAACCCGAAGGACCACCACGAACTCACAGGAACGCTACTATCCACAGCCGATGGTATGGAGGGAAAGGGTGCCATATTCATCGATTCTCTCACAGAGTTCTTTACAATCAGTGAACCCACATCCACTCTAGAGACTGTTAAGAATTGGAGGGTGGAGTTCTGCAAAATGATGAGCATACCCATCTTTGCAACATACCATATTGGTCTGAAGACCTTAGACGAGTTTGCTGCTATGATTGATTACCTCGTCGACGGGATCATCGATTTCCGGTTCGACCCCTTGCTAGCCCAACAAGGTCTCTTGGCCAGACAGCTGCGCGTGAGAAAGATGAAGGGCGCCGTACACGATACCGTTTGGCACTACTTCACCATAGAGCGGGGTGGACTAGTGCCAATGAGGACTCAGGGCGCCTCCGAGCCAGCCCACAAAAAATCAAAATAGGCGCTGGCGAGCTGCACCAAGCCTGGGTGACTTGCCCATATAGCCGTTCCCATAGCACCCTCGCTACCTCCTATGAAAAGCATAACCTCGACATCGTCCACGATCAGTCCTCCTCCGAACATCTTATCCCTTCTCCTCACCGTAGAAATTCCCGATAATTTATTAATCATACCTTCATCAACTTCCTTCGTGATAAGCACGTTTACCTCAACTTCCCGAGCCCTCAGCTTCATAAGGACTGGCAAAATTTTCTCACTAAGCCATTCTGGTAGGACTGGCAATGCCAACTTTACCCCTTTTCTCGTCTCTCTCAGCATGTGGTAGGCTTTACTCAAAATCTCCTCGCCACTCTTTATTATCCAAATGTCTGACTTCTCGGGCTCGCCCTGCATTTCCATCAAAGCATGCTCCGCCCTCCTAAAAGCCTCCTCAATATCCTTTTGCACTTTGATCTTATACTCTCCGAGCCCCTCACCGATACTCCTCGCAGAGTATACTACTGGTCTTTCGCTCGAGGCTACAATAAGCGCCTTCTCCAACAGACCTGACAAAACAGTGTGGATCTTGCTGTAAGGGACCTTGCTCCTGACACTAATTTCCTTTGCATCGCCCTTCCCCCTTATCAATGCCAAGTAAACTTTTGCCTCTGTCTCTGTCAGCCCACAGCCCCTCAGAACCCTCAAGACCTCCCCTTCTGACATACATATCATCCTATGAAAAATATGAAAATATTCAAATATAAATTAATGGTGAAGTTAGCGGCGTGATCTGTGATGCAGATCATAAAAAGAACAAAGAGCCTTTGTCCTGAATGCATGCAGGTCTTGGATGCTGATATATATGAAGAGGGCGGTGCTGTCTATATAAGTAAGACCTGCCCATCCCATGGAAGATTTGAGGATATTTACTGGAGCGATTACGAGTTATTCAAGAAGGTTGAAAAATACGAGTGTATTGGCGAAGGCATAAAAAACCCGAGGACACAGACCATAAAGGGTTGCCCTTACGACTGTGGAATATGCCCTGCACACAGATCCCATACAGTCCTATCCATCATCGATGTTACCAACAGATGCAACCTTAAGTGCCCTATATGTTTCGCCAACGCCGCCACAGCCGGCTACTTGTACGAGCCAACCCAAGATGAGATCCGTTCTATGCTCAAGAATCTCAGGGAGAACCAGCCCGTCGCCCCCAACTCCATTCAATTCTCTGGCGGTGAGCCCACGGTGCGGGAGGACTTGCCAGAGTTAGTAGCTATGGCAAAAGAGCTTGGCTTTCACCACATCGAGGTCAACACAAACGGCATAAGGGTTGCGAAGGACAAGGATTACCTAAAGAGGCTTATTGATGCGGGCCTCAGCACATTATATCTACAATTTGACGGCATGAAACCTGGACCATACATCGCCGCCAGGGGTCTAGATCTCTTTGAGACAAAGCTAAAGGTGATAGAGAACTGCAGATCTGTTGGCTTGGACAGCCTCGTCCTCGTTCCAACAGTTGTGAAGGGGATAAACGACGATCAGATAGGCGCGATAATAAGGTTTGCCTCAAGAAATAGTGATGTAGTTAGGGGCGTGAACTTCCAACCAGTCTCTATGGCGGGCAGAATAGACAAGAAAAAACTTAGAGAGATGCGAATAACCATACCCGACGTCCTCAAACTTGCAGAGGAACAGACAAACGGTGAGATCAAGGTCAGTGACTTTTATCCCATCCCCGTTGTTCTGCCTATCTCAAGGTCTGTCGGGGCGCTCAAGGGTAGGAGGTACCAGGAGTTCACAAATCACCAGCACTGCGGAATGGCTACCATGATCATTCCTGAAGGAGAAAAAATTGTCCCAATAACGCGCTACGCCAACGTCGAGAAGTTCATGTCTTCACTGAACAAGGTATACGAAGACGCCTCAAGGGGATCAATGCTTAGGGCTAAGATGAGGCTCTTAGGCGCCACCAGACACGTGAAACTCTCCCTCTTGGGGAACTTGGTCTCGTCCGTACTGTTGCAGGGCGATTACGATACCTTGGGACAGTTCATGCGTAAGGTCATACTCATAGGATGTATGCACTTCATGGATCCCTACAACTTTGATTTGGATCGCGTGAACAGGTGTACGATCCACTATGCATTCCCAGAAGGAAAAATTATACCGTTCTGCACAATGAACTCAATTCACAGACCGATCTTGGAGCGCGTCTACAGTACTCCGATCCAAACTCCTTCCCAATAACCGCCACTCGCCATTATATTGTGGTTCTTTTTATCACCACTTCAATTACTATCGCCCCTGAATAAGATCTTATGATGGACACAATTTTCCTGCATAAGTCATCCTCAAGGGGCTAATTGAAAACCAAAACCTTTTTATTTCAATACCCTTCTCTTGGCTTTTGGTGTATCATATGGGCGGCGGAAAAAAGACACCAAAGCCTGCCAAAGAACTTGAGTCTGGCAAGAAAGAAGCCCCAAAGAAGGAAGTTACAAAAGCTTCCACAACGATCTTGATAGATCCAAAGGTAGTGGATCAGATCAAGAAGGATGTAAGTAAGATGAAGTTTGTAACGCCCTACCAGATCTACTCCAAATACAACCTGAAGTACAGCATCTCGAAGGACATACTGGAGAACCTCGCGAGGCAAGGTGTACTCAAGCCCGTCAAGACAGGTCGCCGACTAGATATTTATGTGCCTGCCGCATAGTGGGGCTGACTGATGGATCTTATTGACAAGATCCCCGTGAAGATCTCATTTCAGAGCACTGAGTGCAAAGTTGAACTGGTCCGAATCTTAGCGCCGAGGACCGTGGAGGCGCTCGTTGGGGCCTTACCTTTCAACTCAAAAGCATTCCTTTGGAAAGAAGAAATCTACTTCGAGACTCCCGTCACGATGGGTCCTGAGAAGTCCCGCTCTACTGTCCAAACTGGCGACGTCGCCTACTGGCCTCCTGGTAAGGCTTTCTGCATCTTCTACGGAAAGTCTCAGCCATATAGTCCTGTTAATGTAATCGGAAGGGTCGTTACCGATCTTGATGCCCTAAAAAAGGTAAGGCAGGGTGAATGGGTTAAAGTTTCCCTATTATGACCTGTAGCGCCGCCCCATAAAATTGAGACTTAGATCTCCACGAACTCCGGCTTCTCCTTCAGGTTTATTATGGGAACTGCTATCCACCCTGGTTTAACGCCCTCGGAGAATGAGATCTCCTCCCTTTCGTCCATCTTTACTAAAATATACCTGCCGTTATATGGCTTATCAGTCACATGGCAGTAAAACAAAGGCAGACCGTATTTATCATAGTAGTTGTTATAGACTCCCAGAACTCCATAGTAATGCCTCTCGTTATGTTTAAAATGCACGAGGTATATGGGTTGTCCCATTGATACTGTGGATGCAACAAGTCTTGCCAAATCTTTAATATCCTCGACCTCCAATTTCTTTGAAGTTTCCACAGGCAACCCCCTCTACCCCCTATCTCTCTCTACCTATTTACCTATCTACCTATCTGCCTAATTCTCTTTTTACGCCTCTACTTTTTCCTCGACCCCTCTTGGTATTTCTCTTCCACCTGTCTAATTACCTCTTCCATAACCTCCCTCAGACTCCTGCCCTCGCTGAGCGCTATTTTCTTCAAATCATCAAACTCTGGCTTTAACCTCGACGGTGTCTTACTCCTTTTCACTCTCACCTTATATTCTGTGCCGTCTATCTTCACAGTCTCCTCAAAGATCTCCCTGCTTGCCTTAACTCTTTCACACTCAAAAACCTTGACACCAAGCGTCCCTGTCTCTTCCATTACCACCTTGACAACCTCATCCTTCAGCTCCGGTCTTGCAGCTACCCTTACAGTAAATCCTGGTCTGGACTTCTTCATGAATATGGGCACGAAGGAAACATCTTCCGCCACCCCCTTTAACCTATCCCACAACCATCCAAGGATCTCCCCACTGACATCATCTACATTGGTTTCCACCACCCATACTTTTTCTAACAAACCATCACCCTCTCCTATTATAATCCGAGTAATGTTTGGAACATTCAACTTGAGCGTTCCTACCCCGAGACCGATCCTATTAACGCGGAAGGCTGGCGGTGCAACCTTCCCAAATGTCAGGGCCGCCACTATAGCTGCCCCTGTGGGGGTGGTGTACTCATAATTCTCGGGCGAAAGTAAAATCGGCATGCCACCTCTTTGGATTATATGAAGCGTGGCTGGTGCAGGGATCGGCAGGATTCCATGCCCGCTCCTTATGTGCCCCACTCCTCCTCTTAGCGGTGTAGTGAAGAACTCCGCACCTTCTAGTCTGAGCTCTTCAAGTGCCTTTATAGTGCCCACTATGTCGACTATCGTATCAATCTCCCCCAGCTCATGTAGAGCGCTTCCGCCATGAACCTCCCTTTCCGCTTCAATGATCAGTTCCGCTGCCTTCGTTGCTATATCCAAGCCCCAGACGCTCAGACCTACCTTTAATGAGGCTAATTTAACCGCCTCAACAAGATCGCCATTATACTTCCTACCATGAATATCATGGACCGCCCTAAGCCCCCTCAGTCCATTTGCCTCCGCCTCTTCAAAAGAAAAGACTCCATCACCTATAATTGATTTTATTGCTCCTTCCATCTTTATTCTAAGATCCCTCCCGCCCGCATGAACAGCCGCTGCTAGTATCTTATCTCCAGAAACGCCCGCGGTAGCACAATCAATTATCACTACCTTCAAATATTAGCACCACACTTCATTTTTTTGATTACTGATATAACATTTATTGATTGGTGTAGGCTTTGGAGATTCAGGACATACTCAGTCAACTGAAGAATGGCAAGATCGACGTAGAAGAGGCTACTAGGAGGATTCGTCTACTTGCGCTGAAGGAGATGGAGGGTGCCTGCATCGACATCTCCAGAAACTTAAGGAAAGGCGTTCCCGAAATAGTCTTCGGCGAGGGCAAATCCAACGAGGCGCTCCTAAATGCGGTCAACGCACTTCTAGAGGAGGAAGATCTGGCCATTGTTACGAGAGTGACCCCCGCTCAAGCCGAACTTCTAATTAAAAACTTCTCGGGGAAGGCTAAAACTTTCTATAACGAGAAGGGGCGCGTCGTCACCATAAGGAAAGGTGAAGCGCAGTCGCTGAAGGATCCTCCTGTTGCTATAATTACTGCTGGGAGTGCAGACATACCCGTTGCCGAAGAAGCTCTTACAATAGTCAATGAGATGGGCTTTAGAACTCTAACTTTTTACGATGTTGGCATCGCAGGTCTCCACAGAATCTTTCCCGTGGCCAAAAAATGCATTGAGGAGGGTGTAAAGGTTGCGATTGTTGTCGCAGGTATGGAGGGCGCTTTGCCATCGGTTTTCTGCAGTCTATTCTCAGGGATTGTGATTGGCGTCCCGTCTTCAGTCGGATATGGTTATGGTGGACATGGAAAGGGCGCACTGACAACAATGCTCCAATCGTGCAGCCCTGGCCTTGTCGTTGTGAACATTGATAATGGCGTAGGGGCCGGGATCGCTGCAGTTCTTATCGCGCGCTTGTCTTCTAGGGGCGACTGATCGATCCTTTTTTGTCGCCTTCGCGTCTCCCAAATACAACCCAGATTGCTCCGCTCTTGGTTCAAGTTCTAATTTTCCATTTTAAGTAAACACAATAAGCTATCAACAATATCAGCGGTAAGTAAAAGATCATCACCTCAAATTGGAGCTGAAATACGGGCTCTCCAAGAATTCTTCTTGACAACAAGTAGGCATCTATAATACCTAATATAAAAGTCGCAAGTCCCGCATTTCTCAAATCCTCTTTTACCATAAGGGACTCTTGAACCTCAATCCCATATAAAAATATGCCCACAGAGAAAACCATATATAGAAGTGCTTTCTGTCTTTTTCAAGAAATTAATTTTAGTGAATTTGGAGGATGCTGTTATGGCGCAGAGTTTACCAGTATTGGTATTAAAAGAGGGCACCTCAAGAACGACGGGAAGAGATGCCCAAAGGGCAAACATAATGGCTGCTGTGACACTCGCCGAGGCTATCAGGTCCTCCTTGGGTCCAAAAGGGATGGACAAAATGCTTGTGAGCAGCTTCGGTGACGTTACCATCAGCAACGACGGTGCAACCATCGTAAAAGAAATGGATGTGCAACATCCCGCAGCGAAGATGATGGTTGAGGTCGCAAAGGCACAAGACACCGAAGTGGGGGACGGAACCACCACTGCCATGGTTCTAGCCGGAGCGCTCCTCAGAAAGGCAGAGGACCTGCTTGATCAAGAAATCCACCCGACTGTAATCATCGAAGGCTATAAGAAGGCAATGGAGAAGGCGTTATCCATTATCGATGATATGGCTATAAAGGTCGATCCAACGGATAAGAAAAAGCTCAAGGACGTTGCTATAACCACCTTGAGCGGAAAGAGTGTTGTTGCGGGTCATTTCGAGAGGCTAGCTGAACTTATAGTGGAAGGAGCACTATCCGTGGCGGAGAAAGTAGGTGACAAGTACAAGGTTGACCTTGACAACATCAAGCTCGAGAAGAAGAAAGGCGAATCTCTCGACGAGACTCAACTAATCCACGGGATAGTCTTGGACAAGGAGATCGTCCATCCAGGAATGCCGAAGAGGATTGAGGATGCGAAGGTCGCCATACTCGATTGTCCACTCGAAATCGAGAAGACCGAGATCACCGCAAAGATAAACATAACGTCCCCTGAACAGATGAAGAGCTTCCTTGACGAAGAAGCTGCGATGCTGAAGAGCATGGTGGACAAAATCGCGGCAACTGGGGCAAACTTCGTTGTGGTTCAGAAAGGCATAGACGACATAGCCCAGCACTACCTAGCGAAGAAGGGCATTGCCGCTGTCAGACGAGCCAAGAGATCCGATATTGAGAACCTTGCCAAGGCATGCGGCGCAAGGATAGTCACGACCATAGACGATCTCACACCAAAGGACCTTGGCTACGCAAAACTAGTTGAGGAGAGGCGCGTCGGAAAGGACAAAATGGTCTTCGTTGAAGGTTGCAAGAACCCCAAAGCCGTGACAATACTCGTCAGGGGTGGAACAGATAGATTCGTTGACGAAGCAGAACGCTCACTTCACGACGCAAAGTGCGTTGTGAGGAATGTCATACAGGACCCGTGGCTGGTTCCAGGCGGAGGCGCACCCGAGGAAGAGATCGCCACAAAACTCAGGGACTACGCCAAGTCCTTCAGCGGCAGGGAACAGTTGGCGATCCTCAAATTCGCTGAGGCCATGGAGGAGATACCGACAACACTCGCCGAGAACTCTGGTCTTGACCCAGTAGATATACTCGTCGAGCTCAGGTCCACCCATGCAAGAGGCGAAAAATATGCTGGCGTCAACGTCTTTACGGGCAAGGTCGTTGACATGGCTAAGGAGAACATCTTCGAGCCGGCAAGTGTAAAGAAGCAAGCCATAAAGTCGGCGACCGAAGCAGCTATAACCCTCCTGAAGATAGATGATATCATCGCCGCTGCTGCGCCCAAGAAGGAGAAAGAGGAGAAGAAGGGCGAGGGCGGCGAAGAAGGATATCCAGGAATGGGCGGAATGAGTTGAGTCCAGAGAGTGAGGGTCGACAGATACTAGGTCCAGAAGTTATGACTAGGTTCGAGAGGGCCCGGGTACTTGGAGCTCGGGCTCTTCAGATCTCTATGGGTGCCCCGCCTCTCATAGAGACTACAGGAAATACTCCTTTGGAGATCGCGGAACAGGAACTCAGGATGGGCGTCCTTCCAATAACCATAAGGCGGAAACTTCCCGATGGAAGATACCAAGACATACCGCTGAAATGGCTCCTTAAAAACCAATAATTTTTTCTTTTTCAGTAAAGTTTTCCACGTTAGTTTTTATCTTTACACTTTATGATATTGTCATTAGCTATACCATTAACGAAAGTCCCGCTTCTGATAGGTCTTTAACCATTAGATATGCGTCCTCCCCGTCCCTATAGTATGCCTCAATAATCCTGCTCGCCTTAAAACCGAGCTTTCTGTACAACTCGATGGCAGGCTTGTTGCTCACCCTCACCTCTAAGTATATTTCAGTTGCCCCGCACTCACGAACCCTCTTTATACCCTCGGTCATGAGGCCGTACCCAATGCCTCTATTCCTGTACTCCTTCATTACAGCAATTGAGATTACATGCCCCTTCTTGGCAAATGTCGTCCTAAGATTTGAGATCCCGAACTCGATCCTGCACATGTTATAACCAATTACCTTTCCCTCTACCTCTGCCACCAAGAAGATCTTTGGGTTCTCGTAATGGTGTTCCAGAAAGAAGGCAGGAGAGTAATTTTCTGGAAGACAGACCTTGTTTATAGTCATAACGGCATCAATGTCTTCAGGTCTGAACTCTCTGATGAGATAGTTGCTATACACTTTCCTAACCTTCTTTTTTATCTTTCTTGTCCCTTTCTCTAAACATCACCCTTTAAAATTTTTTAGTTTACTGATTATGTAAGCTGAACCTAGAGGTTCTGGAAATCCATCAGCAAACTGAACGTAACTTGCAGCTCCCTCTCGTAAGAAATCCTCAAGAAAGTGGAAGAGGTACAAATACCGTGATTTTCAAAAATCATTCAGAGACCGCCCTTCCACCTTCCCAGTAATGCAGCCAGTACTCCACAAATCTCTGCAATTCCTCTTGACTGCTGGTCGCCAGAATCGCCTCCTCTCTCTTCAATATCCTATTTCCAGAGAGTGCTATCCCAAAAAACTTCTCCCCTGCCCTCCAAACACCCGCCCAAGTGTCCTTGCCAGAAAGGATCTTCAGCCCAAAGGCTCCAGACCTTATTGCCTCCAAAATGCGCTGCAGGTTTTTCTCTGCGAAACCGCGTCTTGACTCGAGCCTCTTAATCCCTGCCTCCAGTTTCTGCCTCTTGAAGGTGTCAACCTCCTCGTTCAAAATCTCCCTAAGTTTTTCAACAGCCTCCATGACCGAAAAATCTGACTCCAAGGCTATGAACACTAATGGTCCATAAGTTGCTGGTTGGTTTATGGGCAGGGTTCTGAGGACTGTAAAATTTAGGCAGTTGGCATGTTCAGAGGTCCATCCCCCCCTGCCCCTCTCGTAAATCACCTCAACCTCCTTACTGCATAGGGGGCAGATGAAAACGATTTTTGGCTCAAACCCTACCTGAACCAACTCTGTTAACCTCTTCATTCTTTTTAAAGCTGCAGATATAAATGGACTTTTCCTAAAAGAGAGCCTTTTGCCTTATTGCCTTTATCTCCTCCACGTGCCTCACACCCTCTCTTAAGAGGATCTCTTTAAACGCCCTTCTGAAATAGTGTTGAACCTTTACGCCTCTCTCCTCAAGTTCTCTACTTATGCGGTCCGCCATCTTTATACCCTCTTCATCAAAGTCCAAAATTACAGCCACACTTCTCCCCCTATAATCTTGGGAGACCTCATCAATAAAAAGCGTCTCCGAATGCCCAAACCCTCTAAATCTCATGACTGGCGTTTTTAGACCAAACTCCCTCAACGCGTTCTCGTCATTCTGTCCCTCGACTATTACTAGGGAGGTCCCGAAGTTTATGGCGTCAACTAACGACTTTATTTCTTCTGAAAGTTCAAGATAGTGCTTATGGGACTTCAAGTGCCTATCGCTTTTTAGATCCTAATTTCATACATTTTAAACTTTAACGGAATTAAAAACACACAAAAGTCAATGCTGAAAAATTGGCATTCCAAAATAGAGACCGCAGTTGAGGCCGACCTTGAGGAGAAAGCCAGAATTCCAGGCCCCCCATGGCAGAGCCTTTCCTTCCGACCTTCCCATGCAAGGCTTCCCGCGGTCGTGGCGTCTGATTTTATCCTGACGCCCTGGATCGTCCTCGCCCTGCATCCTGTCCGTTGCACCTACGCAACCTCATCCGATCCGTTTCCCCGAAGGGTCACGGACCGAACTGCTTTGCTTCGGTGCCGTTACAGGCTCGCTTCGACCTCAACTGCGGCAAAATATAATGCGCTCAACCTTCTTTTAATTTATCTTGTACCTTTCCAAATCAAAGTATTGAACGCGGTTTTCAAGATTGTTCTAACGGGCAAAGAAAACGCGGGTTCTTTTCTCATATCATTTGCGGCTGATCGGCTAATTTTGTTTTTAAATGCATAAATCAATTTTTCATGACGGATCATTTTATCAAATTCAGCGTCTCCAGCGCCGCTTTTATACTTCTCTCGACACCCCTTATCGTCTTCACATCGTCAATCACCCTGTCTCCCTTCCCGAAGATCTTTCCCGTGACTGTTAAGACGGCAGCTGCCCTGTAACCTCTTAACGAGCCTATGGCAAATATCACTGAGCATTCCATTTCAAAACTCAGGACTCCCCTCGATGCCCAATAACTCGCATCCTCTTCCTCTTCCAGATAAAAAGTATCGCTAGTACAGACTGGTCCGACATGATACCTGCTCCCCTCAAGATTCTTGACCAGCATTCTGACGATCTCTTCATCTGCAACGGTCTTACCTCCCTTCTTCATATATGCCCTAGATGCCCCGTCCAAAGGCACGGCACTTGTTGGCACTATTATGTCGCCGAGCTCTACATCTTTTCCGATCCCGCCCGTCGTGCCGACCCTTATTACATACTTTGCCCCTAGCGCCGCCAACTCTTCCATGACGATGGCTGCCGAAGGTGTGCCCATCCCAGTCGTCGAGACCGTCACCTTGACATCCTTATACTTGCCCGTGAAGGTCAGGAGCCCCCTATTTTCATTTACGAGTTTTGGCTCACCCAAAAACTCAGCCACCATCTTAGTCCTTCCCGGATCCCCGCACACAATTACTCTCTCAGCCACTTCTCCCATCTTACACCTTATATGATACAACACGATCGCCCGCTAGGTGGTCACTTTTCCTATTTTTCCTTCGGCGAGTGCTGACTTTATCTCCCTGGCGATCCTCCTTCCCATACTCATTGGCTCGTCGAAGAGAAGACTGCTGTAAGGGGATCCGTCAATGAAGAGGTTTGTGCCCGCCACGATTCTTCCCGAGAACTCGAAGGTGTATAATTTTCCATCTTCATCGCATATCATCTCGAGGCAGAACGGTCCTATTATTCCAGGCGGAACAAGCCTTTCTGTGGCGGCTATGAACTTCTCACCCGCATCGAAGATCTCTGAGAGGAGAGACTCTCTGAGCACAATGGGCAGGTTCCCAATTACTCTGAATGTGGGTATCAGATCAAGCTCCAGTTGATCTTTGGCACATATCCTACCTATACCATCGACATTGCTCTCGTACCTCCTGTCGCACCCTAGGAGCTCAAGCCTCCCGAGTATGGGAGAGTAGAAGTAATGTGGGTAGAGGGTCACACCAAGGATGTACTCCTGAATGAATACCTTATCTACTTCGTTTTCCTTCAAAAGCCCCCTTCTCACAACCTCTTTCATCTTCCTTTTGAGGTCGTCCCCACTCCTTGCAATAAAGTACCCTCTTCCACCCTCGGCTCCCGGAAGTTTCACGATAACAGGTCTGTCCACATCTTCTGCGGACTCGAACTTCTTCGGTATCCTTATGCCTGCCTCCCTCAGTATGCGATCCTTTAGCGTTCGGTCAAACTCCCACCTAAATATCCACCTGTTTCCAAAGATCGGCGGTCTGAACTTCCTCTCAAACTCTTCCAGACGCCCACCAGAGATGAGAGTTCCATGGGGAACGAAGATCGCCCCCCTCTTGAGGAGCTCCTCTTGCACCTCATCCTGCAATAAATCCTCTGGACCGTTAATCGTGAGCATTTCATCGGCAAGACCATATCTTCCATACAAGACCTCCCTCCCTTTGGGACAGAGGAGGAAGGTCTTTAGCCCTTCCATCCTTGCTCCCTTAAGAATCTGTAGCGCTGAATGGGATCCTATGGTGGCTATGCAGCCCATCAAGTCACCAGCTCCTTCAACCTTCTGGTCTCAGCCCCCTCCCTTACTTCCTTGGCTATTCTCCTGCCGACACTCATCTGAATTCCATATGCGTACTTGGTGTACGGGCTTGTGGTCCCAATTACAGGGCTTCCTGGAACCCTTGGGGAGACGTCAAAGATCACGATCTCTTGGTCTTTGGTAACAGCGCCCTGTAGCGCAAACGGTCCTATTATTCCTGGGGGGTATTCCTTCTTTGTGACTTCAACGAACCTCTCCCCTATCTCAAACACCTTTTCGAGCATGGACTCCCTTATAGTCGCCCCCATATGTCCTATCTCGATGTTCTGGAGGACAACATCAACCTCCAGTTGCTGTCTCGCCGGCAGCGAGACAAAATCGTACAGATTGGTCTGCAACCTCCTATCGATCCCCATAAACTCAACCTCCTCCCTCAGGGGCGAATAAAAATAATTGAAGTTGAAATATGTTCCCAAGACGAACTCCTCTATGACCGCCCTCCTCACATCCTCCTCCCCAATCACTCCCTTCGCTATCCTCTCATTTGCCTTCTTCCAGAAGTCCTTCTCATCTGTCGCAGTGAAGAAAGCTCTCTCTATCTTCCTCTTTGCCTCTTGAACCTTAACTATGGCGAGCGTATCTATCTCCGACGGCGACCTGAACTTCTTTGGCTGCCTTATTCCCGCCTTCTCGAGCAGATAGTACTGGTTTCTCTCGCAGCCCCTCTCCTCCGCTCTTAGGATATACCTATTTCCGAAGATTGGGACGGCGAACTTACCCTCGATATCATCATAAGGGACATAAGTGGAGAATGCCCTGTGTGGGACGAATATTGTATTGAGCCTCCTCAGTCTATTCTGCACACCCTCTTGTACTATCATTGAGAATTTCTCTAACACGATGCACTCATCAACAATTCTCCTGTATTTGAGATAGGGCCCCTCCCTTCCCCTCTGGCAGACCACTACCGTTCTGAGACCTTCGTCCTTTGCCCCGTCTGAAATATCGAGTGCAGAGTGGCTGCCTAGGGATCCCACGGTGATATGCTTTGGGTCGTACCCTTCTAAGATGTTCCAGATATCTTCTCGTTTTATCGTATCGACCACCAAGGTCTCATAACTCTTAAGTGTTTTAAAAGCGTTATTTATTTGAGTGGTGTTGTCTCGATATGAGTTCCAAATTTTATCACCCCCTCTTCCGGGTCTATTCGTTTCAATCCCCGACAAAGATCGTCTTTGGCATCAACGCCTTAGATAGACTGGTTGAGGAGCTGAAAAAGTTCGAGCCCAAATCTGCCCTCATTGTAAGCGGGAAGAACGTCTGCAAGACTGAGGGCTATTCTAAGGTCTGCAAAGCGATCTCATCAGTATGTACTACCGTTGAGTTCAACGAGATCTCGCCTGAGCCAGACAGCTCAATCCTTTCAAATCTCGCAAAAAAAGCAAAGGAAACGAACCCATCACTCGTGGTGGCTATGGGTGGAGGCAGCTCATTGGATATGGCAAAATTGGCCTCCATCTCTGTGACAAACGATAAGGATCTGATCTCCTACTTCAAAGGCGAGCAACTCGCCAAAAAAGGTCCTCCTGTTATCACAATACCCACAATCTCCGGCACAGGCTCTGAGGTGACGCCCATATCTGTAGTTGTTGATAAAGGAAAGAAGCTTGCCCTATCCCATCCTTTTCTATACCCGTCGCTAGCAATTGTGGACCCGCTTCTCTCGTTGACCGCCCCGCCTCATTCAACCGCCTCAGCAGGAATAGATGCTCTCTGCCATGCAATGGAATCATTCATGAGCCTAGACTCAACCCCCATAACCGAGTCATTGGCATTCGAGGCAATGAGCCTGTCCGATGAGTACCTGGAGCGGGCATACTCAAACGGCGAGGACATCGAGGCTAGGAGCGGACTTTCGTTGGCATCGCTGCTAGCAGGCATGGCTTTCATGAATACAGGATTGTGTCTTGCTCATGGAATTGCATACACATTTGCTGTTAAGTGCAACCTTCCTCATGGCGTCTCTGTGGCTGTGGCAGAGCCCTACGTCTTAGAGTTCAACGCACCAGCCATACCTGACAAGTTGGACGTTATGGCTGCGGCTTTCGGCATAGACACAGAAGGGGCCTCTCCCGCGGAGACTGGGAATGCAATAGCTATGCGCCTGACAGAGATAATGGACACGCTAAACCTTCCACTCGGGTTAGAAGAACTCGGTCTGGACGAAAAAGATCTAGAGCCAATGGTAGACGACCTCCTCAATAACTATTCAAGGTTCATACTAAAGAACCCAAGAAAGCCCTCGAGGGATGATCTGATTAAATTATACCAGCGTATGTTTGAGGGATACTGGTAGGCGCCTGGTCGCTCCCTCCTTATCCCAATCTTTGTTAGATTGGTGGGGAAAAAGAGGTGTTGATCACCTACGGCTCCTCGTCAGAAGCATTGGCTAGATCGGTAGCCAAAGGTACTAATATCCCAATAGTCGAAAGCACAAGGCGCTTGTTTCCAGACGGCGAGCAGTACGTTCAGGTCTCCGGAGACCTCTCAGGCGAAGATGTCGTTCTTATTCACTCATTCGCACTCAGACCAGACGCTTTACTGGTGGAGTATTTTCTTCTGGTAGACGCCATAAAGAGCGCTGGGTGCAGATCTCTGACGGTTGTGATACCATACTTTGCATACCTGCGCCAAGACTCTCGTTTCAAGATGGGCGAGCCCCTAAGTGCAAAGGTAATCGCATCATTGATCGAATCACCGAAGATCGATAGGATCATCACTATTGACGCACACCTTCATCGCTTCCGAAGCCTGTCAGATCTTTTCCGAACCCCGTCCTTGAACCTCTCAGCTATGCCCCTCCTGGCGGACTATTACCTGAAAAACTTTGGGAACCTTAACACTGTGGTCGTTGGACCCGATGAGGAGTCTGAGCAGTGGGTAAGAGTGGTCGCCGAGCGCCTATCATCGCCATACACCATCATGGAGAAGGTGCGGCTAGGGGACAGGGAAGTCTCTGTCAGGGGCAGCACTTCGGTGAGAGGCAAGACCGTCGTTCTTGTGGACGATATAATAAGCACTGGAATGACACTCGTCAAAGTGATTAGAATGCTCTTGGATGAAGGCGCTAAAAAGGTAGACGCGCTTGTGACCCATGCCTTAATGGTCGAAGACTCGTATCAAAAGCTTAAGGAGGCTGGTCTTGACAACCTGATATCTACCGACACGGTGCCCAGCCCGCACTCTAAGGTCTCAGTTGCTCCCTTAATCTCAAGGATCATAAAAAGCCTCTCCTGATCTTTTTTTGTTTCGAGCCCTCATTAGTCTGCAAAAAGGCTTTTTGGGTCGTTCTGATATTGTTACTGATGAGGTCTGAGTTTTGTATCCTGAAGAATTAGTCAAACTGGCAGAAGACATCAGGTCTATGCGAATAAGGGGTGCGGCTCAAATAGGTCGTGCAGCCGCCGAGGGCCTCTCAATAGCCGCCGTAAACATAAAAGCCGAGTCCCCTCAGGAGTACATGGATCAGCTTGAGGGTGCCTATAGACTCCTCCTCAATACCCGTCCGACGGCGGTCTCACTTCCAAACGCTCTGAGGTACGTGATGCACCGCGTTAAGACCGCCTTCAAGAGAGGCATGGATGTCGACGAACTTAGGGCTCTAACTATAAGGGCATCCGAGGACTTTAAGAAGTCATCTCAAGAGGCTATTCGCAGGATAAGTGATATCGGTGCCAAGCGAATAAGGAACGGCGATCTCATAATGACCCACTGTAACAGCTCGGTGGCTATCTCAATATTGAAAGAGGCCAAACGTCAAGGTAAGGAGTTCCGTGTAATAGCCACAGAGACTCGTCCAAGGTTTCAGGGGCGGCTTACTGCAAAGGCCCTCTCAGAGGTCGGAATTCCGGTTACGCTAATAGTGGACTCTGCTGCTAGGTACTTCATGCCAAAGGTAGACAAGGTCATAGTCGGTGCAGATGTAGTCACCGCGAACGGGGCAGTTGTGAATAAAATAGGTACTTCGCAGATCGCATTAGCGGCAAAAGAGGCTAGGGTGCGCGTCTTTGTTGGTGCGGAGACCTATAAATTCAGCCCAAGCACGGTACTAGGAGAGCTTGTCGAGATAGAGGAGCGCCCCCCAGAAGAGGTCATTCCACCAGAAGAGCTATCACAGATGAAAGGGGTCAAGGTTGCAAATCCTGCCTTTGATGTGACCCCTCCGGACTTCATAGATATCATTATAACGGAGAGGGGAATTATACCACCTCAGGCCTCCGTCTTGATACTAATGGAAGAGTTTGGATGGACGATAGGCGAGGAGGCTATAGGCAGGACAACTGTAGAGGAGGAAGAATAAGTATGAATATGGGCATGAAGGGAGAATCCGCCACAACATTATATTTGGACGAGATCTTTACCGCCAGACCTGAGGAAATCGATCCAGATAAGTATATCTCTGCCAAATATTATGTTGAGAGCCCGCTTGGCTTGAAGTCCGCTGGCATTGCCATCGCCACAGAGGAGTCCATTGGGACGTGGACCGAGGTCACGACTATTAACGAGTGGGTCAGGACGAAACTTCCCGCAAAAATGTACAAAATGGAGGGGGAAGGCGGGTCAGGCTTTGTATATATAGCATTTCCGCTGGACCTCTTTGATTTGGAGACCAGCGGCATTGCAAATATCTTGAGCATGGTTGCTGGAAACCTGTTCGGGCTATCCGCTCTTAATAACGTCCGTCTAGTGGATATAGAATTTCCGAAGTCACTCGTCCAAAACTACCGCGGTCCCGAGTTCGGAATAGAGGGAGTGAGGCAGCTAGTAGGAACGAATTCGGCACCTCGACCACACCTCGGAACCATCGTTAAACCAAAGGTTGGACTGAACCCTGAACAGACAGCAAAGGTTGCATACGAAGCTGCTGTAGGGGGCGTTGACTTCATAAAAGATGACGAGACCCTTGTAAATCAAGCCTTCTGCCCGCTAGAGGAGCGCGTCTCAAAGGTAATGGATGCCTTAGATAGGGCAAAATCCGAGACTGGTAAGAATGTCCTATTTGCGGTGAATGTTACGGCTGCTCCAGACAGAATGGTAAAGCTGGCTGAGGCTGCTATTGACAACGGGGCAAATACTCTCATGCTTGACATAATAATACTCGGTCTGCCTACCGTGGAGTGGTTCCTCTCTAGCTACGCGTTTGGGGTTCCAATACATATGCACAGGGCCATGCACGCGAGCTTCACCAGAAATCCCAAGCATGGGATATCTATGCTTGTCGTAGCCAAAATCGCAAGAATGCTGGGCGGCGACCAGCTTCATACGGGCACAGGTGCGGGAAAGATGGGAACGACGGAAGAGCGGAGGTATGAGCTCAAAAAGATCATCGACTCACTTCGGGAGGATTGGTTTGGGCTGAAGAGCGTCTTCCCTGTGGCTTCTGGGGGCATACATCCTGGTCTTGTACCCGCAAATTTTGAGGCTTTGGGCAAAGATTGCGTCATAAATGCAGGTGGCGGCATACACGGTCACCCATTGGGTACAAGAGCTGGAGCGTCAGCCATGCGCCAGGCCATAGATGCCTGCGTCGCCGGCATCCCATTGGAGGAATACGCAAAAACCCACAAGGAGCTAGAGATCGCACTCAAACACTGGGGCGGAAAGGCTCTGGGCGAAGACTGAAAGTCCGCAGGGTTTTTAATTGCGCGTTAGAACTTAATGAGTAGTGATCCCGAAATGCAAACACTTAAGGCAAAAATCATAGACATCACCACAGGAGAGAAGAGTGTGGTGTTGAACGAACAGGACGCAAAGATCCTGATGCTTCGAATTCACGACCGAGTCCGCCTCAGCAAGGGAGCGGCAAATGTCCTTGCAAGGGTTGACATATCTGACAGTATAGTTTGTCACATAGAAGTATCCAGCGGGCTCGTCTGTCCAGGGGAGGTCGGAATATATAGGGACCTACTTCAGGATTTCCCTGTCTCAGAAGGAGAAGAGGTGGAAATATCTCCTGCCCCCACCCCACCATCGGTGGAATACATTCGTAAAAAGATGAAGGGTCAAACACTCACCAAGGGAGAGATAGCCCAAATAGTGAAGGACGCAGTAACACACTCCTTGAGCCAGCTCGAGATTGCTGCTTTCCTCATGGCTGAGGAGTACGTTGGAATGAATATGGACGAGATAGAGAGCCTAACTCGTGCAATGGTGGAAACTGGAAATACCATAGATTTTGGAGAGCCCGTTGTCGACAAGCATTCGATAGGCGGAGTGCCTGGAAATAAGGTGACACTCCTCATTGTACCTATCGTCGCAGCCGCTGGACTTAAGATACCAAAGACGAGCAGCAGGGCTATAACAAGCCCGTCAGGGACCGCTGACACCATGGAAGTCCTTGCTCCTGTAGATTTTTCGGTGAGCGAGCTTAGGCGACTTCTCCAGAAAACTGGGGGCTACATAGCATGGGGAGGCAGCCTGAACCTTGCACCTGCCGACGATCTCTTCATAAGGGTAGAACATCCACTCTCAATAGATCCTCGCCCCCAGATGTTGGCGTCCATTATGTCGAAGAAGCTAGCTGTGGGCGTCTCAACATTAGTCTTGGACATCCCAACCGGAAAGGGTGCCAAGGTCGAAAGCTTTGAGGCGGCAAGGAAGCTTGCCAATGATTTCATAGAGTTGGGGAGCCGCCTCGGCATCAGGGTGCGCTGCGGTCTAACATATGGAGGTCAGCCAGTCGGTCACACTGTGGGGCCTGCACTAGAGGCAAAGGAGGCGCTTGAGACACTTATGGGCAGAGGTCCGAACAGCCTTATCGAAAAATCGACAGCACTCGCTGGAACCCTCTTCGAGATGACTGGTTTGGCTCCTAGGGGCAGAGGTCAAGATATGGCTAAGGAGATCCTGAGGAGCGGGAGAGCCTATCAGAAGTTCCGTGAGATAATCGAAAATCAAGGCGGAAACCCCAACATTAAGCCTGACGAGATTCCATTAGGTGAGAAAAGGTATGTACTTACAGCCCCCACCGACGGCTACGTGAGCAGCGTTTACAACTCTGCAATTAACGCCATCGCCAAGGCTGCAGGCGCACCCTTCGACAAAGGAGCAGGTGTAAAACTTTACGCGAAGATGGGCTACGCTGTCAAGAAAGGCGATCCAGTAGTAGAAATCTATGCTGAGAGAGAATCAAAACTCAAAGAGGCATTGGGCGTCGCGTCCAGAAACCCCCCATTCATGATCGAGGGCATGCTTCTGGAGGAAGTCCCTGGCTTTTGATCTCAAAAACTTTTTCCCTCTCTTGTGGTCGGACAATAGCGCCTAATCGGGCGTAATAATCTCTTATATGTTGCGCCCTCATGTTGCCGAGAAGGGATAAATACTTTTTATACATACTGGATGACGGGCACACCTAACTGCTCTCGTACTATGTGGGGTCTATCTGATGGTGAAAGGAGAGGACGGTGCAGATAAGATAAGGGCGGACAAAATAGGATCAGAGAAAATAATACGAAAGCCCGTTTTGCGAAGAAATATACGCCCAAGGAAGGAGCGGAACAAGGAAAGGTCCGCCTTAGAACCCCCCACAGTCGCCGAAGCAGAAGCGAAGAAGATGAGGGCCGTAAACCCTGCACAATACTACCGACAGAATTTGGGACAGCTCGGTTTCGGCGACCCGGAACATGCCTTGGTTCAGACTATCAAGGAGCTTGTTGATAATTCCCTTGACGCAGCCGAGGCCATGGGCGTCCTCCCTGAAATCACAGTCGTTCTAGCCGCCACAGAGAAGGAATACGAAGTAATCACAAATAGGATCAAAGATGGTGGAATAAGGAGGTTCCCGATCTTCAAGATCAGCGTTGAGGACAACGGCTGTGGCGTTGTGCGGAGCAAGGTGGCTAAGGCCTTTGGAAAGGTCCTTTACGGCTCCAAGTTCTTTTCCTTTAAGCAATCTAGGGGTCAGCAGGGGCTAGGCGTCCATGCGGCGATAATATACGCCCAGCTGACCTCGTTGGAGCCTGCAACTATAACAACTAAAACCGAGACGGACGAGAAGGCATACAGAGTGGTTCTTAAGATAGATACCGAGCAAAATAAGCCCATCGTCATCTCTGCAGAGGAGGTCCCCTTCGATAGAATTCATGGGACCAAAGTGGAGCTGATGGTCGCGGGGGAATTCACAAAGAAGGTGGAGTCCTTCATAAAGGAACTCTCTCTCGCAAACCCTCATGCGGAGCTGAAGTTCATACTCAAGCCTACTGTAAATGGTGAGGAGAAGGTCATTCACTACCCTAGGGCGACAAAAACCCTCCCGCCCCAACCCAAGGAGATAAAACCCCACATCCTCTCCATGGAGCCAGGAGCTCTTCTTGAGATGATCTCTAATGACAAATGTTGTAGGGATGCAAAGCAGTTTCTGGTTAGACACTTCGTTAGGATCTCCGATCTAAAGGCCCTTCAGCTACTTTCAGCCGCAAAGATCCCTCCTAACGTACCGCCTAGGGAGATAAATGTTGAGACCCTCTTCAAGGCAGCCAAGGAGGTTGACATCATGCGCCCTCCACTTGACGTTTTGAGCCCAATAGGCGAGGAGGCTCTAAGACAGTCCCTCAGAAGGCTTTACCCTGATGCTGAGTTCATCGAAGCGACCTCAAGAGAGCCTTGGTCATACAGGGGCATCCCATTTCAAGTGGAGGTCGCTGTAGCCTACGGCGGCGCTTCCGTGGCGAGCGACTGTGAGATTGTAAGACCTGGCGTCTTCAAGGCCAAGGTTATAAGGCTCGGTAACAAGTGTCCCCTAATCTATGACTCTAAGGACTGCCTACTATACAAGACGGTAAAGGAGATAAACTGGAGGAATTACAAGCTCCCGCAGGAGGAGGGAACGCTCCCCCTTGCGCCGATGGTCTTGGTGGTCTCACTCATATCAACCAAAGTCCCGTACACTGTACCCGGAAAATTCGCCGTCGCCTACCACGATGAGATTCACGAGCAATTGCGGCTCGCACTTCAGGCACTGGGCAGGATGATACACTCCTATGTAACCCACAGACAGAGGCAGGAGCATGAACGTCACAGGCAGAGCATCTTCCAAATCTACGCACGCGAGATCGCGAGAGACTTGTCACTACTGACGGGCACCAGTCAAGAAGAGATCTTTAACAAACTTATGGAGACCGTGAAGACAAAATTGAAGCATCCAGAAAAGAGGGGGCCCCTGAAAGAGGAAGCCCCCAAGTTGAAAGCGCCCCCTGCCCCGAGCATTGTTTCCAAGTTGCCACCTCAAGAAAAGAAGGCGAGGGAGAAGCCTCAACATACTCTAGACGCATTCATCAGGTGATTTTATGGTAAAAAATCGCAATATTAAGGAAAGACCTCTCGAGTCTTTTGACGATGCTGAAAGGAAGCTACGGCAGATCTTTGTTAAACTTGTTGAGGACCTAAGCGTCTCAAAACCTCCTGTACTGCGCATACCCTTGAGGACCGCATCTAACACTGTGTTTGATAAGAAGCGGGGCATAATAACGCTGGGAGAACGGGTCGGAGAGCGAAAATTCAACGACATAAGCGGAGTCAGATCCTTCATGCAGACTTGTTTGCTCGCCAGAGCTATCTACGAAGCCCTTAAGAACAACGATCACCCAACTATCAGGGACCTATACTACTACACACTACACACCATCGAGGGCACAGAGATCGAGACGTTCAACGACCAAGACGAATCTAACTCGATCTTCCAGGACATCGAGGTTATGACAGGCCTCCTTAGGGAGCAGATGGGCATAGTCGCTGAGTCAAGGGGTGCCATGGTTGGAAACATCATTTTGGAGTCCAAAGGGAACAGAATTGACTGCACCAAATTTGGAATAGGTGCATTCAACATACCCTCCCTTTGTGACCAAATCCGAATTTTGGAAGTAGACGCAGAGTATGTTCTAGTGGTGGAGAAGGATGCAATATTCCAAAGGCTCAACGACTACGAGTTCTGGCGGAAAAACAATTGCATTCTCATCACGGGTAAGGGTCAGGCCGATAGAGCCACCAGGCGCATGGTGAAGCGTCTTAACGAAGAGTGGGATCTTCCAGTTTACGTCCTAACAGATGCGGATCCGTTTGGGTGGTACATATACTCGACCTACCGTGCTGGCAGTATCTCTCTGTCCTACGAGTCATTCAGACTAGCATGCCCTGAGGCTAAGTTTCTGGGCATGACCATGACCGATATAGAAAAGTACGAGATTCCGCGGGACCATCTTATAAAGGCAAATGAGATCGACATAAAGAGAGCCAAGGAGCTTCTCGTAAAGGATCCTGTGACAAAGCTGCCCCGCTATCCTTGGTTTTACGAGTCCAAAAAGTGGCGACAGGAAATAAACATGTTCTTGGAGAAGAAGGTAAAGGCGGAGATAGAAGCAAAGTCCTCAAAAGGCTTTAGGTTCCTTTCTGATGTTTACCTTCCTGAGAAGATAAATAGTAAGGACTGGATTACCTGAGGCGCTTATCATGTTACACCTAATTGAATTTGGAGAGGGAAGACACAGGGTCTATCTGGATCTCATAAAGGTTGGGCGCGACCTTGTGATATACATCGGCGGGGGCGAAGAGCCACACATCGGTGCGGTCTCCATCTGCAGCCAATCTGGCGAACCTCTGACTTTTTCGTTACCGAACCATAAGGATTATATAGTTTCTCACAATGCTGCTAAAAAAATCTTTAATGAGACTGGACGAAAAACAGTCGTCATTGCCGGCATTCATGTGAATAACGCCTCTAAAGAGGACATACTTCAACTATTGAAAAATGCAGAAGAATGCGTTCTAAAGTTCAAGGATGAACTGGTTAAAGCGTCGATCACTAAATAATCTTCGGAATAACCGAAGCTTAAAAATTCAATATTGTTAGGTCTTGGAAAAATCCTCCCAACGCCTATAAAGACTATGTTTGATCCCAAGCTGGTCCAAGATCTTTCCGACCAAATGGTCCACAAGCCCCTCTATAGTATTAGGTTTGTGATAAAAGCCTGGACATGCTGGCATAACCACAGCACCTGCCTCCGCTACTTTTAACATATTCTTTATGTGGACTATATTTAGCGGCGTCTCTCTAATCACAAGTATTAGCTTTCTGCCCTCTTTGAGGGCTACGTCAGCAGCCCTCGTTACTAAAGACGAGGAGATCCCATTAGCAATACAACCCAAGGTCTTCATACTGCAAGGGACTACCACCATGGCGTCAAATATGTAGCTACCACTGGCCATGGGTGCCCTAAGATCGTAGTCCCTGTAAACCCTCCCAAATTTGGATAGGTCCTTATCACTGAACCCTGTTTCCTCTTCGAGTATTTGCAGCCCAGTCTTAGAGACTATCACTTTCACGTCGATCTTAGCTTCATGTAACTTTTCTAACAGCCTGAACCCATAAATGGCACCACTGGCCCCCGTGATGGCCAAGACAACTCTCAAATTGAATCCCTTACCATATCAAAAATTGATCATTAAGTTTTTAACCCTTTCCAACATTTTATGATCAGGTGCCGAGCATGAATGGTGTAGTCGCCTACATGTTACTCGTTACTGACACTGGTAAGGAATATGAGGTAATAAAGGAAGTTAAAAAGATAAGCGGTATTTCGGAATGCAGGACGGTATATGGTGAGTTTGATGTATTCATAAGGGTCGAGGTTGCGGACTTCGTCTCCCTCGACGAAATTGTGACTCAGATCAGGCGCATTCCAGGAATCTTGCAGACAACGACTTTGGTGGCCTCACCATAGGTCTTAAACTGCAAAGAATGACCAGACGAGCCAGATAACTGTACCGACCAAGATCGATAGCCTAACCTTGATCCACCACTTACCACTTAGACCTAGACCTTTAATCTTCCCTGAGAGCTTGGGCATCAAGCCGAATAATACAAACGGAAGCCCCAACCCAAGTGCATACATCAAAAGGACAATCCCCCTTGAGAACCCCTCACTTAATGTGAGGGCAAACATGGCTGTTGTAGTAAACAAAGGAACCGCGCATGGCGCAGCCACCAACATTAAAAGTAACCCAAATATAAAACCAGTAAAAACCCCTTTCTTTTGCGCTAACCAAGTCAGACTTAACGATCTTAAAATCCCAATTCCCAGACTGTCTATTATCAATAATACAATAAGGATCGTGGCTACAAGATAGAATATTTTGAGACTTTGGACCGTTCCCACTAATGATAGTGCTAGACCCGCCCCACCTACCCCCACTATTATTCCGCTGTAAATTGCAAGCGTGCCTACCATGATCCCCACTTTGCTACTACCAAATAGAAATGCTATGTAGCTTGGAATTATTGGTAGTACACATGGACTTACTATGGACATCAGCCCCATTATGAAAGCAAAAACCAAAAGGAAAGGATCCATCACTTGATTCTCTCCAATTCCGCCCTTAGCGAACCCTCATCCAAATATCGCCCATCAAACCTTGAAACCACATTCCCCTCCCTGTCAGCAAATATCAAAGTCGGGACCTTGATTACCGACCAATCCTCAAAGATCTTCTCCGTGGAATTGCTGAGCAGAATGTAAACGAACTCCACATCTGTCCCATATTTCGGATAAACTGTGCTCAACACTCTGTCCTGCATCAAACAGGTTGGGCAACCCAATGATGAAAAATAGATCATTAGCGGTCTTTTCTCCTCCAAGGCTTTTATGATCTCTGGATGATCGGCTATGACTTTAGTACCTGGAAACCCGCTCTTGGGTAGGATATAATAAACTGTGCCTATCGTCAAGACAAAGACCACTATTGCTATTAAAATTACTGCACGCCCTAATCCAACCTTTCCACGAATAAAGTTACAACAGCTTTCAGAAATGTTCATCAGCTCTATCGCCAACTCTGGTATATCAATCCTTTAAAAGGAATTCATCCAAAATCGATTTTGCTCTCTCCCTTCTTCTTTGATGTTCAATAAGGAATGCTGCGACCTTCTCAGCCAATTGTCCCTTACACTCCCCACAGATCCTGTCCCCGCGCCTGCAAGCCTCATACGTCTCAGCAACTCTCTTGTCATCCTCGTCAAAAAGGTAATAGAGATACCAGTAAACCACACAGACGTTTGGGTCTCCGCCTTTTTCTCTCTGTTCCTTCACGGTTGGCTGACCGCCTGTGAAGGCATTCCTTATCTTTTTCTTTGCCTCTTCGGGAGAGTCCGACAAGAATATACAGGTCTCCGGCATACTCGCGCTCATCTTTCCTCCTGCCCCAAGTCCTGGTATGAACTTGCTATAGATCCCTGCTGGTTTTCTGTATCCCAGTTTCGGCGCGACATCTCTGGTTATTCTCCAGTAGGGCTCCTGATCTATGGCACAGGGGATCAGAACATGTGCATCCGTTCCTTTGAGGATCTGTGGCAAAAAGCATGGCGCCGCTTGCATTGCGGGGAAGAATATAATTCCGATGTTAGAGCTCTCGGTGAAGCCAAAAGTCGCCCTCGCAGTAGAGAACGTAACATGTTTTGCCACTCTGACTGCAATGTTGTAGAGCTCCTTGGTGTAACTTAAATTGGTGAAGATTTTTGTCCTTTTGGGATCAAATCCGACAGCTATTATGTCCAGCAAGTTATCCTCAGTATACCTTTTTACCTCCTCAATGCTCATTCCTGGGTTAATCAAAAACTTCTCATCATCCGTCACTTGAAAATATAGATCTGCCTTGAACACGTCTTGAAGATACTTTGTGAAGATCCATGGAACCAGGTGGCCTAGATGAGTATATCCTGATGGGCCCCTCCCCGTATACAGCACGGCCTCTAAACCCTTTTCATATGAGTCCACCCATTCGCCGAACTCCCTATGGGCAAAAAAGACATTTCTACGGAGCAACACATGCAGGTATCCTGCATGCCTCTCGATTCTCTTTATGAGCGCCTCATTGAGCGGCTCAACCCCAAACTCTCTAATCAACTCCTCATAGTCTACCTCGCCCCTGACCTCCCAGGGCGTAACTTTCGGTCCGCTATTTTGCATGAGGCTCACCATGGCGCGGTGTGTCCACGCCCTTGATGGATAAAGACAAAACCTTATAATGATTGCGGTTGAACGCTATAAAACGACAACCCCCTTTGCAAAATGCCTTGAATATTAAATGATATATAACAGTGTATTGATTAAATCACCTCATGAAGAAAATCTGTGATTTTCACATGCACTCGCTATTTAGCGACGGAGAACTGATTCCGTCTGAGATAGCCAGGCGGACATATATCTTGAACAACCGAGCTATAGCCATCACGGATCACGCCGACCTCTCCAACATTGAATCAATAATAAAAAAACTAGTTCTGGCCTCGGAATTCGTATCCAAATATTACTCACCTTCTGACTTCATACTCATCCCTGGCATAGAATTAACACATGTTCCGCCAAAGAGTATTCCTGTGCTAGCCAGAGAGGCAAAAAACCGCGGAGCAAAGATAGTGGTCGTTCATGGGGAAACGCCGGTTGAGCCAGTACAGCCTGGAACTAATATGGCTGCCTGCATGTGCCCAGATGTGGATATATTGGCGCACCCTGGTATGATCTCAGAGGATGCCATCTCCAGTGCTAAGGACAACGGGATCTTTCTAGAACTCTCCTACAGATGTGGGCACTGCCTTGGAAACGGTCGAGTTGCAAAACTTGCCTCAGCAATTGGTGCAAAACTCTTAGTGAACTCAGATGCACACAACATAGGCGATCACCTCTCGCCTGAAACCGCGCTCACTGTGGCTAGAGGGGCAGGTCTCAACGAATCTGAGGCTGAAACTGTACTCTTCAAAAATCCTGAGATATTATTGAAGAAGATCGATCTTTGAAACTTCGTCTCAATTAAAGCTCAGTCCGTATTTTTTTGCTATCTCAAAGAAGGCATCCCTAACATACCTTATCTGATCCCAAGTCAACCCATAGGTATTGAACTTGAAGTGCTTCGTCAATCCTGGCTGTATCCCGACGATCTTCCAATCTCTCAACTCATCATACAAGAAATACCCCTTCCTTTTGTGTGTTAGGGAGACTTTGTAGAAACCCTCCGTCTCCATATGTGTTAATGTATGCATCTTCGGTCTGATCCCTAGTTGCCTCATCCCCTCGATCCTCTCCAGCTCCGATACAAGGTATCTGACCTTTTCGATCTCTTCGCCCCACCTCTCTACTCTGCTCACAACTTCAGGAAAAGATGCCATCAATGTAATGAGGGGTGCTCCCATCACCGTGCAGCCAAGCATGGCAAGTTCCTTTGCTGCAAACTTCCTCTTTGTTAGATCTCCTTCTATCTTTGAGCGAGCTGTGAGTTTCTCTTCCAAGGACTTGTTGAACGCAAGTATTCCTGTAGGGGCACTAGCCGCCCAGCTCTTGTGTCCGCTGCTAGTTATTATGTCCGCGCCCAACTCCTTACCGTTCACTGGCATTACGCCTGCGGTGTAGGCACAATTCAATATGAAAGGTATGCCGTATTCTTTTGCTATCTTACTGACAATTTTTGCATCATTCAGGTTGCCGTATAGGTAGTCAACATGGGTCAAAAGTACGACTGCTGGTAGTTTACCACACTCTTTTTTCACTTCCTCGATCTTTGTAACATATTCGTTTAAATCAACCCTGAATTCAGGAGGACCGCTATTTGGCACTTCTTTGACCTTCATATCGGCCAGTTCTGCCGCAATATAGCTTGAATAATGGGCTGTGCTATCCAGCACTACATAGTCTCCTGGTCTTCCAAGCATCCTGAACGCTATGAACTTCGCCTCCCTACAGCGAGTTACAACCCTGGCAACATCCATGCCCAAGAATTCAGCAAGATCCTTGTAAAAATCTTGGATGGGCGGATTTGTTATCATGTCAAGCCTTGCGGTCTTCGGAGGGCACCAGTCACATGTTGAGTAACCGTCCCCAAACTCTAAGATGGCTCTCATCGCCTCTTCGGTGAGAACCCCACCACGCTGTATGGGCTGGAGGTTTATGTAATCTTCCTCCGCAAAGTCCCTCTTTAAACCTTTGTATTTTTCCAGCCTTTCCTTAGGTATTTTCATTTTTCTATCCCTTCTCTGAGTTTATCGAGGCGACTCCTTGCACTATCCAACGACCTAATGATCTCTTCTTTTTGACTCTCGCTCATTCGATGGTCCGGAGAGGTTTTTCTTAACAAAGTTAAAATTTTTATTAAATCTCCAATAATCTCCTTAAGATCAGAGCTTATTCCCATATAATCACCGATGGAGCCAGGGTGAGGATTCGAACCCCAGTGTAGCGGGTCTGCAGCCCGCCGCCTAAACCGCTCGGCCACCCTGGCTTATCCTCAAATTCTGGGAGCGTAAATATTTATTTCTTTACCTATCTCAGAAGATATGGCGAGATAAATGGAATCAGGGGATCGCGAACTAATCAGATATAGCCGCCAGATGATGATTCGTGGTTTTGGGTTGGATGGTCAGAAAAAGTTATTCTCCGCCAAGGTTGCGGTCGCTGGTGTAGGGGGGCTTGGGAGCCCTGCATCATTTTATCTTGTAGCTGCAGGTATAGGTTATCTCCGCCTAATAGATTGCGATGTTGTCGAACTCTCTAATCTTAACAGGCAGATCATTCATTGGAGCAACGACATAGATCGACCAAAGGTCGAATCTGCCGCAATGAAACTTTCGCTCCTTAACCCTAACGTGCGTATCGACGCCATAAATGAAAAGATTACTGGAGAAAACATTGACGACCTGATGAAGGGAGTCGACATAATAGTAGATGGCCAGGACAACCTCCAGACCCGCATGATTATCAACGAATTTGCCGTAAAAAACAATGTGCCGTACATCTATGCCGCAGTTTACGGAATGGAAGGTTATCTTATGACAATAATTCCTCATAAAGGACCCTGTTTAAAATGTTTGTATCCTGGCGAACCTCCTAAGCCAGAACGGTTCCCCGTCTTGGGCACGACTCCGGGCGTGATTGGGTGTCTTGAAGCGACTGAGGCGATAAAGCTGATTACAGGAATAGGAAACCCTGCCATGGGACGACTTTTAGTCTACGATGGGGCAGAAATGCGTTTCCAAGAAATCTCCATAAAAAGAAATCCAAACTGTCCAATCTGCGGCCAAAATCCGCAAAAATGACTAAGACAATAGAGTAAAAAAGAAAAGAAGGGTTTTACTCTACGAAGAACTTCCCTGTCTTTTTGAGCAGTTTCATCTGTGCAGTCTTCAACGCTATCTCTTCGCGCCTTGCCTCTTCCTCTATGCTCCTGGGTTGTCTTTGCAACTCCCTCTCCTCAAGACCGCAAGAACCGTCGGGTAGTAGCGCCCTTCTCTCGCAGAATGCATAATTGCATTTTGCTGCTACGCAGTAATCGCCGACCCAGTTACAGTATGGGGGAGCATCGGACTGCATTTTTCTATCCCAGGGATTTCCTCTCTGACCGCCGTATTGCTGGGGGTATCTGGATCTTATTTGCAAAGCCCTTTGCCCACACCTAAAGTGGGGACAAGTCGCCTCACAATTTCGCCTACCTTTCAAGTCTAAAACCTCGATTTTTGGGTAGTTCTTGTTCGCATTTTCACCACAGTCAAAAGTTCAGATAATTATTCAGCATTCTCGTAAATAAACCTTATCTCCGCACTCTTGATTCAAAGCCCATTTTCATTCCCAATAATCGCCTCCTTTAAAACACTGAAGAAATTATATGCTCTAAGTAAGCATAGCTACCCTTTAAAATTAGGAAAGACTAACTATTTTTCATGCGACTCGCTATTATTATTCTTGGGGAAATATTGCTTTTAAGTGCCTCAATACTAGTCTTCAGAAGCGTATGGGCCCTGCTTGATGAATACTTAGGAAAATCCAATTTAGAATTATTGTTGATAGTCGGCTTGATTTTAACTGCCATAGGCTTAGTTATTATTAACTACGAGGTTAAATGTGAATTAGAAAAGAAATAAGCCCTCTTACCAACTTGAAGATTAAGAAACAAAAAATTAAAATTATAAAAATCATTATTTAGTTTATATAAAAATTAAATTATCATTTTAGAAATTTATCTCTTATATCCTATCTTCCTCAAGAATCTTATCCGCTCCTCCTTATCCGAATCGCTCTCGACACCCTTTGGCGAACTGCCGTCTATTATCCCGAGCACCCCCCTTCCCTGTTCAGTCTCAGCAATTATGAGTTCCACAGGGTTTGCCGTTGCGCAGAAGATGTTACAGACCTCCTGTACATTTTTCAGCGCGTTGAGAACATTGATTGGATAAGCCTCTCTCAGAAATACCACAAATACATGCCCTGCTCCTATCTCCCTACAAGCCGTCACGGCCGCCTCTTTGAGCTCTTCGTCATTTCCATCATACCTAATCAAACAGGCGCCGGAGGCCTCGCAGAAAGCAACTCCGAACTTGGCCTTAGGCGCTGTTGTTGTAATCGCCTCATATATGTCCTCAACACTCTTAATGAAATGAGTCTGCCCCACTATAACATTTGAATCTTTTGGCATTTTCAGTTTGACCACTTTAATTTCCATTTTCTCCCCTCCATGAAAATTATTGCGCAAGAAATATAAATTCTTGGACCTATTGGCTGTTGGTGGATTTTTTGAGATTTGCGCTTTACGACTTTGAGATGCAAGTCCCGAATGAGTGGAAGCTCTCCATTGACAGGAAATCACAATATGGTGCTGGAATAATCAGCTTCTCCACACCAAATGGATCAACGCTAGATATAATATGGGAAAATCTTGAGAAGCATAGGTCAAAGAGTCCCACAGTGGAAGACTTTCTAAATAACTACGTTGAAGAGATGAAGAAGAACAAGAATGTAAAATCAATAGACTTCACCAAAGAGGCTCCAATAAAAAATGAGGAACACGAATCAATACCCCACGAATTCACTTACGTTTACAAGCAACCTTTTAGCAAGACTGTATCTATGAGAATCGTCAGCAAATGCCTTTATTGTCTCCGCTCAAATAGGTTTATAATTGTTTACTCCCGCTTTGATCCAAAAAAGGAAAATCCGGACGAAGCAGTTATAAGGGATGCTATTAAGAGTTTCGATTGCTGCTGCACAAAAAACACTAAACCTTAAAAAGTCGCTATATACAAATAAAGTCTAAGGGATGAATTATGTACAAAACAATAATGGTTGGGGTAGACGGATCAAAACCCGCGGAGAAGGCTTTTGAAGTTGCAGTAGACTTAGCAAAAAGGTATGACGCGCGCCTCCTTATTGTGTCGATTTACTCCCCTCCGGCAATTGCTTTATTGGGCGATATTCCTCCTTACCCGCCAACAGTGCCAAAAGAGGTAGCTGAAAAGATTGAGCCACTTCTAAAGAAGTACGAGGAAAAAGCTAAGAAAGAGGGCATTAAGGTCGTAGAATCTAAGATCGTACCAACGTGGGACAACCCTGGTGCTGGCTTCGTTACCGAGGCAGAGAAGCAAGGCTGCGCATTAACTGTGATAGGCTCTCGAGGACTGACTGGCGTAAAGCGTGCACTTCTTGGCAGCGTCGCCGAATACATAGTCAAAAATGCCCACTGTAGCGTACACATCGTACGCTAACACTTTTTTTGGTAGGTTTTTTATGCTATTTCAGATTTATGGACTACAGCTGGATATCCCAAAGGAATACAAAATTATCCTATGGAAGGACTCGGTTTTCTATGAAGGAACCGTGGAAATACATGCCAATGTTGGCAATATGATAAAGATGGACTGGAACGATCTCACTAAGATCCTGCAAAAATATCCCACACCGGAAGATTTCTTCAAGGAAAACATCGAGCGGATAAAAGAGGACCCTGATATTATAGATCCAAAACTAGAAACTTATACTTGGAGCGGCGACTCAGAACATGCATATTATTTTCACAAGTTGTCATATAGAGCTGTAAGAAAATTTCCGAGAAAGGAGATCTCTGATTACATTATGGGGTTAGGCGTATTCTGCAAGAACTCGAATCGTTTCATACTATTACAGTATCGGCCACCAGAAAAGAGCCCCGATATTGGCGAGAAGGCACTTGAAATAATAAAGTCCTTCAAGTGTCGATGCGAAGAATGATTAAAATATCAAAATTAGGTTTATCTCTTGGCTACTTTCCCGGGCCTTGGTACTCAGCATATTCCCATTTCAAAGCTCCACTGCAACAATCCGGTGGGAAAGCTCCAAACTTGTCGAATAGGAAGACAAAACTATCAAGGTTATAAACTTCGAACTTGTCTGGCGGCGCAGCCAAGTATTGAAAATTTTGAATTTTTGGATCCCAGATATAAATCATCCACTGTTCAAGACTCCCGGGATCCGCCTTTATTCCATTAATCGCAACTATGTATCTTAACCCGCCGACTTCTCCATATTCCACATCAAGTGGATAATTACTCACGTTATAGTCTTCTATAACTATCCATTTGGAAGGATTTTCTACAGGGTAAATCCTCAATTCAACTTTTTCTGCTTTATAATAACTCTTCACAAGGTCTATGATTGTATCTCCCGGTTTTAGCTTAATATTAGTGTACCAATAAACTACCTTATGTGTTTCATTGTAATTTGTCTTCATATCCACACCTAAGTCCACAGAAATGTAACCTGCCCCGCTTGTTGAGTAAATATATTGAATCGAGCCCTCCCTACCCATTTCCATCTTGCTATACTGATATAGGTTCTCCATAAAGGCTTTACCAATCCCAGAAAAGGCAAGAGCCCCCCCGCCTCCAATCAGCGCAATCTGGATTAAAAATAGCACTATGATATACTTGGTTGGAGGTATGACATTTTTATCTGATTCTGCCATTTTTAACCCATGTAGTACTACTGAACTGCGGTATATACATTTTTAGGTATAGATTATTTTTAATGGTTTAGGTTAAAGTTATTTTAATAATCTCTAAATCAATTTTTAAAAATGTATTAAATATTTATAAATTAATTTATGTGTGATATGCGTAGTTTCTTAATGTGATTGTACTTGATTAATAAATTTTTTCGTGGCAAACCAGTAACTTATATAAACACCAAAGCTATTAAACCATATCAAAACAGAATGGTGAGAGAACTTGTTGGACCTTCTATTCTTGGGTGAATATGCGATACTAATTCTTTTTGACTGGCTTCGTGGCATCTCTAGCTGGGGCTTACCTGGATACGGCTTACCGGGAACTCCATGGACTAACACATTCCTTTTGATATACGTTATGGAATGGCTATGTTGGTTCGTCATACCCGTTGTTACAATGCTGTGGTGGCGCTCTTGGGCAAAAAAACACCCCGAGCTTGTACAGGAGTTATGAGGTGGTAAATATGCCAGAAACTGGAATTTTAATCGAAGCTGCGATTGTAGTAATATGGATTGTACTGATATTGGGCGTTGGCGTATGGGCAAGAAAGCGCATCAAAAGCTCTGGGGACTTCATGGTAGGAGGCCGAGCCATACCTGTTTGGATGCTTGGAATGTGGAGCGCTGGTGCCGCTGTTTCAGCATGGGCTTTCTTCGGTCTACCGGGTGCCATTTACGCCGCTGGAGCTTTCCAGCACTGGGCTCTATGTCTACCTATGATGGCTGGCTTCCCAATAACCGTCTTATTCTTGGGTCGTTGGATGCGAATAGCCGCCAAAAAATACAACTTGATGACTATGCCTGACTTCTTAGGAGAGGTCTATGGTGGAAAACTCATCAGAATTTTCGCCGCCATCGGTATCGTTATAGCATGCGTCTTCTACGCAACCGCCCAATTCAAAGCCATAGGTATATTGCTTAGCACGATTTTGGGTGTGGATTATGTTACCGGAGCAGCGCTTGGCATTGCAATCTCGGTCGTATACATTATTCTTGGTGGCTTTATAGCTGGTGCTATAATTAATGCGTTAAACGTTTCAATGATGATCGTGGCGTCGCTAATCGCTGTTGGAATTGGCTACACTTGGACTGGCGGTTACTCAAATATGCTCGCAACCATCGCTCAATCTACTGGTGGTGCTGCTTGGCTGAATCAGGACTTAGCTATGGGAGGTGCCGCATGGTACTTATGGATCAGCTGGGCGCTCTTCCTATCGTCCTTTGGTCTCGCCGGTCAGCCCGCCATAGTCCAGAAGCTCTACGGCATAAAGAAACCAAGCACTCTTTGGCTCTGGGGCCTTATGGGAGGAATAGTCTTCGGAATTACATGCCCTGCTTACTGCTACCTAGGAGAGGTCACAAAATACTTGACTGTTACAGGTCAAGCTCCGAACATTATCGCAGTTTATAAATCTGCAGACTATGTGATCGCTTGGCTAACCGTGTACAAACTTGGAGCCGAAGCACCAGTAATAGGTGGGCTTTTAATTGCAGGTGTGATCGCTGCAGCTTGGAGCACCATAGATGGATTCGTTATGATGGGCGGAGCTGCAATTGCAAGAGATATCGTTAACAAGTGCTTTAGACCAAACTGGACTGACAAGCAACTCCTTAGGAACCTCAGAATAGCCATGTTGATCGTAGGGATTCTGATGGTTATCGAAACGATGTTCCCTGCAGAACTCATTACTTGGCTCGCTGCCATCGGTTGGGCTCAGTTTGCTGCAACACTTGCTCCCGCACTTCTGTTGTCTACCACTTGGAAGGGTATAACTAAATGGGGCGGGACGGCTGGAGTATTCGTGGGACTAGTAGTCTCGGCTGGTTTGACATTCCTGTACAGAATTCCATTGGGCACGAGAGTTTTCTTACAGAGGTTCTACCTGGACGCCGGAGCATGGGGATTCGTTCTTGGTTTAATTACCATTATAGTGGTATCACTAATAACTAAGAAGGAACGCGGTCCATTATACTACGACATCCACAAGGAAGTTGCTGCGCCGCAGGCGCCTGCTGCACAAACTACAACCCAATAAACCCCTTTTTTATTTTTTACATTCATTTCTACATGTGAGAACCTGAACCCTCTATTGGTAAAATTTTTTAAGCTGAATTATTGGGTGACCTAACTGAAATTAAAACAAAAATAAATATTTCTGATGTATGGTTAGTTTAGTGAATGCTTATGAACATGCCTAGCAAAGACTCCAAATCAATAAAGTCTCCTGTACCTTCAGAGGTAAAGATAATTGCTGGGATAGAAGGCTTTTCCGGTTTAGTTTATTTGGTTAATTTTTTGGCTTTTTTAAATATCACTTTATCCCCAATGTTGATAATTTTAAGCTGTTTGAGTTTTACAATAGCTTATGGATTATGGCGCATCAAAAAATGGGCATGGTTCCTATCCATAACTCTATCCGTTTTTGGGGTTATTAGCGGAATTATCGTATTCGCTTTAACAGGCGTATCCGAATCTTCTCTCTTCGGAGGCGCACCGATGATTATTATCGACATCATAGTGATAATAATGCTTTTGAACAAGGACGTAAGGAAAACCTTTAGAATCCATTAATTTTTTATTTTTATTTTCATCTTAGCAAACCCTGCCCAAAAATTTAAATTCTCTTAAGAGATGGTCTGACTGGGCAATTAAAATGATAAACATCATCGGAGACCCTTCAGCAATATTCACACAGATCGTATTTATAACTGGACAGATCTTCGCAATTTTAAATCCAATAAGTGTAATACCGACTTTTTTGAGCCTAACCGACGACCTCGATATTATTGAGCGTCACCGAATAGTAAGAAATTCATCCTTTGCCGTTCTGGTAATAGCACTTGCTTTGGCATTCGGAGGGAGTTACCTACTTAGTTTCTTTCATGTTAGCATCTCCAGTCTTCAAGTAGGCGGAGGTATACTACTCATGGCTATTGCTATCGAAATGCTTGGGGGTCTACCAAGAACTAAATCTTTAGAATCTCACGCCGAAGTTGCTATAGTCCCTATTGCAACCCCTCTTTTGGTTGGTCCTGGTACAATGACTACCATTATAGTTTTGTCAGGGGTAGTATCGTTGTTTTCATTAATTGTTAGCATATTTATTGTGACCTTTGCAACATATTTGCTGCTCAGATACTCAGAGATCTTAGTTAGGGTTCTTGGCAGAAACGGCATTAGGGCAATGGGTCGTTTTATGACCATAATTATAGCGGCATTCGCTGCACAACTAATATACTCAGGCATAACGGAATGGTTACGATCTTGGGGCGTACTTTGAATAAGAACAAACTCACGCCGACTAAGTTCATAAAAAGCGACACCATAAGGCTCGTCAATAAATTATTGTGCATATATTTGTGAATATTTAAGAACAATACTTGATAAGACCAATTCGTATTATTATTTTAATGTTGGCTGTTTTATTAAGTGAAGAGTCACTGCAATGGCTATACCAATAAGTATTATCTGCACGAAAAAGACATCAATTAAAAAAATAGCTGAATAGCATATGAGTGACCAGAGTATTAGAACTGTAAATATTTTAGTTTTTAGAGGAATTCCTCTTCCTGCTAAATAATTGCTTATGTACTGTCCAAATAGTCTGTTATTTAATACCCATTGATACATTCTTTCACTGCTCCTACAATAGCAAGCAACTGATAGGAGTAGAAAAGGCGTCGTTGGTATAATTGGCAGAAACATTCCTAAGATCCCGAATAATAAAGATATAGACCCCAATGTAAAAAGCAACAGTCTCTTTAACCTAGTTAATTTAAAAACGGCTTTGCAACCGTTTATATTTCGTCCCATTTATCGAAACTCCAAATAGCCGTTTTGGTAAATGTCATTTTAGGCTTAAAACTTAAATTTTTCGCATCATAAAATTATAAAAAACAATTTTAAAAGTTAAATATTAAATGGAAATTTATCAAAAATGATTACTAAATACATTCAAGCATCTTAATTGTAAGTTGTGCGCCAATCTTTCTACCACTTTAGATCGGGATTAATTACATTCTGGAGGATGGTAGCCCGGGAGAGATTCGAACTCTCGTCAGCGGGGCCAGAGCCCGCTATGCTTGGCCGCTACACCACCGGGCTAATTAACAAAAAAGCCTTATGATTTATTAATTTTTCTTACTTTAGTTCCATGACTGAATATCGATTTTTATGGCACTTTAGATAAGGTTCCTTCGAAAGGTTTAATTAAGTCCTAACTTCGTAAATATAAACAAATCGAAAAGTTTAAATATAAATTATTACGCGTGTTTACTCCCATATAAAATTTTAGGTCGGGTTGATATGTACCAAGCAGAAGTTAAGACCTCTCCAAAAGGGGAAAAAAGGGAAAACAGGCCTCCTGCAAGTGATCAAGAGAGTGTGAAGTGCCCCAACTGCGGTGGCACAAGTTTCGCAAGGAGCTTTGAAAGGGGGGAGGTCACATGTACCAACTGTGGTTTGGTAATATCCGAGAAGATTATCGATAGAGGTCCTGAGTGGAGAGCCTTTACCTCAGAGGAAAGAGACAAGAGAAGCAGAGTTGGCTCCCCGCTATCACCAACAGTTCATGACAGGGGCCTCTCAACAGTCATCGACTGGAGAGACAAGGATGCGATGGGTAGGAGGCTAGAGCCAAGAAAAAGGATAGAGATTCTTCGCTGGAGGAAGTGGCAGATAAGAACCCGTGTTCATAGTTCGTTGGACAGAAATCTGGCACAAGCAATGAGCGAACTTGATCGAATAAGCTCACAGATAGGTTTGCCTAAGAGTGTCAAAGAGGAAGCCGCCGTAATATACCGCAAGGCTGTCGAAAAAGGTTTGGTTAGGGGAAGATCCATAGAGTCTGTTATGGCGGCAGCAATCTACGCTGCCTGCAGAACGCAAAAGGTTCCAAGGACATTGGACGAGATCGCTAAGTACACAAAGGCTGGTAGAAAGGATGTTGCTCGTTGCTATCGGTTACTACTGAGAGAGGTGGACGTGAACATTCCCATCGCAGACCCGGTTGACTTCATCACTCGAATCGGGGGCGCTCTAGATCTAAGCGGGATAACTCAACACAAGGCAGCGGAGATAGTTCGCGAGGCCAAAAAGCGAGGCATAACTGCAGGTAAAGATCCTGCTGGGCTTGCTGCTGCTGCCATTTATGTAGCTTCTCTACTAGAAAACGAGCGGCGCACTCAAAAGGAAATCGCACAGGCAGCCCAAGTCACCGAGGTGACAGTCCGCAACAGGTACAAGGAACTAATGAAAGAACTCGGCATAGAAGTCCCGCTTCAATGAACTTCAATGTCTGTTTTCTATTCCCTCTCCCTTAGTTTTTCCTTTTCCTCCCCTTCTTTCTTCACATCTTCTTTTTCAATTTCCAAGAAAATATTCCCTTGAAATCCACAGTTATTACAAAGGTATGTGGGTTGAGAAATATATCCAGTCATTGTTAATACCGAAACGTCTAAGCTTCCACATCTTGGACAGGCTTTAGGTCTCGCTTTTCTCCTTTTTAAGGAGGTAAGCGTGTCTTTGAAGTTCTCCAAGCCTCGCTACTCCACATCAATGTTGTCTGCAGGGAATCCGCTCTCTATCAAGATCTCCGCTGCTTTTTCGCGATGATCGCCCTGGAGCTCTATCCTACCGTTCTTCTCCGTTCCTCCACACGCCAATCTACTCTTGAGTTTCCCTGAGAGTTCCTTGAGGTTAATGCTCTTCTCATCAATGCCCTCCACGATTGTAACGTCCCTTCCCCACTTCCTTTTTTCCAAAAATACTCTTATTCTCTGTTGCTCCTTAACTATTGCCTCACAAACACATAGATCTTTAGGGAGTCCGCATTTCGAACAGATCTCACTCAAGTTTGCCAATCACCTAATTTCGTGATGAATGTATATCAGGGATGGGCTATTTATGGTTTTTTGCCTATAATGCGTAGCTTTTATCAGCCGCTTATTTGAAGAATTAAATTCTGCGGAGGTCCGAGGTTGCGGTACAACATTTACCTTTGCAGAAAATGCGGAGCGGTCTGTGCTGGAAGGGAAGGGGCATCTTCATTCAAATGCCACTTCTGCGGAAAGAGGAATATCGCGGAAAGGGCAATCCCTATTGTAAAAGGCGTAGAGTCAAAGGACGTACAACAAACCATCGCTAAAATAAAACTCTCTAAAATCAAGGGCTGAGAAACAGTTATTAAATTGCCCAATATTTAGGGATTGAGGATTATGAGGAAAGCATACGTTTTAGTCTTAATTACAGCAGTTGTTATCGCCGCCTTTACAGGTTTAATGCTCTACAAACCTCCACCAATAAAGATGAGGATCGGCTACATGCCTGCGGCCAGCTATGGTCTTGTCTGGATAGCTTATGAGAAAGGATATTTCGCACAAGAAGGTCTTGAAGTAGTACTTAAAGAGTACCCTACAGTAGCGCAGCTTGTTGGCGCACTTTATTCCAATGAAATAGACGGTGCTCCCATTACCTCCGTAGCCTTAGCAGCCTTCATAAAGAACCTCGACGTAAGGATCGTTGCAGGGAATTCTTTAGACGGCACAGCCCTTGTCACAAACAGGACCTTATCAATCTCAAGTATAAATGGGCTCTTTGGCATGCGTCTCGGCACAGTTCAATATGTTCCCGGGGACTATGTATTCAAGGATGCGATCTCAAAATCTAGTGTAAAGGTCACCATCAAGGAGTACTTCTCCCCACAAGATGCTCTTTCGGCACTGGAATCCGGGGCAGTAGATGCCTCGCTCTTGTGGGAGCCCTACGCTTCTTTGGCGAAGTACCGAAATCTGACCATCTCTCTTTGGGATGCAAGGATCTATAATAAGGAGTACCCTTGCTGCCTTCAAGCATTTTCTGGATCTTTTATCAAGTCTAACCCAGATGCCGTAACAAAGTTCATAAAGGCTCTCATAAAAGCTGAAGTTTTGGCATATTCGAACACTAACGAGTCCCTTCCAATGGTCAAGAAGTATCTGCCAAGCATTCCGATCGAAATAGTCTATGACAGCATTTTCTACATCGATCCTGAACTGAAAAGACCTAGAAATCCCCTCAGCGCATACATCAATTACGACGATCTTAGGGACTTTTACTCATTATTGGTCCCTTCCTTAATATCTCAGAACGACTACGCTCTTCTTATGTCTAAAATAGACCTAAGCTATTACCAGAGCGCCTTAAATTCACTGAAACGCGAGAACTTTCCTCTTCCAAGTAAGTACGCAGGGTGAGTTATTAATGACGGTTACTACTACATTCTATTACTTCCCGAACGATCTCTTTAAACAAAGAGGCGTTCGAATTACCATCAAAGATCTAGAACTGATCGCCAAAAAGTATGGGACGAAGATAACAGCCCAAGCAGACAAACTTGGCGCCATCGGACCCATATCCTATTTTCTCCTGAAGGGTCTTCAGATAGACATCCTCAAGATAACTGTAGAAGGCAATGACGAGGCAAGTGTCAGGGCATCAATTCGGGAGATCTATTCAAAGTATGGTCCCTATGAGGTCTTTCGTGGAAAAGAGAGCGCTCTTGCGAAGGCCATATTATCGGAGCTAAAATGATTCAATAATACCATCAATTTTCGATCAACCGAAATTTTTATATTTTTCGGCTCTCCGAAAATATTGGGTGTAGTTTTGTCTAGGGAAGATCATAAGAATCCTGACGATTATCTCGAGCTCATTTATGTTATCTCAGAGGAGGGTTCGAAGAAGACAGTTCGCACAAAGGAGCTCTCGGAACGTCTCGGGGTGTATCCCTCAACAGTCACAGAAATGATTCAGAAGTTGGCGGATAGGGGGATGGTTGTATGGATAAGCTACGGGGGTGTAAGACTTACAGAGGAAGGGAAAAAATATGCGAGAGCAATCCTCAAGAGGCACCGAATCTTGGAGTGCTTCTTCTTTCAGTACTTAGGGCTAGATCCCTCCAAGGTTCAGAGCGAGGTCTGCGGAATAGAGCACCACTTGAGTGGCGAGATCCTCGAGCTGCTGTACGAAAAGCTAGGAAAACCAAAATCATGCCCCCATGGGAAGCCGATCCCCGTATCGGAGGGATGATCAATTGCTTGAGGAGCTACTAGAGGCTTTCTGCAAACTGAAATCAAAACTAGGCACTGTCACCAGAGAAGACATGAAGAAGTCTGGCTTTCAGGAAGGGGAACTGGACTCTGCCATCACGGGGGGCTATCTCCAAGAAGAGGGCGGTAAGTTAAAGATCACTGATAGGGGCGAGTCCCTCCTTTTGAACCATAGGGAGCGTTTTGTTCACAACTCCATTATACACCAAGGCGACGAGAGTGCACGCCTTGATTCTGTAGACCACTGGATATCATGCCACAAGATCGACAGGTCCTATATTGATGACTTTTACAATCGCTTGAAGGCAATACCCTGTCACATAGAGGAGCTAATACCTCTTCTCGAGTTACCAGAGGGTAGGGAAGCAGAAGTCGTTTTCTTGGTAGGGGGTAGAGGTCTGATCTCTCGATTATGCAGCCTTGGCATAACTCCTGGTACTGTATTAAAAGTCTTAAGAAGGGCTCCCATAGGTGGTCCTTTGGAGCTAGCGGTTCGTTCCACGAAAGTTGCCATCGGAAGAGAGGTCGCATCAAAGATCTTGGTTAAGCCCCTATGAGGGGGGTAAAAATGGAAAAACCTTCCAGGAAAGTAGACATAACAGTAGCGCTCGTGGGCAACCCGAACGTAGGAAAGAGTTCGCTGTTTAACAGTCTGACGGGTCTAAATCAGTCGGTCGGCAACTGGCCCGGCAAGACCGTGGAAGTGGCAGAGGGCACCTTAGCTTACAAGGAAATAAAGATCAAGGTGGTGGACCTGCCTGGTACCTATTCCCTAACATCGTTCTCTGAGGAGGAAGTCGTAACCAGGGACTACATTCTCTCTGGCGAGGCTGATGTGATAATCAATGTAATTGATGCGACGGCACTCGAGAGAAATCTCTTTCTTACCCTCCAACTTATGGAGATGAATGCCCCCCTGATTATTGCCTTGAATATGGTCGACGAAGCTACCAAAAAAGGCATTGAGATCCGAGTTGATAGACTTTCAGAGCTCTTGGGCGTACCTGTAATACCAATAGTCGCAACTTCTGGTTTTGGTCTAACTGAACTGATGGAAGCTGTCTTGGCAAGACCTACCAAGAGTCGCCGTCTCACCTATGGTAGGGAGGTGGAGGCATATATCTCCCAAACCTCCCGCCACCTTCAGAATATTGAGGCGCCCTACCCCTTGGACTGGATCTCAATAAAGGTTCTAGAAGGCGATCCAATAATAACATCTCTTTTCCTGAAAGACAAACAAATCTCGGAAAAGATCGCCTCAGTAATGAAGACTATGGAAGATCTTCATGGAGAGCCGCCTTCAGTTATCATATCCTCTGAAAGGTATGCCCTATCACACCGCATTGCCCAGCAAGTCACGATATCCCATGCGAAGCCTGCGATATCCTTTGACGAACGTATAGACGGGCTCCTATCCCACAAAGTGGTCGGCTACTTGATCCTTTTAATGACACTTTCGGGAGTGTTTCTTATAATCTTCTCCGCGGGCAGCTATCTCTCCGCTTACATAGATGGACTTTTTGTTTGGATGATTGAAACCATTCGACCGCACCTTCAGGTATTGGATCCCACATTATCCTCACTTTTATTGGATGGCATACTCTTCGGTCTGGGTGCTGCCACCTCAATTGCACTTCCATACGTGGCCCTGTTTTACCTATTATTGTCGATATTGGAAGATACAGGTTATCTGCCAAGGGCTGCATTTCTTCTCGACTCGCTTATGCACAAGATAGGACTCCACGGCAAAGCATTCATACCAATGCTATTGGGTTACGGATGCAGCGTGCCCGCTTGCATAGGATGCAGGATCATGGAAACCAAAAGAGAGCGCCTTCTCCTAGGCGCCTTGGTTGTACTGATACCTTGCTCAGCTAGGACTGTAGTTATTCTAGGTGTGGCTGGCTCATATTTGGGTCCTCTTGTGGCTCTCTCAATATACGCACTTGACCTGCTAATAGTCTTCTCGCTTGGGAGACTACTTTTCAAAGTCCTGCCAGAAGAGCCTGTGGGTCTCATAATGGAAATGCCTCCGCTTAGAATGTTTCGCATAGCTACAGTTCTCAAGAAGACGTGGGTCAAGACCAAGGACTTCGTTTACATAGCTCTGCCGCTGATAGTCCTCGGATCACTCGTAGTCTCATTGGCCTCTTCCCTGAAGTTGGTTGATCTGATCGTCAATGGAATTTCGCCAATCACCGTCGGGTTAATGGGCTTGCCCGTTGCCACAGGTATCGCTTTTATATTCGGCTTTCTCAGGAAGGAGCTAGCCCTGATAATGTTGGCCACATATGTCGGCACAACCGACTTCTCCGTCTTCATGACGCCTGCTCAGATGATCATCTTCGCACTTGTGATGGTCCTATACATACCTTGTATAGCAACCCTCTCGGCACTGATTAAAGAGTACGGCTTGAAGAATGCGCTTGCTATCACTCTGATGGACATAGCAATAGCGCTTTTTATTGGCAGCTTTGGAATCAGGATCCTTATGGCTTTAGGGCTCTAATACCATCTCGCATCTTCCTGTATGTTTCTTCCAAGTGCTCTGGCATTACCTTGGTATCAGATAAGACCGGCATGAAGTTTGTATCTCCATTCCACCTTGGCACTACGTGTAGGTGTATATGATCGTATCCCGCACCTGCCGCCCTGCCCACATTGAATCCTATATTGAACCCTTCAGGAGACATCGCCCTCTTCAGAACAGTTAAGCTATCCCTCAGAAGTTCAAAGATCTCCTCCCACTCCACTTCAGCCAAGTCCTCAATATTTTTGACATGTCTATAGGGCGCTATCATCAAGTGACCTGTATTGTAAGGGTATTTGTTCAGCATTCCAAAGACTCTGCCTCTTCTCTCAAAAATCAGATTCTTGGCATCTTCATTCTCCTTGGGCTTCTCACAAAAGATGCAGGTGTCCTTCTTATCCTCCACAATAAAAGTCAGCCTCCAAGGAGCCCAGAGATTCTTCAACCGTAGATCCTCCTTAACCGAGCATCAGTCTGTTCAAGTAAACCTTTAACTCATCATCGTAGCTGAGCTCTCTTATCTTCTTTATGGCCTCGACTTTTGTGGAAAACCTAAAACTCGTGGCATTTATCAGAGACGCAAGTAAGAGGTTCTTTTCAATGCCTGCAAACTCTCCCCTCTTAACTTTGGTCCCTTCCAAAAATCCGCCCAGATCTGTGAATCCCCTCATAGTATTCAAATCTGAAGTTGCCAAGTATCCCTTACCATCGTATCTCTTATCTTGGTAAATGCTAAATTCTAGACCTACATCGCACATAAGTTTCGAATAATCAGAGAGCATATTGCTTGGGAGTACTGCACCAATACCGAGTTTTGGATAAGCCCTCAGACCGCAAGTAGTATTAACGAACGAACAGGAGATCCACCCGCTCGTGGACATTAAAATCCTTGAAGCCTCGACCTTTACGTCCGCTCCCCCCTCTAGAATGAAAGAGAGTGATGGCTCCCCCCCAAGGCGAGTCTCAAATTCAGGAGAGAACTCTCTGAGCTCTCTGACTGCTTCTTTACTATAAAGCTGGGTAACATAGCTCCCTCGCGCACCTGTCGTCCCAGGTCTTGTGTTATAGATCACATATGCAAGATCTGCAAAGATCGTGTGAAGCACAAGATCTTTGCCGTAAAATCTTATGCAATACTTGCCTCCTTCTGAATAGACTGACCCTCCGGATGCAACCATGCCCAGGAAGAGCCTCTTGAGGTCCGACTTGGAAAACCCTCTCTTCATCAACCCCTTAACGTAGGGGCTAGCAAGCCCTGCTATCCCTGTCAATATTAAGAGGAAGTTCAAAGGCATAATCGCCAATAAAGGCGACTGAAAGATCAATACTCCCTCTGGTCCACAAATCCCCTGCGACTCACCATAACTAGAAATTAGAGTGTATACAATATTTGCAGAAGCACCCAGTACAAAAGCAACACTTATGGCGTTAAAATACTCATTCGGGCGCAAATGCTATCTCCTCTACTTGATCTCATGAGGTACCTTTTGTGCTTTGCTATTGTAGACGGCTAAATTCGATTCGTCGTAAGGGTAGGCGACAATCATCATGATCCTTCCATAAAAATTGTTGAGGTCTTCCGTGGATGGAGCATTATTTCCGCTCGGATGGGAATGGGCTATCCCAATGATGGTCAAATCAAACGGGATCATATGTATGGGAAAACCCGAGAACCCCTCACCATAGGTTGAAAATGGCGGTATGAGAAACTCCGTCACCTCGGCATAATTTCCCTTTACCTTGCCCCTGATTAACATAATATTCTCTCTCGGGTGCACGTCTTTGCAGATCTCCAAGAATAGAGAGACTGCCTCTCTGTCTAAGTATACCTTCTCTATCAAACCTCTTCGCCCCCCACACCTAAAAACACCTCTATTCCTTCTGGTCCTCTTTCAAAGGAAGCCGTTAGAGTGTAAACAACTGTTGATACGATTATAGTCCATGCATTCATTGGGAGTCCGAGGGGAGTCATTTTGGTGAAGTACAGCGCAATTGCCACTGAAAACCCTGAGATCAAAGTCAATATGGCAGACGCCCTCCCTCCCCTCTTCCATACAAACATGCCTAGCACTATGGGTGCCTGGGGGAGGAGAAGAGAAGAGGATAGCACAGCCAGATCGACGATGAATCCAGGTCTAGCCAGCGCAAAGGCAGTACATGCCAGTGCCAAAACGCCTAATGTAGCCCTACCAACCAAAAGCTTCAGGCGGGTTGATCCAGGTCTGTAGCTTTCGTATATGTCTCTTGCCGCCATGGAACTCAATGTCAGCAGAATGCCGTCTATAGTTGAAACCGAAGCTGCCAGCACCGCTACGATCCCAAATACTCCAATCCACAATGGCGCCATTCCTAGTAAGGTCGGAGTGACCGAGTCCCTATAAGAAACTAGGGGAAACAAGCCGTTAACCGTGAGCCCCCTGAGCATAAGTCCCAATAGAGTTACCAATACTGTGAAGAGTAGCCCATAAGCCCCAAACCAAATGATCATAGACTTTAGAGTCTTAGAGTCCTTTGGTGAGAAGAGCCTTTGCACGACCTGCGGGTTTGTGACGGCAAAAAAGAACCAAGGGATAGTCATGTTGAGGAACGTAGAAAATGACCAGTATGGGTTTGGCACGTAGGATAAGGACCCTAATGATGTAAAATCAAAACCTCTTCCTTCGTATCCCCATGAATAAACCCACAAGACCATCAAAAACCCGGTGAATAACATTATCAGTCCCTGAAAGACATCTGTCCATCCAACGCTCCACATCCCTGCTATTAAGGACCAGATTAGCGCCACAATAATTGCAATTATCACGGCTGGAACATAAGGTATGGCTCCCCCACTTGCACCCTCCGCTGCCATAGCTACTCCTATGACTTGGGAAGATGCGTAGGGTATGAGTGATATAAGCGCCAAGACTGTTACCGCTGCACCCACTTCCCTGCCCCCGTAGCGGGCACTTAAAATCTCTGCAGGCGAGACATATCCGTACCTTTTATGGAGATTCCAGTATCTCGGAGCAATGAAATAAAGTAGTAGCAGAGTTCCTACAAAATAGACTAGCTCGAATCCCAGCGCCCCTACGCCTGTTGTGTACGCGAGCCCGACGAGCCCTATAAACATGAACGCACTGTAGGTCGTGGCAGCATACGAGAGTGTTGCCAATAGAGTACCGAACCTTCCGCTTGCGGTGTAGAAATCCTTGAAGTCCTTCTTTAGATATTTTTTAGAGAAGAATGCTATCGCGCTACCGACTCCAAGGTATATCAGTATAGAGACGTAAACTGATATCTGATCCATCTCTTTACCTCCGCATCGAAATTGCAACAAATATCAGATAAGCGACCGATATTCCCGTCCAGAAAATGAATGTCAGAGGTCCCTCAATTCCGTTGAGCAACCCATAGGGAATGAAGTACATGAGAAGAACCACTATCACGGAAAGTAAAAGAAAGAGCTTTTTTTCAATCATGGGTAGGATAAACAGTCTACCTTAATAATAAACCTTGTCAAAAATTCCTTATAAAAATGGATTGGGGCTTTCGCTTTACTTTCACCCAAAGGCCCTGTCTCCCGCGTCTCCAAGCCCTGGCAGAATGTAGCCATGGTCGTTTAACCCTTCGTCCACAGCAATGGTGAAGATCTCAATGTTCGGGTATTTGTCTCTGATGCGCTGAATCCCCAATGGCGCACATATCACAGTGGCGATTACAGATCTTTTCGGGTGATTGTCTCTGATGACCTCGTCCAAAACCGCAAGAAGTGTGCAGCCTGAAGCCAACATGGGATCCGCCACTATCAGGGTATCGTTGGGGTATATTTTTGATATTTTGCTGTAATTCCGCTCTATCCTAAAATTGTAGTTTGGTGCAGCTATACCCTCCTCTATCCTCTTCGCGCTGATTATGCTCTGCCTCGCGGCAGGGAAGATCTTCAACATCCCCTCTACAAATGGAACTGCTGCCCTTAGGACATTCACGATCATTATGTGGTCCGCATCTGTGAGCTTTATTCCCTTAGCCTTCATTCCCGTCGGCGTCTCGACCTCGACCTCTTGGTAGTCCATTGTCCTCGCTATTTCAAGTGCGATAAGACGTCCAAGTTTCACCAACCCTTTTCTGAATGCTATCTGTCCAGTGTTCTTGTCCCTCAAAGTTGTAAGAATCTCTTGGGCCAGAGGATGGTCAACAACTTTGACGTTAGGAAAGTTTTTCAAATGAACCCTTCTCAAACTAAATTTTGAGGTAGTATATTTATTTTTAGGTCCTTATGGTCCGCGTCAAATTTATACATGTTCATAGAATGCCTATAAGTGCTTGAAAAGATAGGGAAAATACTGCTAAATTAAGCGAGATAATGAGTTCTTAGAATGCCTATGATCTTGGCGGTAAAATTTATGGCGAGTACGAAACGCCCGCTTTGATTATACTGGATGAAGTTTTTGAAGAAGAAGGTTGGTTGCGGATGAAGAAAGCAAATGAAGAATTATATGGAACACGAGGAGAAGAAAATATCGCTTATCATAAGGATAATTTGAAAAAACTTAATATCTAATATTGAAATCAGTGGTATCTCATTGCATTTTGGTCAGTTTTTCTGCTACAGCCTTTGCAAAGTCCATCGTCCCCGCGCTACCTCCCAGATCTCTCGTCACACTTTTGCCCTCTGCCAAAACTGCATCTATGGCTTCCTCGAACCTATTGCCAGCATCCACCTCTCCTAGGTACCTCAACATCATCGCAGCCGAGAGCATTATGGCTGCAGGGTTGGCATCCCACTTGCCTGCATGCTTCGGGGCAGTGCCATGTATCGCCTCGAAGAAGGCATATTTATCCCCAATATTTGCGCTCGGCGCGATGCCCAGCCCTCCGACCACACCTGCCGCCTCATCAGATAGTATGTCACCAAAGAGGTTGGTGGTCACGATCACATCCAGATCCTGTGGCTTCATTGCAATCCTCATCGCAGCCGCGTCTACGTGCATCTCCTCAAAAACAATTTCTGGGTACTCTTTCGCAACCTCTGCACAGACATTCCTAAACAACCCGCAAGTCTCTTTCAAAACATTCGCCTTGTGGACCGCCGTGACTTTCCTCCTCTTCTCTCTCCTGGCAAGATTGAAAGCAAATCTTGCAATTCTCTCCGAGCCTTTCCTCGTTATCGTCCTTATGCCTATGGCGGAGTCTCCAAGATTATACTCCAGCCCTCGGTACATGCCCTCGGTGTTCTCCCTGACAATTATTAGATCTACTCCCTTATGGACCGATGGTACGCCAGGGTGGTTTCTAAAGGGTCTCACATTCGCGTAGAGATCGAGCATCTGCCTAAGCGTCACAGTGGCGCTCTTGAAAGTTCCAGGTCCCGGAGGGGTTTGCGTCGGACCTTTTAAGCAGGCATCTGAGGATTTTATTATATTAACGGTCTCCTCTGGTAGCTGGTTCCCGTACTTCTGCCAAGCACCCAGACCTGCCTCAACCTTAATAAACTCGAAGTCTAAACCGACGTAGTTCAGCGCATAGATCGCTGCCTCTGTTATCTCAGGTCCTATTCCGTCTCCAGTTATGACTGCTATCCTGTACTTCTTGCCCAAATTTTAACCCCCAATCTTTAAAATTCCAAGGAGTATATGATTTTTGCGCATCTTTCATGCATATTTGCTATATTTTAAACTAATGGGTCTCGGGCGTCTGGTATATGCTAGCTCTTGAGCGTAAAGCTCCATCTAAGACCTCCTCGACCTTCTTGTTGAGGTAACCCCTGACGAACTTTATAGCGCTCCGAATCGTGAACTTCACTGCTGGGTTGTTCTTTTTAGAATAGTCATTTGCTAGCTCTTCTATCCACCGCAGGTTATGTCTCCATACGACGCGATAGAGCTCCAAGTGATATTGATTGGCATCTTCAAGGAAGCGCATTGGTTTGTTCTCATCCCCCGTAGCTGGGACGTAGAGGAGCGGCACGATAAAGCTTCGATAGTTCTTCAAAGTCTCCACAAGCTCTATGGTCTGCAAAATATCATTCTCCTTTTCGCCTGGCAAGTTTACTATTAATGTTGCCGCAGGTACCCAGTTATATTCGTCGCATATGGAAAATGCACTCTCCACGACACTTCTCCATTCTACGGGTTTAAAGGGGGCTGGCTTCCTACACATGTATCTCTCAATTATTGATATGCTACCCGTCTCTATGCCCGTCTGAAAACCTAACCAGGCATGCCTCTCAAGACCCAGTATCTCTGAAACTGCTTTGACGGTAGAAGGACTAGATGCAATTGAGGCAAGTTCGGCATGGCTTATTCCGACGCTTTTTACGCCTGGAACCGAAGTTACACTCTTAAAGAGCTCTAAGACTCTTTCATGATTTGGAACAAGGGCTGTTGTCCCATATCTAAGTACGTCTTCCGCATGTAGACAAATGTTTGTCTGCCCATTTTCAACGTTTGTCTTCACATCTTGGATGATCGCATCGAGTGGTCTATGGCGCAGCTTCCTCAGCGTAGGGGTGCAGAATCCACACCCCCTGCCACACCCTCTAGATACTTCAACGAGTCCGCCAACGGTCGCCCCTAGTAGGGGTGGAATGTCCTCCGCTTTCGGAGCGTCCTGAATATCCGCCGTTATTCTTACGGGTACCTTAAGTTTTCCATCAAGTATTGACTCGATTACCCTTGGAAATATCGACTCCCCCTCGCCCTCTACAACAACATCAATCCCCATCCTTTCCATCTCTTTATAACCAAGTTGCCACGCTCCGGGACCCCCAACCATGACTACAACTCCCTGACTTCTCGCCTTTTGGACTGCTTCTGAGCTTACAAGTTTTCTGAAGTAGTACGCATTGAAAGGCTCTTCATGAACAATCCCAAAAGGACCGCTGATTGTGGTTGAGGCCGGACCTTTACCGAGAGGATCAAAGGTAGAAATCCCTATAACCTTGGTATCTTCGGAGAGAAACTTTTGAATTTTCTCAGGGATTATGACGGCGACCTCTTCCCTTTTAAGGAGGCCCGACCTGATGATTGCTGACTCTATCCTCCTTAGTCCTTGTGGGGCCAAGATCGCCCTTCCATTTTCGTCGACTGGAACTTTATTGAAGACTGCCTTAAAGACGAATTCCGAGAGAAATGATGCCCTGGGCGCGGTTGATATGAATCCGTAAAAGAGCGAATTACCATAATTGCTCATAAGGGTTCGATCGCTCGTGAGTATTACCTTGCATTTGGCGAGACCCATAGCGATCTCACCTCAAAGTAGGAAAATAATATGCGAAACTATAAATGTTTTGGAAATTAAAATATTGATATATGAAAAAGAAAGACGCCTTGCTTAGGGCTACTGCTAATGGACTATTGCGCCTAATGATAATGTGGATCTTGAATAAGAAGGAACACTCGGGCTACTATATAATGAAGGAAATTCGTAGAATAACTGGGATAAAGTATCACCCAGGGGTGATATACCCTCTACTCTACAGCCTAGAGGGTGACGGCTTGATCGCTGGCAAATGGAGAACTTCTGGGAGGAGGAACATTAAGGATTACTCGCTGACCCCTGAGGGGCTCTCCGCCTTCCAAACAATGAAAAAGTTCCTATCCTCTTCTATCAAAGAAATGCATGGCCTAATAGATTAGCAAAAAAGCAATCATTTCATACGTTCTCGGCGATCCAGACCATCTCCTGTTTATATGAAGTGAGGGGTCGATAATCAAACCCGCCGTATACCTCCCATTTCTTGAAACCAGCCAATCTTAAAAGGAGCTCAAATTCTCTCTTGTAGATTAAAGCGTATCTGTAGGTACCCTTCCAGAATACGTCTCCCTCTTTGTAAACGACGGCAAGCGTCTCTATGATCTGATTTATCTCATCAATGAAATACGACTTCTCCCTTAGACCATACTCTCCCTTGTCGGTTACTATCAGATCCTCAGACTCCTTTCCGAAGCTCATCATCCTTTCTATGTCGGGATAAAAGAAGTTCAATATCAAACGACCGCCTTTCTGAAGGTGCCTCCTGAAATTCTTCAGGGTCTTCAACTGGTCCTCCGTGGTCAGATTATAAAGGAAACTGCGGAATGGAACTATGATCAAAGCAAATTTATCTTTTAGCTTGAAGTTGCGCATGTCTCCCAAACTCACCTTTGGCTCTAGTCCCATGGCTTTCGCCTTCGCCCTGAGCTCATCCAGCATACACTGTGAGATATCAATCCCATAGGCGTCTATTCCATCTTTCAAAAGTTCCAAGTATATCCTGCCCGTTCCGCACCCAACCTCTAAAACCTTTCCAGCAGCCTTTTTTGCCTCCCTCTTGTAAAATTCTATATCTTCCTTGTATCCGCCGTATATAATGTCGTAGACTTTTGCCCAAGCGTCATACTCACTATTAGTAATATTTATCCCCCAACTATATATCTAATTAAATATAATATAAAAGGTTGCACCGTTAAAAGTTTGAAATGTGCTACTGCGTCTCCCAGATAAACCTTCCCCTCTTCTTGTAATGCTCTACGAGCCCACCGTCCTCCAAGATCCTCATTAGGAAGTCGGGTATGGGCTTGAAGTCAAAAGTTCTGTCTTTGGTGTATATCTTGCCCTCGGATAGTGCCACCTCAATGACATCTCCAGTATTAACGTAGTCGGGCAGATCTTTGGACTCCACCAAGGGTAGACCTATGTTGAATGCATTTCTGTAGAAGATCCTGGCAAACGACTTTGCCACGACAATGCTTATCCCGGAATGCTTTATTACGACTGGTGCCTGCTCCCTGCTAGATCCGCACCCGAAGTTCTTTCCAGCAACTATTATGTCGCCCTTTGAGATCTTGGACGCAAAACTCGGGTCAGCACCTTCCATCACATGTCTTGCAAGTTCGTCAAAGTCTATCGTCTTAAACTTATACTTGCCCGGTATTATGAGGTCCGTGGAGATGTCGTCTCCAAACTTCCAAACTCTTCCTTTGATCCTCATTTAAACAACCTCCTTTGGAACCGTGAATTTCCCATTAAGCGCAGAGTATGCCGCCGTCAGCGGAGATGCCAAGTAGATCTCGGCTTCGGCACAGCCCATCCTCCCCTTAAAGTTCCTATTTGTAGTAGAGATTACTATTTCACCCGGAGATGGTATGCCATGGTGCCCGCCTACACATGGTCCGCAGCCCGGCACCCCAACTGCGCACCCTGCCCTAACGAGTTCTTCAATGATCCCCTCTCTAAGCGCACCTAGCATCACTTCCTTTGAGGCTGGCATAACTATTGTCCTGACCTTTACACTCTTCCCTCTGAGTACCTTGGCAACCATACTCAAATCTTCTAGCCTCCCATTAGTGCAGGACCCTATGAAGACCTGATCGACTGGAGTGCCTTCAAGTTCGCTCACAGCCCTAACATTATCAACTTGATGCGGACATGAAAGCATGGGCTCCAATCTCCCCGCCTCAATCTCTAGATCGTCGACATAGTATGCATTCTCGTCCGCAGCAATCTCCTTAAAAGGCACTCGTATCCTTCCCTCTAAGAAAGCTCTTGTCTTTTCGTCTGATGCGATAAGACCTGTCTTACCTCCCATCTCTATTGCCATATTTGTCATTACCATCCTGCTGTCCATACTCATGCTCTTTACAGCATCACCCGTGAACTCCACAGACTTGTAGGTGGCGCCGTCTGCCTTGATCTTGCCTATCACATAAAGTATCGCATCCTTCGAGGTCACGTTTCCTCTGAAACTCCCGCTTATATTTATCCTGATGCTCTCTGGGACTTTAAACCATAATTTGCCCGACGCAAATACCGCTGCCATATCAGTCGAACCTATTCCGGTCGAAAATGCGGCGAAGGCCCCATGTGTACAAGTGTGCGAATCCGCTCCTACCACCACTCCTCCCGGAAATACGTAGCCCTTTTCTGGGAGGATCTGGTGGCAGATTCCCTCTCCAACATCGTAAAGCTTTATCCCGTGCATCTTTGCAAATTCACGCATCATCTTATGAAGGGCAGAGGTTCCTTCGTTGGAGCTTGGCGAGATGTGGTCTATTACAAAAATCGCCTTCTCTTTATCCCATACGCTCTTGGCGCCCATCTCATTGAAGCTTTTTATCATGAGCGGGGCCGTTCCATCATGTGCCATTGCGGCGTCTATGGGTAGAACGACAATATCTCCAGGAGACGGCTCGCGTCCTATCTTCATGGAGATTATCTTTTCAGCTAAGGTCATGCCCATATTTCTCCCACCAGACCTCCTGTTTTATCCTAAATGACTATTTTAAACTTTATTGGTGAAAAATTCTTGCCAAAAGCTTTTTACAAAATCACTATTTTGTGAGTATAATCAAACTCACAAACAAAAACTAAATAGAAACTAATATTATAAACCTAGCTCTCTCCAATAATTGATACCTTATGAAAACGGGTGTTAGGAGATTTAGTGTCTCAGTTCCGCCGGAACTGCTAGAAGATTTTGACACTCTTATCAAAAAATTGGGACAAGATCGCTCTAAAGCAATTCAACAATCAATGCGATTGTTTATCTCTGAACACACTTGGAGGGAGGAGGCATCCGAATGTGCAGGCGCTGTAGTCCTTGTTTATGATCATGATGTGCACGAGGCCGAGGAGAGTCTCACCGATTTACAACATGAGTTTAGAGAAGTCATAAACTCTACACTTCATGTCCACATAGATGAGAAGGACTGTCTGGAGATTTTGGCTCTGAGGGGCAGAGTGGAAAAAGTAAAGGAGCTTATAAACAAGATTTCGGCATGTAGAGGCGTTAAACAGCTCAGACATACTATGGTGGAGCTCTCGAATTAAAAATTGGGTGCTAAAATGGACCTAAGAAGATTGTCGCTCGGCTAAATTGATGCACTATTTTCGAATTTCCTCACTACTCGAGAAATACGCAGGAGAAGAGGATAAAGGGATGGTTGAATCTAAATCTGGATGCCCTCTTTAGAGACATCCGCAGGTAATTCTGGCAACTTCTCCTTTATCCTCTGCTCAGCTACTGTAGCTGCGTCTGTCAAGATCTTCATAGCGTCCTCATTCGCTGTCTCGAATGAGACATTCAGCCCAGAAGTTGCGCCAGCTTCTGTCACCAGGTTGTAAAGCGAATCGCTCAAGCTTGCAAATCCTTTCTCGGCCTCTGGGACAACTTGGAGCACTCCTGGCTGAACGTTCCTTATTATCGAAAGTGCAGGCATGACTGTGTGGAGAAAGTCTCCGTAGTCTCTAACAGTAGTCAAGCGAAGGGCTATTGTCTCCAGTGCGAGCTTAATCTGTAAGACCCTCTTCTCTAGCTTCCTTATCTCTGCCAGCTCATTGGCGTACATTATCGCTCTTTGTCTGTCCCTTCTTGTATATGCTTCTACAACCTTTGAGAACAGTGATTTGTCCTTTTCTGCAAGCCTTGCGTTGGCAAAATCAAGTCTTTGGTTCTGTGCCTGTATCAACTTTATGGCATTTTCGATGTGGGGTTTGAGTGGACCTGAGGGGGGAGGAGTTTTCTTCTCGGGAGCTTCCCAACTCTTTGTAAACTTACTCATTAAACCTTCCACCTTAGTTCAATTCAAGGGTGAAAGTGGTTAAAAAGATTTCGAGACAAAAATGAACCTTCTATATCCATTTTTTGTCTTTCCCAAGGAAATGTCTTTCCTTTATAAATTTCTTTTGAGGGAGTATTCTTTTTCACTAATAAATCTTAAACTTTTAAACCTTAAAATTTGAAAATTGAAAAAATTAAGATTTAAATTTTACTAATTTGGGGGGATACTCCAAGGCTATCTCTCGATAAGCACTGACGATTTCCCTTCTTCTACAACCTTGCTGCTCACGCTGCCAAGGTGCTTCAACGTCCCCTCCTTTTCTTTGCTGCTGACAACAATAAGATCAATGCCGTTTTCTTTTGAAAATCTGATGATCTCCTCTGCAGGATCTCCCTCCAGCATTACGCTTTCAACCTCAATGCCCTCATCCTTGGCAGCTTTGCTTGCAGAACTTAGCACTTCCTTTGCATGCTCGTACTGTATCTCGTAGATCTCTGGGGGAGGTGCAACATGTGCCTTCTTCGCAAACGGCAACTTAGTAGGGATCACATGAATCACATAGAGTTTTGAGCAAAAAGCTTTGGCCAAAGAAATGGCCCTGCGAAGGGCTCTTGCCGACCGCATTGAATGATCTATGGCCACTGCTATCTTTAAATACTGTGGCATTTCGCACTTCTTCAAATATTCCTCAAAACGAACCTCCGTCTGACTCAAAACGAACCCTCGGAGTATTTTAGGGACTCACTATATTTTAGAGTTTGCTTCAAAGGATATATTGTGAGCTTTATGGAAAAGGCGGTTTACCTCATTTCTGGCGGAATAGACTCGCCAGTAGCAGCATACCTTGGCATTAAGAAAGGGTGGCATCCAGTATTTGTACATTTCGACAATTATCCCTTCACAGACTCTGCATCAAAAGATAAGGCGCTTAAGATCATTGATCACCTCTTCAAAATTACAGGGATTGACGGCGAAGTCTTGGTGGTTCCACATGGAAAGGACTTGGAGATCATCGTCCAAAACTGCAAGAGAAACCTCTCCTGCCTTCTCTGCAAAAGAATGATGTATAGAAAGGCAGAGATAATTGCAAAAAAATATGGATGCGAGGGAATCGTTACTGGCGAGATCATTGGTGAACAAGCAAGCCAGACGCTAAGAAACCTGATCTTAAACAGCAGGATCATAAAAATGCCGATTATAAGGCCTTTACTCGGAATGAATAAACTTGAAGTTGAACAACTAGCGAAGAGGATAGGAACTTATGACTTGAGTGTTAGACCCTCAAAACCATGCAGCGCTGCTGCCATAAAGGCAAGGACCCATGCAAAAGAGACCGAGCTCTCAAATGAGGAGAATAAGATTCCAATAAATTCGCTACTAGAAGAGAGCATCAAAAATGCAACATCTCTGGAGAGAGGGTGACTTTTCTATATTGGCATTGGGCGTTTATCTTGTCAACAATTTTTTCCGCCGAAGTGTAATCCATTCCAAAGACACTTTCATCAGGAGAGTACTCCCCAATTCCAATGTATCTTGACCACTCGTCCAAGGTCCTATCCTCTAGGGCCATTAATGGGAAGAAGATCTGCACATCAAGGCTTGAGAGTGGACTGATGGAGCCTATACTTCTGGGTCTTAGTCCGGATACTATTCCTGCGATGCCCTCATCTCTAGCAATTTTGATTGCAGTACACAACTTATATCCCATCAGGTCCTCATCTCCATCTGTCGATAGGGGCACCACAAATGTCTCGAGAGAGGCGTTTGGGATCCACTCCAAGAGAGTCTTTAAGTTATTAAGGGCTCCCTCTGGTACCCTGCTACCGACCTCGTATGTTGCCGCCTTCAGCGAGGCGCCTCTCTTTAACATACACCAAGATGCAAGAAGAGACTCTTTTGTACCGTCTATTATCCCAAGTAATTGGTCTTGAGTCCCTACAGGAAAACCGTCAGGTCCCTTTATTGAGTCAAGATAGAGGTATGCCCTTTTGTCCCTTATTTCAACGTACAGCGTCTGGTCAGGGTTGTCCAGATTCACTTTCAAATCACGCTTAGTCGCCAATATCGCTTTACCAAGTAATGATGCAACCTCCATACTCGTATATTCGTGATGCCCGCTCCTCCTACATTTCACAGCAAATGTGCCGGGTTTAAAGTTCATAATTGCAAGTTCGGTTCCTTTCTTTACTATTTCGTTGAGTTCTGAACCAGTCACTATTCCCGCGGATGCCGATGAAATCCCAAAAATGCGAGCCATCCTCTTAGACGCTCTCTCAGTCATTTCTGTATACACATAGATCCTCCCTGCAGCTCTCGATATCTCCGAGAATGCTATGCCATCCCTTTTCAAGGAACTCTGTATGATCTTTGCAAGCATCCTCTCATAGATACTCCGCACTGGTCTACTCTTAATGCCGATCTCCCCGCCCATTCTGACTATGACCACGCCACCCATATAATGTCCAAATAGGCTATAAGTGGGGTAAAAGAAAAAGATATTGTAGATTTAATGGAGTTGTAGCTAGTACTAATTAAAAAGTAGGAGGAGTGGTTTTGCCCTCGGACACGGAAAAGTCCTTGAGAGAAGAACTCGTCAAATGTATGAAGATACTCCACAGTAGGGGTCTCATATCTGGAATTGGCGGAAATGCAAGCGCCAGATTACCCAGAGAAGGTGCGATACTAATAACGCCAAGCGGTAAGTTCAAGGGAGATCTTGCCCCCGATGACATTTGCAAGATCGACATGGAGGGCCGCGTACTGGAGGGGTATGTCAGACCATCAATAGAGAGTCCGCTACATATCGCCATATACCGGAGCAGTCCACACATAAACGCAGTAATCCACTCTCACAGCCCCTTCACGACTGGTCTCGCTCTGGCTGGAAAGAAGATTGAACCAGTAAACTATGAGGCCGCTGTTATCTTCAAGGAAGTCCCGATTTTAGATTTTAGAATCCCTGGCTCCAAGGAGCTCGGAGAACTGGTTGCACAGAACATCAAGAACAGAAAGGCTGTAATACTTCAGAACCACGGCGTTGTTGCAGTAGGTGCTACCCCGCTCGAAGCCTTGTCCATAATAGAGTCCCTTGAGGAAGTTTCGATAATGATATTCGTCGCATCCCACTTTGGAGAGGTTAAACTTATACCGAAGGATCAGATTTAGAGATCGAAATCTGCGGGGTAAGTCCATGCTTGACATAAAACTGATAAGGGAAGATCCGGAAAGGGTCAGGTCAAACCTAGCACGCAGAGATGATCCCGAGATACTTAGGATGTTTGACGAACTTATAGAGTATGATAAATCTTGGAGAAAGTATTTTGCGGAGACAAACGAGCTCAGAAGCCAGAGAAACAGGATAACCGAAGAGATTGCAAAGTTAAAGAAGCAGGGCTTGGACGTGAGCGAAAAGCTGAAAGAGGCAGCAAATATCCCGGCCCGCATTAAGGAAATCGAGTCAAAGATGCAAGAGTACAGAGAAAAGATGGACTTCATACTTATGCGCCTCCCTAACCTTATGGACGATTCAGTCCCTTTCGGAAAGGACGAGAACGATAATGTCGTAATTAGGACTTGGGGGGAGATAAGGACCTTCGACTTCAAAGTCAAGGATCATATTGATTTGGCGCTAGATCTCGATCTCGTCGACATAGAAAGGGCGGCAAAAGTCTCTGGGGCGAGGTTCTATTACCTTAAGGGAGACTTAGTAAAATTGAACTTCGCACTTATCAAATACGGGCTCGACTTCATGACCGAAAGGGGCTTCACACCATTTCTGCCGCCTTATATGATGAAGAGAAAGATATTGGAGGGGGCCGTATCGCTGGCGGACTTTCAAGATACCATATATAAGGTCGAGGGGGAGGATCTGTTTTTAATCGCGACGTCTGAACATGCATTACTCGGGCTTCATTCAGACGAGATTCTCGACGGCAACAGATTGCCATTGAGGTACTGCGGCGTGAGCCCCTGCTTCAGGAAGGAGGCCGGTGCCCACGGTAGAGATACTAAAGGCATATTCAGGGTTCATCAATTTGAAAAAGTGGAACAGTTCGTATTCTGTAAGCCAGAAGAATCCCCGAGGGAGCACGAATTACTCATCAAAAATGCTGAGGAGTTCTTTCAAAGCCTAAAACTTCCTTATAGGGTTGTCAATGTATGTAGCGGAGATCTAGGAACTGTGGCTGCGAAGAAGTACGATCTCGAGGTTTGGTTACCCGGTCAAGGGAAATATCGCGAAATGGTTTCATGTAGCAACTGCACTTCCTATCAAGCTGTGAGATCGAACATAAGGTTTAGGGATAAGCCCAATGAACCCACAAAATATGTCCATACTTTAAACTCCACACTGGTGGCAACAGAGCGAGCAATGGTTGCAATACTCGAAAATTACCAACAAGAAGACGGCAGCATAATTGTACCAAATGTGCTGATTCCGTACATGAACGGGCAGGACTCTATAAGGAGTGTCTCGAAATAGCCAAATTAGCAGATTTATTTTTTAGTTTATGAAATTTAATTTTTTAAATTTTTATAAAAAACTCCAACTGTGAAGACTATAGCCTCTTTATAGGTGTTTTGAATTGAAAAGTTTAAAAATCACATCTAAAATAATATTTGTATATATGAATAACAGATAAACAGTTAAGAGGTTGAGCAGTGTGAACCCCCGTCAGGACTTTTGGGATTTATCTCAAGATAGAGAGGGCTTAGGGGGGGTTTACAAACTTCTTGGCAAAATCTCTTGGCGAAAGAAGGGCTTTGAAGGGGCATATGGGCTAGCAAGGGAGACAGTCTCAAGGTTTGAGGAAATGCTCTATGAGATCTCTAAAGATTCAAGGTGCATGCACATCCGCGAACTAAACAAGAAACGTCTTCTGAAGAGAAAGCACTACGTCTATGCGACATACCTTGCCGTATTGAGTTCTGTCCCAATTCTAAGGGACGTACCAAAGGAGGTTCTTTTGGACACACTCGTTGCCAAAGTGGCTATGATAACTAGCATAAAGACATTGGACAACATAAACGACCTATGGCACACCGATGAGGAGGCAAAGAGTTCTTTGAACAGACAGTTGAATATTTTCCTGGGCAGAGAGAAAAGCTTCAGGGAAGATGATACTGAGGTAGGCATGGCGGAAAACTTCACTTACAGGCTTGCTGAAATAACCTACGACGTACTGAAAAGGAGGACCAACTCTAAAGGACGCATGTTTCAGAAATACCTCCAAGATTTCGAAAAATACATCAAGGGACAGACCGACTCCATGCTCCAGAAAAAAGCAGAGTCGCTTGACATTAGGAAGTTCCTCAAAGAGGTTAATGAAAAAGGAGTAGGTAATGTTTGGATTGATATTGATTTTTGCATACTCGAAGGCCTCATGAACCTCTCGGAGGACGAACTGAAAAGTATGGAACTTATTGGAAAGTGCATAGATCTTGTTTTCAAGGGATGTAATGTATATGACGATGTAGCGGATCTCGAAGAGGATCTCAAGTCAGGCATATACAACAGCGTGGTTTATCTGGCAATGGACAAAGGATGGCACTATATGGAAAAAGATCGTTTAAAACTCCTCAATAAAGCAAAGATTGAGGCCGTAAGGCTAGGAGACCTTCTCTTCTTAAAAGGACTGCGCCATCTTGAAGAAGCAAAAAGGCTAACAAAAATAATAGACACAGAGGGAATAAAATATGGTCTTAAAATCTTGAGGATCTTCAGCATGAGAAAGTGGCTGACTCGCGTTAAAAATCCATTAACAATCGCATCAGCAGTTATGGTTAAAGTAACCCCTTCTGTAACTGTCTATAGTGAGTACATTTAGAATTTCATACCATTTTATTTTTATTTTTATTATAGCTCTCCCCAACAACACCCATTAGCATATCCGATATCTGCTCTCTTTAATCATGTCATCAAATCAATTCCAGTGCCTTTGGGATTTCTAATATCGATTTGATTGTAAGGTCAGGAGTGGCTTCAAGTAGGCTCTCATTAAATAGCCCCGTCATGAGCGCTATCGTCTTGGTCCCTGCTTGCTTCCCTGACTCGATATCAGTGGGCATATCTCCTACTATTACCGCATCAAAAGCATTTACATCGAGTTTTTTCAAAGCTAGGAGGACTGGCTCGGGCGACGGCTTTCCAAAACGCACGTCATCCCTTGTTACGACCACTTCAAAGAAATTTTCAAGCGAAAATCTCCTCATAATCAATGAGACATCTTTTTTGCTTCTTGTGGTGACTACTGCGAGTTTGAGCCCCATCTGCTTCAATTCCTGAAGCATTTCCGTTACTCCGTCGAAGAGTGAGGAATTGTTTGCAATATTTTTTAATCTTGAATAAGCTAAAAAGATCAAGGCCATTCTCTTGAAGAATGGCAGTCCAATAGTCCTGCCCAAACGCCAGAGTAGAGAGATCTCAGCAACGGGTGAGGACTCCCTTATTAAAATATCCCCCAAGTTGTCACCAACTCTCTTGCGGACGTCGTCTGTAATATCTACCCCAAGTTTTTGGACTATCTTTATGAACTCTCTACTCATAGGCTCGACGCAGTTAAGAATGGTGCCGTCAAGATCGAACAACACCGCTGAGACCATCAAATTCACCATGATCTGCCATCCTTAAAGTAATTTTCAAGTGGTTATTTAAGTATTCACATCGACTAAAAAAAGAAAAATCCAAACCTTCGTTCAGAAAAGGAAAGCTTTATGTTGGTTGTTAACGCATGTAAAAACGTATGAAATTCTTATTTGGGCACGAAATAGTTGATCATGTTGCAGATATTGCTAAGGGGACAATTGTAACAATATTAGACGAAAATCGATATGAATCGATCCTCTTCCTGAACTCTCTCTTAAAGAAGAGCCAAACCAAGGCAGTAATAATCACTCCTAATGAAGTTAAATCCTCCCTTCCGCAGGAGATTGTGGAATTTGAAAAGATTACGACGGCAACGGAGGTCAATCTGTTCGTCTCGAAGATCAGAGAAAGTATGAATGATGAAGGTGTGATAATCCACAATTACCTTCATTACCTTCTCCTTAAGGAAGATGAATCACAAATATTGAAGATGATTGAATTCTGGATTGGCAAGATTAGCAAAACTGGGTTGGTTGAATTCATTATTCTCTCAAAGGAAACATATCCAAGCTTCGAGAAAAAATTAAACGCTCTTCTAAGCGGATATATCGAAATTAACCTTAAGCCCGGTATGAGGAATCAATACTCCTTTAAACTATTTAGGATATGTAAGCCCGAATTCCACGGAGAAGAGTTTGTCTATACATTTGACGGTAATAGACTGCTAATTAAATGGGGTGACGAGTTCACAGAATCCCTTCCAAAGGAATCTGAAGAGGAAATCAAAAAGAAGATCGAGTTTCTCAAGGAAAACATCTTCGGCATAAAAATAGATCGGGCGGCAGATAAGCCGTTACCCAGCATGAGCATATTTGACCGATGGCTGTACGCCCAGATCTCAGACATGCCACTATATCACATCTATTATCTCTATCCGGAAAAAATTGACGATTTTTTGAGGAAGATTGCTGTTTGGAACCTGCGTGGATTGGTTAGCATAAAAACTGGAACAGCAAAAATTCCAGAAAAACGGATGGGGTTGCGCCTAAGAAACAAGATAGCAATGAAAATTCCTACACCAGTAGCGCTTTTCTTTTTGAAAAAAAGGAAGCATACCGTACCATTCGAAGTATATAACATGATAAGAAAGGCGAGCGCATTCTACATATCGACCCGCTCCTCTGAAGAAGAGACCGAGGAGCTGGAGGAAGTTGAACAATACTTTCAGGAATACGCTGCAAGAGAAAGTGCAATTAGGACTCTCTTGGAGAATAAAGAAAGCCCTCTAACAAAGTTCGACCTTAGGGACTTGCCGAAGGTTTTGTCCCTTTCACTATACTATGGTTACAGGATTAAGCCGAGAGTCTACGAAGAGGAAAAGAATAAATGGATCGTCGATATCGAAGACTGTTTCATATGTAAGAATGTTAAGAGTCAGAAATCTTCATGCGAGCTACTTGTTGGAACAATAATAGGTGGATGTGCTGTTACCTTTAAGGAAAAATTTACGGCAAAAGAAATAGAATGCAAGGCAAAAGGGGGTAATTCCTGCAAATTTCTGCTAGAACTGATCGAAAAAAGCCCTTAGTCTTAAACGGTTGTTATAGTACCAGCTCCTTCGGGAAGATCACAAACCCCTCATTTGTTATGTTATAGGGTCTGGGATTGGGATCGCAGTGGGTCCCTCTCATCTTCTCAACTTTTATCGCTTTAACCTTTCCATTCTGGTAGCTCTGGAGAAGTATGACTCCATGTGAAATATATTCCTCTATCTGGTACTCTCGCTCTAAAGCCTCCCCTCTTAACTCAGAGGAAACAAGAACTGCCGCATCGAATTTTTGAAGCTCCTCAAACATGCTTGCAATTGCATACCTTCTCTCTGCAACATCAGGATATTGAAGTATAAGCATGGAAATGGGGTCAATAGCTATTCTTTTTGCACCAACATTTCTAACGTTCCTTCTAATTAGGTCGATTAACGATGTGAGGACAACCTCTTTTCGGGACATTGGAACAGGTCCCAACAATAACTGGGATGGGAGTATGCGAATCGGCGAGGCATCGACTATTAACAACTTTTTCTCTTCTTCCAACTTCTTGAGATCCCAACCAAATACTGCCATCTCTTTTGTTAAGTGATCTTTACTTTCGTCGAGCGTCACAAATACGCCCGGTTCATTATATTGAACAGCTCCTGCAACCAAAAAGTTTGCACATAATATCGTCTTTCCTGAACCAGGTCCGCCGCAAACCAGAGTTACTCTACCCTTAGGCAGTCCGCCACCAAGCAACTCGTCGAGTCCTTTTATCCCCGAAGGCACTTTTTCTATCATGGTCTGCCTCGCCTTTTTGATTAGTATAAATATTTGAGTTAATTTTTGCAATTAGTTAATTATAAATATTTTTATAGAAAAAGCTTATTCCAGTGGCTTATAAAGAATAAAGGGGGAAAAAATGGTCATATCTGAAGACTCCAGCGCAGAAGAGATCGCCCCATTGGCTCTCGCCATTCACGAACTATGTGGTCTACCACTTACCATGAGGACTAAGAACAAGAAAGGGGTTAGGGTCGAAGATCATAAAGTCGTGGACTATGACTATACTGGCCCAGTCCTTGAGGAAGTTCTTGAAAAAGGTGTGATCATCAGAAAAATCCCTGACAGGGGCCCTTACAAGGGTGTACCTGTCATAGTCGTTCCCGTGAAGGTTGGTGAAAAGACAGTGGCTGCTATAGGCATAGTGGATGAGACTTACGGGGTATTCAGCGAGGCTACAATGATCGGGAAAAGGCGACCGAAACTCTGATACTTGAATATATACCATCCACAAACCTACAATCGCTTGACTTCTAAGAAGCGCCTTGCGACCCCAAACACTATGAGCCAAGATCCCACCAAATCGACGAGACCTTGTACGATATTCATGGTCGATACGAATGATACAAATCCAAAATAAGAACCAAAGAAGAAGCTCTCTATTATCTTCTCAACTGGCATTTGAAAGAACAGTGGTAAAGCCCAGTAATAATTTAGAACCACTGCAACACCGCACCTCACCAACAGAGATGCTACGGCCGAGATTGAGTACTTGGGGATGGACTTATAGGTACTTTGTGGGGGCCCTCTGAGGATTCCGTTTGACAAAATTCCGAGGGTCACAACCATCGAAACGGTGGTGGCTGTCTTCATGACTGCACCTATAATATTCCCATAGCCTGCGATGCAGAGCATTAAAAACATCCCAAAAGCCGCAACGATTGAGCCTCCCATCCCCAAAATGAAGAAAGTGATCATAATTGGAAGGGCGACAAAATCTATTGACATCCCCCAGGGAACCCTGAGGGGCAACGCTCTGTTTAGCAGCTCAAAAATCAGTGTTAATGCGATCATCAGGGATACAAATGATACTTGAAATGACTTTGAATAAACCCTCGCCATATTTATCCCCCGAAAATTAACACTTTCAAACATTTAAGAGTATCTACTCATTTTTAAGTAAAAAGCTTTAAACCAGCTTTTTCCATATCTTTCATGAAAATCTACGAGGGTTGGCAACAACTCAAATCCCTGTCTCGGGATCTTTAGGGGGCATATCACTATAAAGTTATGATAAAATAGGCGCCCCTCCTTTAGCAGGTCATATATATTTATGCCTACATAATTATAAGCGGGTGGTGCTATGATAATATTGGAGTTTTCAGTAGTACCTGTAGGAACTGGCAATACGGGCGTAAGCGAGTATGTTGCAAAAGCCTGTAAAGTTATAGAATCGTCTGGCGTCAGATACATGGTCACTCCAATGGGCACTATCATAGAAACAGAGTCTCTGGAAAAAGCATTCGATGTGGTCAGGAGAACCCATGAAGCAGTGCTTGAGGCTGGGGCAAAGAGGGTTATTACTACTATAAAGATCGACGATAGGCGGGACAAAAAGAGAAAGATGGAGGACAAAGTAGAGAAACTTAAAGAAATGGGCGTCTCCGTAAAACCCCCTTCTAAGTAAGAATAGCATAAAATCTGTGCCAAAAATTGACAAGTCGATGAATCAGAGACCCTTCAAATCAGCATAATTACTAGTCTTTTTCCCTTATACTTGCTTAAAAATTCGATATTTGAGATTATATCGGCATTTCTTACAATATTTAGACTCTTGTTATGGGACATGACCCACTATAAACGGCGTAACATAAGTCTCAATGATTGCCGCCACGAAAAGCAACACTAAAGATATTAGGAAAAGCTTAAACCCCCTTTTGAAATCTTGAGCCACTTCATATTCTTTGCCCCTAATTCTCCTCAAGATTTTTCTGATAACCCCTGTGCCAAAGCACAAACCTCCTGCCGCAGCTATCACAAGCGCGGGCAACTCGAATATGCCATGTGGTGCCAATGCCCTAAGCGCTAGGTCTATTGGCAGTACTGATGCTACGAACCCTGTCATAAATCCGTTAAGCAATAAAATCGTAGCGGGGAATATCAAAAGCAGCGGGGATAGGAAAAAAGCTAGACCTACAGTTAAAGAATTCTTTGCAAATAAAAATATGACAGTGGAAAATTCGTATGGCTTATACAATTCCACGTAAGGGGATAAAATTTCAAAAAAAGGAGTTTCAGAAAGCGGCGTCTCGGCCTTTGGCACAAAGACTCCTAAAGCCATGCCCATAAAAAACAGCCCTGCAGATATTGCTAAGTATTTATAAGCGCTTCCGCCTTTCTTGACTGTCTGCATAAATCATCCCGCCAGCATATTTTTGTATTCCGGGTGCTTTTTGAAGAACTCTACTGAAAATGGGCAGACTGGAACTATTTTTAGTTTTTTCTCTCTCGCGTAATTTATTGCAGCTTCCATCATTTTTGCCCCTATGCCTTTTCCCCTGTGCTCTTCTGGCGTGAAAGTGGCGTCTATGTACATCTTGTCTTTCTTAACATGATATTTTAAGAATGCCTCACTCCCACCAAGATCTACTACTATTTTCTCGTCTTCAATCTTAACACTCATAAGCCTTCACCAATAACATACGTTCTCAAACTTATAAAAATATACAAATTATGAACCTGAAAACTACGAGAAGCGTCCTTCTTATTAATAAGATTTACAAAATGTGAATGAGAGGGCTCAAGGGATGGATCCTAAACAGCAATCTATGAGAGAGGCGCTGATTTCTGAGAAGGTTGAAGACCTAGTCATAAATAAGGATGATACGGTTTCCGACCTCGTGATGAAGCTAAGAAAGATGGGCGGCTTCATGGCTCCTAGGGTCGCAAGAGCCGCGGAGATCCTCAAGGAGATGTCTTCAAGCGGGGCGACAACTTTCCTCTCATTTACTGGAAATGTTGTATCAACGGGTCTCCGAGGCACTTTAGCACAATTAATTAAGAAAGGAAGCTTTAATGCCATTGTCACAACGTGTGGAGCTTTAGATCATGATATAGCGCGGTCCTTTGGCGCAAAATATGCATGTGGCGAATTCGATGTCGACGACTCTATGCTGAACGAGCTGGAGATACACCGGCTCGGCAACGTTTTCATACCTCTCGAAGATTACGGTCCTCTTATAGAGCGATTAATGAGGGCGCACCTCCCAGACATCATGAAGGATAGATCTGAGATCTCCCCCAGCGAGCTCGCCAGAGAGTTTGGTAGGCGCATCACTGACGACTCTTCCATTCTTAGAGCTGCCTTCGAGAAGGGTGTCCCGGTCTTCGTACCAGGGATTGTTGACGGATCATTTGGAACAAACCTCTTCTTCTATGCACAGACAAATAGACTAAAGCTGGATCTCTTCAAGGACATGAATTTACTGTTGAACATGGTCTTCGACTCCAAAAAAACCGGGGCTCTAATAATAGGCGGCGGCATAAGCAAACATCATGTAATATGGTGGAACCAATTCAAGGAAGGTTTGGATTACTGCGTTTATTTGACGACTGCCCTAGAATACGATGGTAGCCTATCCGGAGCGCTGCCAAAGGAGGCTATATCTTGGGGAAAAATAAAACCCACAGCAAAGCATGTTGCAGTAATAGGCGACGTGACAATAACCCTGCCGCTGATAGCCTCCTCTCTGCTTTGAGGTGAGTCTGTGCCTAGGCTTCGCCACTGCTACCCTGTTAATCATAGACCTGCAAGGGTCTTTGAAAGGAGAATGTACTACACCTCGCTTGACTTCAGTAAGATAGAGAAGTGGTTCAGTAGCAAGCCTGGCAGTCTAAAGAAACCCATCTTCCATTTGGATCCAGGCTATGAAACAGGTTACTGCCGAAAAAAGTACCGGGATAGGCTCGGCAAACTCCTTTACTTTGACATTGAAGACTACAACGAGCTCAAAGAAATGGTCCTCGAATACCTTCCAGAGGACCTATATTACGATCGAAACCTTTACAGGGACACCTCTAAATGTGTTGACTGTGAATATAGGACTTGCCCAAGCTGCGAAGATTTACTGGGGCAGGAGTTAATGTTCGATGTGGACCCAGAAAATATCGACTGCCCCAACTGTGGCTCTCTTGAGGAGAGAATCAAAGGTGCCTCCATGTTCAAGTTCTGCTATATATGTTTTAACAAGGTGATAGAGCAAACCCTGCAACTCAAAGATCTACTCTCAGAGAAAGGCTTTCGAAGACTTTCCGCAGTCTACTCAGGAAGGGGTTTCCACATTTATGTTGAGGATCTTCAAGCCTATAAGATGACCTATGAGGAAAGAAAGAGTCTTGCGATTGAAGTTAAAAATCAGGGAATAGCAATAGACCCGTGGGTCACAGAGGGTGGTTCTAGGCTAGCCAGGGTCCCTTATTCACTTAATGGGCTTGTAAGCAGGATTTGCTATCCAATAGAACTCTCTGAAATAAAAAAACTCGACTTTTGGCGATCTCGACCATTCGTACCAGAATTTTTATGATCACTTCTTCTTTTTCGCCTTCTCTTCTTTCTTCTTGTAGTACTCCTTCTTCTTCTCAGCAGCCATAATTCTCATCCCTGTATTTATCATGTATAACTCGATTAATAATGATTTCTCTCCTCTAAAAACATACGAAAGGGTTATGATTTAATGTTTGCATTATTTAATAGATACGATTATGGGTGAAGAACAGCTTAAACACCTTCCAAAGGAAAGCGAAGAGGGAAATGTAGAGTACAAACTTAAGATAGTCCATCCCACAAAGGACCGGCTGGAAGAGTTGGCATCACAGATTAGGTACAGACTCGCTGAGAGGGGAGGAGAGGCCTTCTACATATTGGGCGTTAGTGATTCTGGAGAGCCTGTGGGTCTAAATGACGAAGAGCTCGAGATCTCTTTGGATAACCTCCGAAAAGCCGCCGATTTGGCTGGAGCAAAGATAAGCGTGATCAGGGAGGCTCGAGGGAAGAGTGGCAGAATCCTCGAATTATTATTGAGGCGTTGTAGGGATCAGCTACCAATCCAGATCTCTATTATCACGGCTGGACAAGCTGATCATGGAAAGACTACGACTGTGGGCGTGCTGGTTACTGGAGATTTAGACGATGGAGACGGTCTGATTATGGGCAAAGTCGCGAGGTACAAGCACGAGGTCGTGATGCGGAGGACCTCCTCAGTGGCAGAAAGGGTTATGGGCTTCGATGAGGAAGGGAACTTAGTAAATTACATTCTGCCGTCAGCACTAGACGAGGCACAGGTCTACCTGAATAGCTGTAAACTTGTATCCTTTGTGGATGTTGGTGGTCATGAGAGGTACCTTAGGACTGCTGTTAGAGGTCTCCTCTCTTACAACCCTGATTACGTGATGCTGGTCGTTGCTGGTAATGCTGGAGTATCCACCATGACAAAGGAGCATCTTGGAATAGCTCTAAGCTTCAAAATCCCGATCTTCGTCGTCGTAACAAAGGGTGATCTGGCGCCACCTGACATACTTTCTAGAGTTATTGAAGATCTCATGACCCTTCTCAAGGCTCCGGGAATTAATAAGATCCCCCTTTTAGTAAAAGATCTTGACGATGTTTCGATTTCAGCCAGAAATATGCGAAGTGGCAGAGTCTCACCAATCTTCGTAATATCAAACAAGTTTGGATCTGGGCTCCATCTCTTGCGGAAGTTTTTGAACTTGCTTCCTCCAAGGCTGAGGTGGGAAGAGGAGCTCTCTAAGCCATTCCTTGTTTATATTGACGATAAATTTAACGTACCTGGCGTGGGTGTTGTCGTAGCAGGACTGGTGTTGCAGGGCTGGGTAAGAGTAAACGACAGGGTCTGGATTGGACCATTTAAAGATGGAAGCTTTAGGGAGACTAGGATAAGGAGTATACATGCTAAGAGAGGGGTCTACATAGAAAAAGCTCAGGCTGGAAGGAGCGTTACCTTCGCCATCACTAATGTATCATATGATGAGGTTGAGAAAGGAATGGCTCTCTTAGGAGAGGGGTTGCCCTTAAAATCTGCAAGGGGATTTGAGGGGGACGTATTCATACTTCACCATCCCACAACAATCCGCCCAGGATATGAAGCGATATTTCACATTCACTCAATAAAAGAGGCCTGCAGGCTTATCTGGAGCTCAAAAGAGACCTTGAGGACTGGAGATAGGGCTACAATCAGAGTAGAGGCTGTATTCCATCCAATCTACGTGAGAGAGGGTGATCGGTTTTTATTCCGAGAGGGAAGGGCTAGGGGTATGGGCATCGTAACAAGGGTCATATATTCAAACCCGTAATCTTTCAAGATCCATTTTCTCACAACATCACGTCCGGCAGGTCGCTGCCTTATCTGCGCCTTCTATTTGAGAACGCTATGAAACGACAATAGTGCTCCTCCACCAACCTCTTTGTGACATAGCCCTGATGCGGACGTAAACCCCCTCCAAAGGCTTTAGGGATGTGCAAAAGCTCGTGTATTATAACCTTTATTTTATTATCTTCAGATAGAGAATCAAACCTCTCAGAGATGACCTCGATTATATAATATGGTGGCATGTTCAAGGCCTTCTGCCAGATTTTTGAGAGCGCATAGCATCTTGCTATGCCTCTCCTCGATTTGGAGCCCCTACTCCTAAAACACATGACATGTTCTATGTCTATGTATTTGAGAGATAGGGTCGCAACGACTTCTTTGACAAGCTCATGAACATCTTCTGCAGGAATATATGTTATGGGCATCGGACTACCTCATAATCTAGTTCGCGCCTCATTTATAAAAAATGAATTATCCATATACCTTCTTCAACGAATCCGTCCGCTTTAGTCGTTAACCACCGAAGTGCGCTGCGGCAACTCTTTCAAATAAGGGCACTTTACCTCCAGAACAAATAAAAGTGAGAGAGCGATACTATCTCTGCTCTAAGATTGGTTATCCATTCAGCGCCTTCTTCTGAACTTTCCCCTATAATCATCACGATAAAGTGGGCGGAATTTTGGTACCTGTTGATCGTAAGACCTATTCGAGATATTATTCTCTGTGTTCACCTGTGGGATCTCTTCTGTTGCAATCTCCAAAGTCCCATACCTGCCCACGTTTAAGCGCATTGAACCTCTAAATAGTGTTACATATCCGTTCTTTATTGAGACGGTCTGACCAACCTTCACTCTCTGAATGTCGTCGTCCCAAAGACTCAGGAGCACACACCCTGTCTCATCGCCAACTAACGCTTCAGCGACACTATGAGACGCGCCATCCCTAGTTGAAACCTCCCTACTTGGATTTACTTCCAAAATCTTTACCAAAACATCCACGCCTCTAGAGGCTGGATTGAGTTCCTCAATTTTTTTAAATTCCGACATTATTTATCCAACTTTTTTGTTTTGTTTGACTCGAAAGAGTCTATTCATGAGATAAAAGACGGTAGTAAATAAATCTTCTGATAAATGGTCTAAGTTCTATTTCTCCCTCCTTCCGGTAACAAAATCATCAAACCATTTCCGCGCCTCACTTATCGGACATGGAACTGGCGGCTTCTTAAAACCATAAGCGGAGACGCTTATTAGGGCTCCGGATATCCCTCTCTTTATCGCTATCTCCGTACCTCTAATAACATCGAGAAGCATTCCCGCCCCGTTTGCGCCGTCATAAGTTCTGAAGTATATGTCTATCACAACATCCGTCCCTAGGCAGTTCTTGCCCTCAACATAGAAATAACTAGTCCTCCTATCTTTCATGAAACCCACAAAATCCGAAGTTCCAGTGGCAATCTTAGAATCTTCAGGTAGGACCTGTTTTATAGTCTCTGTCTTTATCCTTCTCTTCTCCTCTCGCCTATAATCCTCTAAGATCCCATAAGCTTCCATGGAGCCTCCTATATCTAGCTGATAGGTCTTCTCGACTTTAACCCCTCTAGATTTTAAAAATTCCAACAGCTCCATATGCAGGGCAGTCCCGCCTATCTGACTCATAAGATCGTCACCCACAACTGGGGCTCCTCCCTCCTCAAACATTTTTGCCCATGTCCCATCGGTGGCTATTCTTGTCGGAGTGCAATTTATGAATGCACATCCACAATCAAGAGCCGCCTTTGCATAAAACTCTGATGCCCTGCGAGCACCTGTCGGCAAAAGGTTGAGCACAATCTCGGCACCAGTATCCCGTATGTAATCCCTCACATTAATCGGGGGCGTCCCATCGACAGATATCAAATCTTTAAGTACACCCTCAGCACCGTCAAAAACCTCTCCCTTTACCACTTTCACACCTGTGGGTGGCACATCGCAAACCTTCAGCGCAACGTTCGGCTCCGCAAAAATTGCCTCCGATAAGTCCTTCCCGACCTTTCTCGAATCTATGTCTATGGCCCCGACTATCTCTATGTCCGAAGGTCTGAACCCGCCCAAACACTCATGCATTAAGCCTATGTTGTTTTCTTTGTAGAATTTTATTGCTTGGAGCAATGAAGAGCAGCAGTTTCCTACCCCTACCGCAACAACCTTAATTTTATCCATACCGTGCACCTTAAATCCTCGTTATGCAACATCAATATAAAACCCTTGTTATAGAAAAACATTTATTTAGATAAAGCGCAATAAACTGTTCTACAGAAATACAGAGCTGTTTAAAAATGAAATCCTCTCCAGAAATAATCGACGAACTATACCAGAATTTCAACTTAATTAAAGATTATTTAGAAGAAATTCTCTCACTTCAAAGAATGATTCTACAAAAACTCGAGGGTAAAAAAGCTAAAGATGCCTCACAGGACACTGAACTAGATGCATGGCTTTTACTAAGGTTGCCTGACCACTTGAGGAAGACTATGATGGCCCTTGCAAAGCTCGTGGAAGCAAGAGCCGATGAGGTTGCAAAGATTACTGGAAGGGCAAGGGCTATAGAGAGCGGCTATCTAAATCAGCTTGTAAGGATGGGCTATGTTAGGAAGATGAGGAGGAAACATCAGATATATTTCTCAGTAGAGGAGGGCTATAAGCATGGGTAAGTTCATAACAATCCACTCTTTCAAAGGCGGCACTGGGAAAAGCTATTTGTCCGTCAACCTTTCAACGATATATGCCCTCAGGGGTAAGAAGGTCGCTCTCCTAGACTTGATTTCAGGGCTCCGACTCTACGAGGTTTTCGGCAATAAAACTTCTACATATTAAATTAACGATGTATTGGACGGCACAGCGGTCTCGAGGATTGCTTGGTGGGCTGCTCAAGCAAAATAGATAATCGAGGAAAGCTGTATGTTGGATTTGCAGACTTCTCGACACATGCTATAAGATAGATGGTATCGAAGGGCAGGCAATGGGAGATCGAGGCGCTGAGGAGACTTTTGATGCTGAGAAAGAAGCTTATAGACAGTCTTCAATTTGACTATGTTATAGTGGACACAAGTCCTGGCATCCTATATCTCTATAAAACGCCGTTATTGCGGCCGACATTGCCATTGTGGTCTCAACATTAGACGACTCGGACATCAATGGTACCCAAAGGATGCTTCACGAGCTCTATGAG
>JAOAJN010000005.1:0-329 GCA_026414165.1 Candidatus Methanomethylicaceae archaeon
ATCACAGGCTTCAATTCTGAAACATACACAGTGGATCTTCAGCTATCAAATGATCTTAAGGAGTGTGTAAACAAGGCACTCAATCTTGAAGAAACTGCTGCCAAGTTTTACATCGATGCATCCAATAAGCTTTCCTTTCTACCTGACGTAAAGAGAATTTTGGAAAAACTCGGAAAAGACAGAGAGGGAAGAATCTCAAAACTTAAAAGTATCTTTTAATTTTTTACTTGAATAAATTTCAATTTTTTGGAATAAAGCTACAAATTCATGTTTTTGACTGTTAAATTTTCGGAAGGTTTCCAACAAAAAAGTGGGGCTGCCCGGATTTG
>JAOAJN010000005.1:339-116934 GCA_026414165.1 Candidatus Methanomethylicaceae archaeon
GTCTAGACCAAGCTAGCCTACAGCCCCAACCACTGAAAATGCCACATCTGCGGCTTTTTATAGATATCGTTTCTGAAAAATAAAATAGGTATATTTTCAATCTTTGGAATTTTGGATTTCTGGACTGCTTGTTAAAAAGTGCGACATATTTTCTCCGATAAAATATCAAAAATATAAAGATACAAAGTAAAAACACGAGCTCTATTAGTATTAACAGTTGTGTCAAATGGAGAAAGGAACTCTGTTCAACGTGAATATTTGCGCTATATACTTCAAACTCGCAGTATCCCTTGAAAGCCTCTGTAAATATCTCAACATGTTTCAGCTTCACATGATCCAACTTGTAGTAGTCCATCATCTGCTGAATATATGGGATCAGGTTAATTCTGTAGTGCTTGTACTCACCGGGTTTTAGGTTGTCTGCTAGTTTGAACTGGGCAACAGAGTCGTTCCTCCATTCAAAGAACCACACTTGGTTCTTCTGAACATTGTCGCCATAGTAGCTAAAGAACTGTAATTCGGTTTGGTAGCACTTTACCTGATAGTCTGTCTTGAAGCCGTCGAAGAATAGCACTATCGCTACATTAGTCGAGGAGTTACTTACCGTATAGTTAGCATAATTAACGAGCTTAAGATCTATCTCTAAAATCAAATCCCATGTCGGCAACCCCCTTTTTATCTCGAACTCGTTATCGAGTAGGGCATAGCGCAGCCCCCAGTAATGAGGCATTAACCCTCTGGAAAGCTTGGCAAGCCCCCACGAACCAGACGTATCATTTATCCACATAACGAACTTAACATTTACGGGGTCGTAATAGGACTCGCCCGCAGCATCACCATTGAAACCTCCCCAGACCTCGTAGCGTATATTGTCTGGTAGTAGACTAAAGACTGTTGTAGAGACGCCGACTTCAAAAACAGGAATTACAATTAAAAATAAGAGTAGTATTGGAACCCCTGTCCTAGCGCTCATGTGGACCCGCCTTATAATCAATTTGCACATCCTCAAATTAACAAATAACGTTATTACCCTTGTACAGGAGGTTAACGATTTCGATACGCTTTGAAATTAGAAGACTGTAAAGCTCTAAGACATAATTATTTTATAAACCAAAAGCAAAATTGTTTAAAAATATTATTTAATGATGCTTGGCGCCGGGAGGGGGATTTGAACCCCCGAGTCCATTGCTGGACACGGGCTTAGCAAGCCAGCCCCCTACCAGGCTAGGGTATCCCGGCTCCAACAGAGGAATTAAGCAACGTCATATATTTTAGTTCAACGGTAGGCTTCTATATCACACTTGTATGAATGGTGCGACAGCCCCCTTGAGGTGGATGGCCCATTCCCTCAGAGCACTCGGGTGGTCGACATCCATCCCGTTATCCCGCGAACGGCGCTGTCTGGACTTAGGGCTGCTCCCTTCCGGGCCTAACCCGGTTCGCCCAGTATGCGGGGAGCCTGCCCCTCCGAGCAGACCCTTGCCGCGCCAACGCCCCCGCGGGGCGAGACTTCTACGTCGACGCCCCTAAACCCTGAGGGTGGAACCACCGCCCCCAAAGGTTACTGGTCCTACCATGACGACCGTTTGTAGTAGAGAGGAGGCCGAGCCCTCCGACCCTACCTGTCGCACCAATCTGATCAATCAAAAGGTTGCTAATAAAATTACTACTCTACAGAAGAGGTTCGCCTCATTTGAGGCGCATCTCTGAGCTCAGGCCTAGTATAGAGAGAAGTTCGCACATACGGCAAACTTCCCGGCCAGAGGGGGAACCACACTTTTGGCAATATTTTACTTCTCCAAGATCTCCTTTTAATAGGCTTCTAAGCTTATCTGCCGCCCCCACAATAGAGAATTTTGTGCCCGGGTGTCTCTGTTCTATCCTATTGAGTATGTCTCGAACCTCATCCCTTAGAGATGCTCTGACATATGGGCACTCTCTTTCATAAAGTGGGTGCCCCTTCAAATACACGTATATCCCGATTTCCTTCTCAGGTATATACCTCAAAGGCTTTACCCTTGGAACAAAACCTTCTCTAACTTTTAATGGCCTTGCGCCTAGTCTGATCATCCTTGCCACATCACCACGCATTAGATTTATGAAGACCGTCTGAGCTTCGTCGTCGAGATTATGTCCGGTGGCTACCTTTGTAGCACCGAATTTTATGGCTGCCTCATTAATCAATCTCCTTCTAAGAACTCCGCAAAATGTACACCCAAGAAGTTTGACACCTTTGGAGTTAGCTAGGTTATAGATCTCTTCCAATGAATTACCATACGCATCCTTAAAACTCACAACATGGTGTTCGATGCCAAGCTCTCCTGCAACTTTTTTCGCTATTTTCAGGCCTTCCTCCCTGTAACCTCTCACACCCTCATCTATTGTCACAGCAAAGATCTCAGTATCATACTTTCTCTCTATTTTGGATAAAATGCATAGGAGCGCTATGCTATCCTTTCCTCCGGATAAAGCTACCATTATTCTGTCTTTTGGCTCGAAGAGATTTTCTCTCTTTATGGTTCTTAGGACGGTCCTCTCAACACTTCTCATGAAACACCTTTTGCATAATACCTCTCCAGAGTGCCTCCTCAAATAAAATGCATCTCTTCCACAATTGCATTGCATGACCGTCAACTGTGGGCGCCTCTATCCAAACTTGAATGAGGGAAATACCATAAAACTCAAAGATATATTTAAAACCAATACCATAAGGCAAGTCCACCTCAACGCCTGCCCAATCTTTTCGGAAAGATCCCTTCTCTTGAAGACGAAGTTTATCATGATCTCTGCAAGTTTATCTCCGTCTAGAGCCGTGACGGGCATCATATTAATCAATCCGACGTTCAAAGATAGAATATATATCCACGAAAGTGATCCTAGGGCATAAAACGGAATAAACGATGGGACAAAACTGTACTTTGGTTTATAATAAGGATAAGTGTATATGCCAATGTAAGAAGAATTAGTTGTTGGCGACTGACCGAGTTTGAACTCTACTACAAGACTCTCACCATCTCTTATTATAGTGATAGGCACTGATGAGTTTGGAGTTATCCCCTTCAATATCTGCTCCAAATCGCTGGCATTTCTAACTGACGATCCGTTTATACTGATTATTGCGTCCCAAGCCTTCAAAACTCCGTCAGCTGGAGAGCCTGGTATAACCTCTGTTATCTGAACTCCCGATGGTGTAGTGTCATATAATGGGGAAATTACCAACGTTCCATTTGTTAGCAACGAAAGTGCAACTAGCGCGATCAATATATTTGCCGTAGAACCTGCAGCATAAACCCTTGCTTGGGCGGACTTCTTGGCTTTTTTAAGATCTTCTTCATCAGGCTCGACAAATGCGCCAGGTATTATGGCGAGCAGTAATAGCCCTGTGCTCTTCACTTTTATCCCTTCAGCCCTCGCAGCAACGCCATGGGAAAACTCATGTGAAATCAGAATGATCACTATTGAGATGCTGAAGAAAAATAAAGTATTAAATGTCGGACTTAAGGTCAAGCCTGGAATGAGTAGTGAAACTGGAGAAGCTTCTTCAACTTTGAAGAACAGGAAGAAAAGATTTCTGGCGAGTATGTATGTAATATATAAGGATCCCCCTATTGACACGGCTATCCCAATAGTCCATACGACCTTCCAGAATGGTCTTAGCCTTGCTCCTGCCCTTTCAATAAGTAAGTTAAACTTCGTAGTACGCCATATCAAATAAAAGGGACGAACTTCTACACTCTTTGGCAAAAAATGTTTTGCCATTAGCAAGACCGACCAAAATGCTAAAACAATTGCAAGGAATGCCACCCATTGATCCATCTCTTCCGCCTCAAACCATAATTATCTTTTTGACATGTATATTATCTGGTGATACATGGGATGTATGCTGTGGTTTTTATAACTGTCGGAAGTAAAGAGGAGGCTAAGAGAATTGCTCATGAACTTGTAGATAAAGGTCTGGCGGCATGCGTTAATATAATAGGTGGTGTGGAGTCGGTATTTTATTGGGAGGACAAAATCAATACAGCCCATGAGTGTCTCCTTATTGTCAAGACTACAAAGGAGAAGTTAGACCTTCTTGTGAAGAGAGTTAAGGAACTTCACAGCTACTCTGTTCCAGAAATAATTTGGGTAACATTAGATGGAGGATTCGAAGGGTATCTCGATTGGGTTAAAAAAAGTATCGAAAGGGCGTGAAGGGAGGTGGCAAAGAAAGTCTCGCCAGTTTACGAGATAAGGGAAGTATTTTACAACCAAGAGCGGTGGCTAATTCTTAAAAAACTAAGGGCGGTCGCTATTGACATTCTTAAGGCGCTAAAAGGCAGAGGAATTGAAGGGATAGTTCACGGAAGCATTGCCCGTGGCGACGTAAACGAAAAGAGTGATGTAGACGTATTTATTCCTGAGGTCTTCCCTTCCTACATAGTAGAGGGCGCATTACACGATGCTGGCTTCCAAATATTAAAAAGAGAGCTCACACAAGCCACGCCAAACCATGTTGTTAAAGCTATAGTATATCTGGACGAGAACGTCAAAGTCACATTCCCTCTTTTATCTTTAAGACAGAGAGAGCGAGAGTTTTACAAATTTGGCGGAGAGATTGGACTTAGCGATCTGCTAGAGGGACGGAGGACTCCCGGCGTCGACAAAAGACTTATGCTGATATTTCCAACCAACTATGGTCACTATGAATATTCAATCATATATAACACCGTGGAGGTCTCAAGGCTAATTGGAGTCAGTTTAGAGCTAATAAATGAACGCATAAGGGTCCTGACTAGAAGGGATGAGATCGGAAGAACTGGAATATATTTTAAAACAGAACTTCATGATGATGAAAACTTTGAGGAAAAATTGAGAGAGCGCGCAGCAAAGGATCCAAGTCTCAGGAGGCTTTTATCGCAACGTGGTATGAAATTTATATATTGAACCTTTTTAGGGGGACCGCTTGAGGACTCGTATAGTTACATTAGTGATTCTTATTTTTTCACTCTTATGCATTTTTGTAAGTCCAGTCTGTGCAGAGAGTGTACAAGAAAAGTTCCAAAATACGATAAACAGTTGGATGCAATTTTTTGAGACAAACCTAGAGTGGCTCTCACTCACCCTAAACGAATTCCTAAAGAGGATAATTAAGATTACATACTTTACTATAGGTCTTGCAGGGTTTGTTCTATGGGCTTCTGGTTTTTCTAAGTACACTGGAAGAAGGCTGATGGTCGGTGCTCTGATAATGGCCTTCGTTGCTGAAATACTCCTATAGTAAGGGCAGACTTATTAGTTATTTACTCAAACATCCTCATATGACCAAACTCCTCCCCAGAGGATGCGAGCTCTGTCTGAAGGGTGCCAAACTCGTCCTATTTATCACTGGACTTTGCGATCATTGGTGTTACTACTGTCCTTTGGGCGAGACACGAAAGGGAAGGGATGTTGTTTATGCAGATGAAATACTTGTAGAAAAAGACCTTGATATAATCCTTGAAGGTAGGGCGATAGACGCCGAAGGCACAGGGATAACAGGAGGCGATCCACTTATCCGTTTAAATAGGACTCTAAAATATATCCAGATGCTCAAGGATTTTTTTGGAGAAGGTCATCACATCCATTTATACACCAACGGCATGTATGCAAGCAGAGACACTCTCGCAAGACTTAAGGAGGCAGGGCTAGACGAGATTCGATTTCACGTAACAGAATCCAATAGAGAGAAAATCAGAAATGCCAAAATTTTGGGACTCTGTACAGGTGCCGAAGTCCCTGCAATCCCTGGAGAAGAGCGCCAGCTTAGAGATTTGGTCTTATATTTACGGCAAATTGGGGCAGACTTCTTGAACATTAACCAGCTAGAATTCACTCCACAAAATGCTTACCAATTAAAAGAGAGGGGCTTCGAGCTCGAAGGTTCGGTGGCGGCAAAGGGTAGCGAAGAGGTTGCTCAGAGCGTAATTCAATGGGCTGAGTCTGAAGGGATTGATCTCCCAATACACTATTGCTCATCAAGTGTAAAGGATAAACTACAATTGAGAATGAGGCTGCTTAGGCGACTTAAAAATGTGATCCGTCCATACGAAGAGATCACGGACGATGGACTCATCGGAAAGTTTTTGGTAACACCAAAAACAGTCTCTCCTAGTGAATTACGACGCATGCTGATGCTGGAGCTTGGCATCCCTCCTCATATGTCTGGGGTTTCTTTCGATGGGCAGTCTTTGGTCATTCACAGAAAATTCTTGGAAAGTGTGCTCAAGATCTATCCACACTCACGCGAAGTCTATGTAAAGGAGTACCCGACCGGGATCCGGGAGAGAGTAGCCGAAATTCCACTAAGATATTGAGAACCTGAGCAACGCGGCTATCCCTCCAAGGTTAAAGAGTTGAAGCCCCTTCTCATGCTCTGCGCCTATGAAGTAAACCTTTCCCCCATACTCCTCCGTTTTTTTACACATTTCTTCTAGCATGCTCCTCTCCTCCGGAGCAACGTTCTTCATAAGACGCCCTGATACCAATAATGATTCTACAGCCCCGCGCTCAACAGCCTCCTTGACTTCTTTAATGCCATATGCCACTAAAGAGGGCTTATTCGCTAAACGGAAGAGAAACTCCTCTACAAGTTCAGAATCACGGATCAACAAAGAGTTTTGCAAGATTCTGTGTATTGCTCCCCGCCTCAAGATCTCTCTAGCTCCTGAAGGTCCTATTGACGAGGCATTCTCTTCGACAGCGTTAATGTTCTTAAACTTCTCTTTAAGTATTGATAGCAATTCGCTCTTAGTAAAGCCAGGCCCTCCCACAATAACAAAGGCCTTTTCCTTCTCAGCAAGCCGCCCTAGTTCTTCTGCGACCTTAGATAAATATCTCGACTTTTCAGCTGAGCGTCCGCCAAATTCAAAATATTTTCCCGAAACGTGGGATTGAATGTTAAAAAGGCGCTCCATTGAATATTCTTTAACAAGAAAGATCTCAGCCTCCTGATCATCGATCGTCACTACGAGGGCTCTTGGATGTTCCTTTTTTTGGGCAGCCTTAAGGCGTTCCTCATGGAAAGACAACCAAACTTTTTTCGAGATCTTTATCCTGTCTCTCTCCTTTAATGAAAAAGTGTGATACTGCCCCTGAATATGCATATCCTCTGGTCCAGATACCACCTTGCCTCTTATTCTCAAACTCTCCGTAAAACTTTGGAAATAAAGATCCTCAACTTCAATACATAGGTATACTTTCCTCCTCCCTCCTCGCTCCTCGCTTCCGTCCCCCCTCGAAACCCTGACCTCCCTAAACGTCTGCCCACATACAGTGTCCCCGATATCTATTATGTTGTAAAGGTGCCAAAGGTCCTCTCTATCCTCCACTTCAACTTCAAAAATTTTGCGCTCCAAATCCTTCTCGAGAACGTTCATCTGTCCTCAGCCATCAATAGGAATATTTGACACTCTGCTATAATAATCCCTGTTATGTTTACCAATTCTATTGAAGTCAGAGATGCAACTTTAAAAGATTTAAATGAGATATACGCGATTGAAAAGGAATCGTTCCCGGATCCTTATCCCAAACCCCTCCTAAAGGCATTCTTTTACCATCCTGGTATCTATATAGTTGCCGTTATTGGAGGGGAGATCGTGGGCTATGCCATAGGAATAATTAGATTTAGATCTTTGGGGCATATAATATCGATAGCTGTTCGAAAGGAATCTCGTGGGAGGGGCATCGGCAAAAAACTTCTAAAAGAATTGATAAAACGACTTTCTGCAATGGGTGCCAAAAAAATACGGATAGAGGTTAGAGAATCAAATGAGATTGCCATTAATTTATATAAAAAATTTGGTTTTGTCACAAAAGAAAAAATATTTGGGTATTACCCTGATGGCGAGGCTGCCCTTGTTATGTTTATTGACTTGCCATGAGGTCTTCAAATGTAAGAATTGTTATCCCTTGGGGTCTCTTTGCAATATTTCCTATCCTAGCACCTATTACAAAGCTAACCCCTTTATTACTTGAAATGTCTAAGAGTCTTTGTGTCACCACACCATCAAACACTATTCCATAGATCTTATCGTTTATGCTCTGTAAAACATCAGCCAATTCTCTGACTGCAACTTTCTGCTTAATCTCCCAAGCTTCGTCTAATAAGTTCGCCTCTAGACTTCCTTGTAACTGCCCGATCATCTCCCTCACTTTAGCCAAGTCTAATCCTGGAGGGGTTGGATGCTCTTTCTCCACCTTAGGGGGGGCCCTCTCAACAAACTCAACAGCTCTTTCTTTTTCTACCTCCTCTGTGATGGTCTCAGGGTAAGCTTCTTTCTGCACCGTCTCATGCCTTGAGGGCTCCTTTCTCTCGGGTACTGTCAACTGATACTGCTCCACAGGTATTTTACTGCGTAAACATTTCGCTATCTCTTTGCCTGTGAGCTCCTCCACCTCTTTTCCAGGGGGCGCCCTCGCTATGTAGTCTATATCTGCAACCTGTAACAACTCCCTTAGGATCAACTCGCCGCCTCTATCCCCGTCAACAAATGCTATAATTGTCTTCTTTTTACTTAGATCCTTTATTGTGTCTGGGACCGACGCACCTTCCATTCCTATGACATTTTTGTAACCATGACGCAGCATATTTATTACATCTGCACGGCCTTCCGTCACAATAACAGTATCTGATTTATCCACATCAGGTCCTGCTGGCAGATTATCTGGTCCATACTTGCTAATCTCATGGACCCTAACGGACTTCATTATCTCCTCAGAAAGTTCCTTTATCTCGAAAGTACTTTCCGTCTCCCAATGGATGAGAATCTCTCTGGCGCGCTCGATTATCTTACGTCTCTTCTCTTCTCGAACATCCTCTATCTTTTTAATATAGACCTTGGCCGAACATGGTCCAACTTTGTCAATGGTCTCAATAGCTGCTGCTATAATCGCAGTCTCTACCCTATCTAAGCTCGAGGGTATTACCATCTCTCCGTAAGATCTGCCGGACTTCGACTCTAGCTCAACTTGGATTCTGCCTATTCTCCCGCTCTTTTGAAGTTCTCTAAGATCCAACTCCTCGCCCAAGAGACCCTCTGTTTGACCGAAGATAGCACCAATGACGTCTGGTTTATCTACAACACCATCAATCTCTATTCCGGCATATATAGTGTACTTTGCAGTAGTTGGCGTTCCACCCATAACCGCTCACCTCCAAAAAACTTATCAAGCCCTCCATCGGGCTATGGGTGTTGCCTTTACACTACACATTTTACCTAATATATGAGTTAACATAGTAAGCGTGACACCTCATCCTATTAACTAATTAAATTTGATTTAGTAAAAATTAAAAATCTCGACTTAAAAACCTTCCTATTCGCACTTTCATCTTAGCTGTTGCATTAGATCCTGCGCTTCTTTGTTCTTGCTAAAGTATTCTCTGACAGGCACAAGCATTCTTGAAAGTTCTTCGGATACTGCATTCTTGAGATCTAATGGGTGAATCTTTCCTTGAGAATAAATCGTCACCAACGCCTCTGCAGACTCGATAATCAAATCCCCTCCATACCTTGCGTCCCTCTTAATTACAAACCCTTCATTCCTGTTCAATATTATGCGAGTGGCAATGTCCAACACTGGGTTTCCTTGGACGACCGCGGGGGGGCAATATGCTTTATTTATCTTTGACTTGATCTCCTCCTGAGAATCATGAATGAAGATACAAGTCTCTGGCTTAGATTTACTCATTTTTTGCTCAATCATTGCCTCTTCCTCTGAGAGATTCCCCTCCATTCTTCCTTTACCCTGCAAGCCTGGAAGAAGGGGGGTGTGTATTGCGATAGGTTTTTTATGCGAATAAACTTCTGCCACTTCCCGCGCCAAAACATGCGCCCTTCTTTGATCCATTCCGCCTAAACAAATATCAAGATCTAGGAAAAATATGTCCTCTACTTGCATGCAAGGATAAATGAGTTTTGAGAAATCAACAACAGACTCGTCTTCCTTTCTACCCATTATCGTAAAAGCCCTCTTTATTCTTGATAATGAAAGAGTCTTTGCGATCTTCAGAAGACCTTCCCAATATTCTTTCTTATCAATTAATTCGTCAGCCTTTATAAGGTTCAGCCTATCAACGTCTACCCCTAATGCTCTAAGGCAATGTTCTATATAATTCGCACACGCATTTATCTTGGATAGATCTCCGCCGAATTTATCGTTTATCCACGCATGCCAAGTAGCCTCCAAAAGCGTCATTTTAACACCAACATCCATCAAATCCTTAAGCTTGTTGACCCATATTACCCATCCTAAGTGGAACAAACCAGAAGGCTCGACCCCTATGTAACCTTTGGGTGAAGTATTTGTCTCGAATAACTCTTGGAGATCCTTTCTTGTTATAACTTCTTGTGTGTTTCTTACAACTTTTTCCACTTTTGTCATGACGTCCATTATTTAATGCCCCCTAGTATTGGGCAAGCCGCCGTGTTGCCCGATGCTAACACCCGGCCTCATCGAAGGACTTTTCATCCAGCTCAGGCGGGCTCTCTCTCATCGGGATCTATCCGGCGGCCTGCCCGTGAATCTAATTAAAACTTCCTTATTTAACTATTTGAGCCGTGAGGCTGTTGCGGGTGTGGGTTAGGTCATGTTCATCGCTGAGCAACGCTCGACTCACTTGACCCCTTCGACCCGCTCTTTCACCTCACGGCGCTCGGCTCCCACCTCATCGCAATCTTATATCTGTAATAACCTAAAGATAAACTTTGCAAAAATCAAAAATTGACTTTTTGTTTTCATAGATGCTAATCTTAAACTGCACTATGTGTAGCAATCCGTCCATTTCATCAATGTCCTAACAATGATGAAAGATCACATTCTAATGCTCCAACAGGAAACTCAAGACCGAACTTCACCAGAACTTGAGGTGATATCTCCCCGACCACGCCGATCTCGTCACCATCGAGTATAATCTTTGCCGTTCGCCCTTCTAAGAATGGAGCCTTATGATATGGCTCAAATTTTATGGACTTAGATAGGTTAGTAAACAAAGAGGCAGCCACCGCCTGTATATCCTCATAGCTCACCTTATGGTCTGCAATAGCTGCTGCCAAATGCGTTGAAACTTTTGGCAACCCTCCCTTAACAAAAATCACATCGCCGCACTCGAAAATGCGCTGTGGGTATGCATGGTGTGTGTTCTGTCCCAAAAATTGCAAGAGTTTGGGCAAAATGCAATCCCTTAAGACTGCAAACTCGGAAGATACTGGGTTTATCAGTTCCACGAGATCCCTTTTATCCATGAGTACCTTATCTTCCAAGACCGATTTGTTACTAAGTAAGTATGTAATCACTTCTTGAAAGCCCATGCCAATCATTATGTCCCTTATTCGTTTTCTGATCCTGCTCCCTTTAAGTGGTCTCCCTATAGTTGCAACTTTAGGCGTCTCTGGCTCTATATTATTTAAACCAAGTGCAATTACAATATCTTCAACTAAATCAACCTCATGAATAATGTCTGCTCTATAAGGGGGCGAAAATACAACCAGCTTCCCTCCTTCTTCTTCAACGTCATGCCCCATCCTCCTTAGAAGACCTAAAATCTCATCCAGCTTTAAGTCTAGACCTGCAACTTCTTTTATCTTAGATGGACTTAGCTCAGTACGTACACGGTCCAGTTTTGGTGTAATAATCTCGCGCCCTCCATACAAAACCTCCGCCTGCTGGAGCACTCCGCCCCTTTCCATCAACGAAGTTACCAAAATATTTAAACAAAGATTTATTGTACGCTCCTCGGTACCTGTTACATCTATTATAATGTTTTTAGTCTCTTCTGTTACCTTTGTGTCTTCACTGTTTATTATGGGCGGCATTGAAAGAACCCTTCCTTTGGAGTCGCTGAGCAGTGGATATCTGCTCTTTCCCTCTAATATCCAAGCATACTCGGCTCCCTTTGGAGTTCTTTTCAATATTTCGAAACCATTCATAGTCTCATTGAAACCTAATGGTGTAAATCTTATTTCATCAGGAGGGAGTGCCGCGTATACAAGTGGAGGGCATACCTTATCTATATCGTATATGCCGATTGACCCTTTTTTCCTGTTAGAGCAGTAAGTGCTATGAAGTTTCTCCTGAAGCTGCATCATTTGAACCAAAGCCTCTTCGTCCAAAGTCAAATCGCGAACAACCGCGGACACTATATATGGTCGGACTTCTGACACAGAGGGATCCACTCTTATAATAACAGGTTTTGCACCTTGGTAATGCCTAACCTTCAGTCTTGGTCCACTGTGGTAGAGTCTTATTCCTCGTGCAATTCCTTCACAACTGAAAAAATCGGGTCTATCTGATGTGACTTCCAAAGTTATCTTGTCTCCAACTATTTGCTCTGGTTCGCATTTCAATGCGGAGAGCGTATCATAGATTGTGCCATCATCAAGATTGAGACTAATGAGCCGCTTAAGATCTTTCATGTCGATATTTATTGTAGGCATGTTTAAACCCACCCCTTCTCCCTTAGCATTCCTAAGTTTGATGTATGAAGTTCACGAATATCGTCAACTCCGAGCCTAATCATTGCTAGCCGGTCTATGCCAAATGCCCACGCTATAACAGGGAAATCTATACCAAGCGGTTTTGTTACCTCTGGTCTGAAAAGTCCAGATCCCAAACACTCTATCCAACCAAGCGTTGGATGCCTAACATATGCCTCTATACTTGGCTCCGTAAATGGAAAATAGCTAGGTTTGAATTTTATCTCGTTGAACCCGAGTTGCATCGCAAATTCGTTAAGAATTCCTAGAAGGTGTCTAACGTTTATTCCATGATCACCCATTATCCCATCAAGCTGACAGAACTCTACCATATGCTTCGAATCGATTACGTCTGGTCTGAATACTTTTGAAAGACAAAAAGCCTTGACCGGAGGGGTCCTGTGTTGCGACAAATACCTAACAGAGACAGACGTTGTCTGACTTCTCAGGATTGGTCGACTTGCTATCTCTCTGCTCCACTTGTAGCCCCACCCCTTCGATCCGGTGCCCCCTCCGTTTTCATGGACTGCTTTGACCTTTGATATTACATCCTCGGAAGCATCGATTTGATGTATAACTCCTTTGACTTGGAAGCTGTCGTGTATTGCTCGTGCTGGATGATCTTGTGCTTGGAAGAGCGCATCGAAATTCCAAAACTCGCTCTCCACGTAAGGTCCAGAAGCTTCTTCGAAACCCATGGCAAATAGGATCTCCTTGACTTCTTCCAAGAACTCTAAGTATGGGTGCTTTTTGCCGATGATAATCACCGGAGGCGAAGCTCTCACATCATAATGTGATAACCTCAAACTGCGCCATCTTCCAGACTTTAAAATATCAGATGTAAGGACTCTGCAGGTCTCCAATTCTTGAACGGATGCTTCTTTCACGAGCTCGACAACAAGGGTCTTTGAAGTCCTTAAGGACACTAATCCCCTCTTCTCCAACTCTTTAACCTTCTCCAACTCTTGGGGTGAGAGTGACGCCTTCTCAGGTCTGTCAGAGATCTTTTTGATCAAATCTTCGAGATCCGGAATTGCTTTCTTCTTGAGTAAAACCTTGGGCGTCCTGCCAGTTCTGTCAATTTCTATCACACCGCACCTCTTTCCCCAGCCCAAAGCTGCTGAGAATTCCCTTTCATCAAAATTTCTCTTGAGTTCATCAAGCTCGACTCCTCCCTCCTTAGAGCCTAACATGTTACAAAGTCGAGTCTCTGGCAGACCTATCTCTACACACTTCTTACCCTCTTCAGTAAGTTCATACCACTCCTTTATGATCTCTTGGGTTTCTACGTACCCCTTATCCCTTAAAAGAGATGATAATGGAAAGATGGACGAGATTGGCTCATTAAGAGCTGCTGCCAAAGAGGCAGCATCTGCCCTCCCGCCCAACTTCTTCAATGATTCGAGAAGACGCACCTCGGATGAACTTAAGGACATCATTCAACCTCCGATTAGGCTTGACTTTTGAGTAGATTACCTTTTTCATCTATTTCTCTATTTCTAATTCTCGTAGATGAAATTGGGATACCATCCGAGGCCCTTACATAATCCACAACATATACCTTCATCCTCTTCATCCCTCGCTCCTCTCGTATCCTATTTGCCTCCTCGGCACGATGTACAGTTTCCTTGGTAACTACTATCCCCTCGATAGAAGGATCTGAGATGGTTGGACCAAAAGGATCCTCTAATTTAACTATACTCGCGCGCTCCATGAATCCTTTGCTCTTGAGGAACTCGATTAGTCTGGAAACTCTGACTCTAAAATCTTGGTCATGTGATTTACACACCGTTTTAAGAAACTCGTCAGAGGTCACTCCTATGATAACAAACTCACCCCTCTCAAAAGCATTAGAGATCAACCACTCATGCCCTAAGTGAAAATGGTCAAATGTACCACCAACGGCCACAATCTTATTTTTTGGCATCTCGCCTAATCCTTCTTTATCGATATGGCGTATATTGCACGTATGTATGAGGTGCCTGAGCACTTCTTGCAAGGTCCAATCTCTTTAAAAACATAATCGCCCTCTGAAAATGGTCTTTCTTCTCTAATGTCGCAACCTTTACATCCTATCACCGTAATCACGTTCTCTGTTGCGACCTCTGCCCTCTGTAAAGAACGCCCTCCGATAAAGTATATCCCCCATGATGCCGCAAGCAGTGCTAGCCCTGCTACCATCAGAACGTTGCTATAGTCGGATAGAGAGTCTACTATGGTTGCTAGCACGAACAAAATAAAGGCCCCCACAGTCAGAAGTATGGAAATCATTGCAAATTTTGGTTGCCGCTCTCTTTGCATTATAAATCACCACTACTGCCCGATTCCTATGGTATTACCAATACCTGCTATTATTACTACGTCTCCTTCCTTTGTCCTCTCTGCGATCGCCTTCTTTATCTTTTCTATTATGACGTCTGAAGCCTCAACGATCTCCTTCTTCATTGTTGTTAAAGCCTCCTCAAGGTCCATTTTACAGACAATTGCATCAAGGGGAATCTTATACTTCGTAGCGACCTCCTCTATCTTATACTTTTCAGGACCTGGGTCGCCTATAGCCGCTCCAACACCCTCAACAACCTCTCCTGTATTCTCGCCCTCCAACTTCGAGGACGCATCCACCATGAATATTCTTGCGACCTTTCCGCCCATCTCTTCCACAAGCCTCTTCACAGCCTCTCCTGGCTTTCCAAGCAAGCCTCCAGGGCCTTCGGCCTTCAAAACATAAGCCTTTCTATTCGAAATGTTCGTCTCTGAACAGACTATGTCTTCAGCTATAACTCTCTTAGGTAGCCCATACATCAATTTTGAGGCTACTAAGGGGCCTAACCCATCACCAATGGGTTTTCCTGCCGAGAAGGTTTTCTGCGCATTAAAATACGCCTCTGCCATCTTCATTATAAGAGGCAATTGCATATCCAACTGAACGAAAATCATCAGACTTTTAGTTTTTTTGCCCAGTATTAGAAAATGCCTTACAACCTTGAATATAAAGTTCAATGCCATTGCGGCTTCGAGTATGTCTTCAGTATTTGCTGCCTCCGCTTTTCCAGCTTTGGGCGCTATCTGGGCTACAAATGCCTTGAATCTGTCCCTACGATTATCCAACAGATGCTCCAGTCTATTTAAGACGCCGAACGGGTCCCTATCTACAGGCTCTATTGTGAAAAAATCCAGAAATGCCGTAACTTGAGAACGGACATCTGTATTTTCCTGTGCATATTTTTGTACGCTCTTCAGTGCCTCTTCTCTACTCTTATCTGCCAACATCTGCAGTTTAACCGTTGCTTTTTCCACATTCCTTTGGTAAGTCCATATCTGGAGTCTCTGATTGAAGAGTAAGATCATAGAAAAGAAAAATACCACCCATAGTATATTCAAAATTATTGAGGATAGATCATCGCCTATAGGAAATAGCCCCTGACCAACAGGAATTGCCATTTTTACCACAACAATGTTCAAGAGAATAAATATGTGAGATATATTTATTTCTAATTAGACTTCTAGACAAAGTATTAAACAAGATGGCCGCCAGCTTCTGCGGCTTCCCGGACCCTCTCGGCATCCAGTACAACCGCAGACGTTTGATGGTTTAACTTCCGTGTTCGGGATGGGAACGGGTGGAACCCATCAACTATGGCCGGCGTGCCAAAATAGTAGAAAAAATATTGGTTTTTAAAGTTTACTATTCTACTGCTCCATGACTATCATGGTCATCGTGGAGCGGACCTTGTCCAGCTGCCTTATCTTTTTCGTAACAGTCTCTCTTAGTTTCTCCAAGGTTTCGGACTCTAACATCACGATGATGTCATAGACGCCGTAGACCATGTATGCCTGCTTCACTTCCGGCACTTTCTTAATATTATCGAGAACCTCTTTGTCAGTCCCTGCTTCCACATTTACCAATACAAAAGCAAGTGGCATTCTTACACCCTATTATGATATCGACGATTTAACTTATAACTTCTTTGGACCGATTTATGCAAATTCTATAGAAAACCTAGATGGTGGGGCTGGAGGGACTTGAACCCCCGACATGCGGGTCGCCCCGCTCTAGCAGCTCCAGAAGACAATCATCCCCCAAAGGGTCAAATTCTAGTGCTAGACCTCTGGAGCCCTTAACGAGACGAAGGTACTGCCTTCGTCTTGCCGTCATACCGTGCTAGACCACAGCCCCACCGAGAAGACATGGGTGCACCCGCATTATATAAATTTTTAGAAATGACATCACAGGAAAATAAGGAAGCCCCAGGCGGGGTTTGAACCCGCGACCACCGCCTCTTTGGGTGGTTTACCAAGGCGGTGCTCTACCAGGCTGAGCCACTGGGGCTTGTGGTAAATCTCCACATGAGATGGTTAATTAATTTTTTTATACCTTCGACATTAAACCCTGTGGGTTTGGTCTTCCATAAATCTCTATTGAGTTTCTTTTATATGGTAGTGGTTATATATTATTATATAGGGTGAGGGGATGGCAAAAACGCTGAGGGATGAATTCCCAAGCGTTATTGATATCTCTTATCAAGAATACCTCAAACATAAACACATCTCAGACATAATGACAAAAGACCCAATCTTCATTGACAGTGGAGCTACCATGCTCGAGGCTGCCAAGCTCATGGGTGAAAAACATATCGGGAGCCTACTCGTCAAAGGCACAGACAGACCTGCAGGGATCGTAACAGAAAGAGATCTGCTGACCCGTGTTATAGCTGCAGAAAGGGATCCCAAAGAAGTCAAAGTATACGAAGTTCTCTCTCCAAGGCTAATAACCATAAAACCTCAAGCTACGATCAAAGAAGGAGCAAGAACAATGATCAAGGAAAAAGGCCGGCTAGTAGTCACTGAGGGTCGGAAAGTAGTTGGAATTGTAACTGCCTCCGATCTTATAAAAGCCTTGCCTGACGCTCCCGAAACCTCCGTACCTGTTCAAAAATTCATGACAAAGCGTGTAGAATGTGTAGACCCTAACACAAAGGTATGGGATGTTGCTAAGAAGATGGGCAAAGAGCGGATAGGATCTGTTATCGTGAATAAAGATGGAAAGCCTTGGGGGATCTTCACAGAGAGGGATCTTTTGAGCAAGGTTCTCTACAAAGAAGCAGATCTCCAGGACCCCGTCTCTCGATACACGTCTGCACCCTTGGTAAAAATTTCCCCAGATTACAGCATACACAAAGCAGCAATGACAATGGCTACCAAACATATTCGCAGGTTACCTGTTTTCAAAGATGAACAACTCGTCGGCATAATAACTGCCAGAGACCTTGTAGAAGCCTACGCTCTATGATTTTTATCTTGAACCTTACAATGATTCCATCAATAGAGTAGGGAGTTCGCCTTTGCTATAATTATCTCAAGCTATTGCCGAATCTTTCTTTTTTTGCCTACTCTGCGAGGTTTGATCCTTTTCCTTATAAAATGGATAAGCGCTTTGCCAACCTGTGATAAATTAGAGTGAAAACTGATAACTGACCAAATCTAATTTTTTGCCCCAAGGCGCATCAATAGTGTATTCTTCAATTTTTTTGAAACCATTATTCTCGTAGAATCTTCTTGCATGAAGTTCATCCTTACCTGCATTTACGACGACTTTCTTAAAACCTCTTTGCTTTGATTCTTTAATTGTGTATTGAAGTAAACTAGTTCCTATACCCTTCCTTGTGAATTCAGGAAAGATTATAATGCGGTCCAACTCTATAGTGTCCTCATCTATTATCATTGTTTGAGCGAAACCGATTATGGTTTTACAATAATCCTCCATAGCTAGGTAGAATTTTGCCTTTCCCATGTTTCTCATTTTTAGTAAGTTCTCTTCAATAAATGCCCTTTTGACGTATTCCTTCGGTATTCCAAACTTTGCAACATTCTCTTGATAAATTTCTCCATTTTCATCCTCTAAGATCTTCATTAGCATTCTGCTAAGATTTCTTATAGCTTCTTCATCAGCCTCAACTATTTTAACCAAATTCTGATACCACAAGGATAGTTTTGCATTTAATGTAATTAAAAATCTTCGTGACTTTTCCTAAAAACCATCACTTTTGGTGGACTGCTTATGTCGCCTTGCTATTTATGCGCCTCTACTTTGACGCTCAAGATCTTTCCTATTAATTCTCTAGAAACATCTATAGTATAAGGTGTTTCCGATACGATCTTGACATTTTTGAAGCCTGCCTTTCTTATTATTTTCAAGTACTCATTCTTCTCAAGTGCGCCTGCCACACAATTCGCCCAAGCATCAAAACTCTTCCTGAGACTTTCGGGCAATACTCCTTCAGTAACCAGGTCAGAGATCATCATTCGCCCTCCAGGCTTTAGAACCCTGTAAGCCTCTCGAAAAACCCTTTCTTTGTCAGGTGAAAGATTTATCACACAATTGCTAATGATGACGTCGACGGATTCGTTCTCAACAGGCAAATTCTCTATTTCACCTAACCGGAACTCAACATTATCATATCCATATTTGGACGCAACTCTCTTGGCTTTATTGACCATCTCCTCTGTCATATCGACACCTATGACTTTACCTTTGGGTCCGACTCTCTTCGCAGCCAAAAATACATCAATCCCGCCGCCAGAACCTAGATCTAGGACTGTCTCCCCCTCCTTTATACTTGCCAATGCGACAGGGTTCCCGCAACCTAACCCCATAATAACCTCTTCTGGTAGATTATTAAGATCATTTTCAGTGTATCCTATCTCTAACGCCACATCTTTCGGATCAACACCACAACCACATGACGGGCAACAAGATCCTCCGTCTTTAGCAAGTTCGCCGTATCTCTTCTTTACAAAACTCTTTATATCTTTCTCAGACATGCTTACCCCTCATTAAACAATGACTACCTTATCCTACCAAAAATATATAAATATATTGGGCATACGATATTAAACCATGAGTGCTTGTTGTCCAGAATTACCTAAGTGTTGTGATATGCGGGGCATGTTATCCTTCTATATACTCTGGCTTCTCTCAAATAGATCTATGAACGGACAGGAGTTGTGTAAGGAGCTGGCGAGGCGAAGAGGCAGCAAACCTTCTGCTGGCACTATATACCCGGCGCTTAGGAGTCTTAGGGAGAATGGTTTGGTAAATATGGAGAGGCAAGGTAGGGCAACCATATATTCTATCTCAGAAAAAGGTCGAGATGAACTAGAAAGGGCATGCAAGTACTTTTGTAGCGTTTTTGGGGAGATTTTACAGGATCATATAAAGAGTACGCATAAGTAAATAGCATTTTCGAAGAAATTTTTGTATAACCAACAATGATTTCCTGATCATTTTTAAGCTTTCAGCGAGTTTACAAAATCCTTCTGTAAATTATTGTGTTTTTATCTTTAAAATCTTTCATAACAGAAATTATTCTCTGATCTTGAACGTCCAGTAAGTATAAATTGACTTTCAACATTTTTAAATCTAAAGGATTGTGAAGTTTGTATGAACCTTCCTGAATATGTTTCAGTTGAAGAAGTCAGGAATGTATGTAAAAAACTCGGAATTAGGGACTGGACCACCATGAAAAAAGCCGAAGTTACAATCGAGGAGGCTAAAAAGATTTTGGCGGAGCTTGAGACGGGCAATATGGTAATAGATTTGGAGGATTTCAGAATAGGATTGGAGGTGGAACTCGAGCATGGCATAAGATATCCAGAGGCCAACGTAACCAACAATCATCCAATCCTGACAGGCAAGATTGTATTAGCACATCTCAAAGAAACTCTTGACTACTATCAGCGGCTTGAAGTGGCCGAGATCGAAGGAGACCTCCTTAAAGCTCTCCTAAATAAGGATTATGAAAAATTAGCAAGACTTTACGAGAAACTTGTTAGAGCAAAGCAAAAGCTGGCTCATACTGAATTAATGGCTCTCAAAACCTGAATTTATTGGTTATGATTTCCAAATATTGAGGGAGGGTCGTAACAATAATTAAGATATAAGTGCGGGGGGAGGGATTTGAACCCTCGAAGGCCTACGCCACAAGGTCCTGAGCCTTGCGCCTTTGACCTGACTTGGCGACCCCCGCCCGCTCTCTTATTCTGTAAATCCTAAATATATCTTTAATATCTTACTTCCCTATGAGCCTACAACTATTAGAGGGACTATGTCGGGAAGAGATGAAAGCTATAGCCAAATTGTCGCCCAAGTCTTCCTCTAAGATTGTAAAAATAGGTGCTGGAGGGGATCGCACCAAACTTATAGATGTTGTAGCAGAGGAGGCCGCGATCTCATATCTTACATCGACTGGCTTTGAGGGCAAGTTAATAAGCGAGGAGCTTGGCGAGAAACAATTCGGCAACAAGGAAGATCCGATCTTGATACTTGACCCGATAGATGGAACGACCAACGCGGTCAGGGGAATTATCCCTTACTCAATATCTGCAGCACTATCTTCTGGTTCGAATCTAAAAGACATATACGCGGGCATAGTCATGGAGCTTCCTTCTGGTAGAATCTACAAAGCACTCAGAGGTGGAGGAGCATACCTCGACGACCAAAAGATCTCCATAAACAATACGCCCGCCCTCAGACATGCACTGATAGGTATCGATGTAAACGTACGTAGAGATAAGACAAAAATAGAGCAGGTCCTTCCACTACTAAAGGAGGCTAAACAGATAAGGGTCATGGGCACCGCAGCCTTGGAGCTCTGCTATGTGGCGAGCGGCGGTTTGGATCTATACTTTGACAATAGAGGGCTCTTGAGGGTTACTGATATTGCTGCCTCTTATATAATACTCAAAGAGGCGGGTGCCTCAATATTGCGACTCGACGGCTCGTATCTCGACTCTCCTCTAAGCCTATCCGAAAGAGTTTCATTGGTGGCTGGTAATTACAACCTTTGTATTGAGGCACTATCAAAAATAAAAAGATTTTAGACTCCCTTGTCAAACCATTCAACCGCAAAAGAAATTTTTAAATACGCCGTCCTCCTGAGTTTGTGACGGGTTAATTTCTCACAAAGAACGGAATTTGCCTTCCAAGGGAAGCGCCATTCCCCCTCCTGGGGGAGACAGATTGAATTTTGTGAATAGAGACATAGTCTCCATAAAAGACTTTACAAAAGAAGAGTTGGAACATATCTTCAAAACCGCTGAAAAAATGGAAAAGGATGGATACGACGACACCCTTCTTCGCACCAAAAAGATAGGACTCTTATTCTATGAACCAAGCACTAGGACGAGGATGAGCTTTGACGCGGCCGCGCACGCCCTCGGAGCCGAGACTATCTGGTTTGCGGGGGTAGAGGGTACTTCGGTAATGAAGGGCGAGTCTCTTAAAGACACTATAGAGACCGTGGCGAACTATGTAGACCTGATAGTGATGCGTCATCCATTTGACGGATCGGCAAGATGGGCTGCAGATATTACTACGAACAGGACAAAGAGAGGACACAAAAAAGTCCCGATAATAAATGGTGGTGACGGCAAAAATGAGCATCCCACCCAGACAATGCTGGATCTTTACAGCATCAGAAAGACCCAAGGGCGCATAGACGGTCTAGAGGTCGCAATGGTTGGCGATCTTAAATATGGCAGGACGGTCCACTCTCTCTCCTATGCGCTGTCCATGTACGGCTGCAAATTGATGTACGTAGCACCCGACTCTTTACAGATACCTGAACATGTCGAGACCTTCTTGAAAAGGAATCATGTACAATTCGCCAAACACTCTAAAATCGAAGACATAATCTCAAGTGCCGATGTGATATACATGACGAGAATACAAAAGGAAAGATTCCCTGATGAGAACGAATACAACAAAGTTAAGGGGATCTTCAAAATAAACCGCACTCTCCTATCAAGGGCAAAACTCACGGCGCGCCTAATGCACCCGCTGCCGCGTGTGGACGAGATCTCTGTGGATGCTGATGACGACCCGAGGGCTTACTACTTTGAGCAAGCAGGCAATGGTGTGCCCATCAGGGCTGCCTTACTCTCACTGATAATGGGGGTGATTGAGTGATGGGGGTAACGAGAATTTCAAAGGGTACAAAGAATGGACTGATAGTAAGGCCAATAAAGGACGGGACGGTTATAGACCACATACCTCCGGGAAAGGGCATAAAGATAGCGGAGATGTTGAATCTATTTCGCCAAGATTCTGTGATTATAATTGGGCAGAACTTGGAGAGCACAAAATACGGTAGAAAGGATATCATAAAGGTCGAGAACCGGTTTCTGAGAAGCGATGAATACAACAAAATATCTCTGATAGCTCCCAACGCCACGATAAACATCATAAAGGACTATACAATCCAAGAAAAGAAGAGGGTCACCATTCCTGACGTCCTCGAGGATGTGGCAGTTTGCATAAACGCCAACTGCATATCAAACAAAGAACCCGTTCCTTCACGCCTATATGCCGTCAGCAGAGATCCTCTAGCGCTCGTATGCCATTACTGCAACTTTGAATGCAAGGAGGATCTGATAAGGCTGAAGACATGATTCTGGTGAGATCCCTTGTCCTTGCTGATAAAAAACGGCACCATCCTTACACACCGTGGTCACTTTAATGCCAATGTCCTACTCTGGAAAGGCAAGATCGCTGTATTCACGAAGAATGAACCAAAGGCGGACGAAGTCATAGATGCAAGCGGGAAACTGGTAATGCCTGGTGTGGTCGACCCACACGTCCATTTCAGACAACCAGGAATACCTTCAGAGGATTGGGCATCAGGATCAAAGGCAGCACTGGCTGGTGGTGTTACAACCGTAATAGATATGCCAAATACAAAACCTCCCACAACAACATTGTCGCGACTTGAGGAGAAGAAAGCATTAATCAGCAAAACTGCACCAGACGGTCCGTTGGTAAACTACGGTCTTCATTTTGGTGTGACAGTCGAGAACCTAGAAGAGGTTTTTAGGGCTGTGGGCTGGGGAAATCCCACACCCTTGGCAGCCTCTGCAAAGGTGTTTATGGGCAGCTCGACTGGCGACCTTCTCGTCCGAGACCTTGAAGTCATAAGGCAAGTAGTAAGAGGTTCTAGACTCGTGAGCGTTCATGCGGAGGACGAAGATATCATATCAACGTATTCCGATAAGCCAGACCACTTCTCTAGGAGGCCTAAGTTAGCCGCAATCTCTGCCATAAAAAAACTAATATCTGTCGCCCAGCAGGGGAGAGTCTACGTACTTCATGTGACATCTTTGGAGGAGGCTGAACTCGCTTCCGCCTTCTACAGGGAGGTCACCCCACACCACCTATTTCTTAACTCCTCGATCTTAAAGGAGCTTGGAAACTATGCTAAGGTAAATCCGCCCCTCCGTGAAGAGAGTGATAGGAGATCACTATGGCAAGCCCTCCTGAACAACATGATCGAGACTATTGGTTCCGATCATGCACCACATCTTAAGGATGACAAAATGAGAGAAAACGCTCCCTCGGGCATGCCTGGGGTGGAGACATCGCTCCCACTGATGATTAATGCCTCCCTTAACGGTCTCATAGGTCTTGAGAAGGTCGTGGAGCTTATGTGCTATAATCCATCAAGAATATTCTCTATCAAAGATAAGGGAAAGATGGAGCTCGGGGCTGATGCTGATATTACCATTATTGATCCGAATCTAGAGAAGAGGGTGACTGCTGATGAGCTCCACTACAAATGCGGATGGACACCCTACGAAGGAATGCGATTGAGGGGTTGGCCTATTATAACCATAATTGGTGGGAAGATCGCATTCAAGGAAGGAGAATTCTTCCCAGTACGGGGCAAGGAGGTCTCTTATGCGATTTGAGCTTCCAAAGGATAGGCTTGTAATCCCCTCGGGCATAGTGGTATCTTCTCCTGACATAATCAAAAGACTTGAAGATGCCGATGGTCTTGGTGTAATAACAACTAAGAGTATAGGGCTTTCAGAGAGAGATGGCTATAAGGAACCAATAATGGCTGGAATCTATGGGTCTCTCATAAATGCTGTTGGCTTATCGAACCCTGGCATCGATGCCCACATCAATGAGATAAGGAATTTCTACCCGTTTAAAAAAGTCCTGATGACCTCTATTTTCGGATCAACACCCGAGGAATTTGCCTCCCTCGCATCTAGGGTCGAAAGATATACCGACTGGATAGAACTAAACCTCTCCTGTCCACACGCAAAGGGATACGGTGCCGCCATAGGGACTTCACCATCAATCGTTAGGGAGGTCGTCTCATCGGTTCGGGAAGTCACAGATCTGCCGATATTCGCCAAACTGGTTCCGAGCCCTGGGTCTATCGGTCTAATAGCTAAGATAGCAGTCGATTCGGGGGCAGATGGCATAACTGCAGTCAACACAGTAGGTCCTCTGAAATTTATAGACGAGAGGACTGGCACCCCTATCCTTTCAAACATTTATGGGGGGCTTTCAGGGATTGCCATAAAGGAGATCGCACTCAAATGCATTATGGAGGTGCGTGAGAGCGTCTCTGTGCCGATAATAGGGATGGGTGGAATCACGGAATCCTCTGACATTGCCGCATTCAACTCTGCAGGCGCCACACTCTTCGGCATAGGTACCGCCCTCACTGGAATGAGTACACAAGAGCTGATGACCTTCTTTAAAGAGTTCACGTCGGGCACAAAAAAGTCTAAACATATACGTGTCCCTCTTTCATACAAGGAATTTCATGTAGAGGAGGCTTGGGGATCCTCCTCTAGGGTTTTGGTGCTTGACGGGTCGATAGATGCCGTGCCAGGACAATTCGTATTTTTATGGTTGCCTGGGATAGGTGAGAAACCATTCTCTTTAGCTCTGAACGATCCCATTACGCTACTAATCAAGAAAAAGGGTCCTGTATCATCATCCCTCGCTTCTCTTGAAGAGGGAGATACTATCTTGCTCAGGGGTCCCTACGGCAATGGATACATTCCAAAAGGGAATGTAAATCTGGTTGGCGGGGGGTCGGGCGTCGCACCAATCTATTTCATTGCAAAACTCTTCCGCGAACAAGTGACATCAATCTTCATTGGCGGAAAGTCTGCCTCAGATCTTCCACTTTATGAGGGACTACGGGAAGTGGCTGACGTCAAAGTCTCAACCGAGGATGGAAGTTTGGGCACACGCTCAATGGTTACCGACATTTTGGATCTAACGAGCTTGAATTGTGAGTTCTTTAACTGTGGTCCTGAGCATATGTTGGTGATGGCGGCCGAAATGGAATCCAGAGTAACAAATCCGGATAAGATCTTCTGTGCCTTGGAGCGTTATACCAAATGCGGCGTTGGAATATGTGGTAGCTGTGCCATGGACGGGCTGAGGGTATGCGTGGATGGGCCTGTATTTCAATACTCAGTACTTAAAGAAGGCACAGATTTTGGAAGATGTAAGAGACGCCCAAGCGGCAGGAGGGTTTCGATTAATGAGTGTTGAAAGACTTGAATCTAACTTCTCCAGATTCCTTCTTGAAATAGGTGCTGTAAAATTCGGCTCGTTCAGGCTGAAGAGTGGTAGAATCTCGCCATACTTCGTTAACCTCGGTGTGGTGGGCGAGGGTAGCTCAATTTGGCGGCTCGGAGAATTCTATGCCAAAGCCTTAGTGGAGTTTGGTCTCGTCAATGAAATAGATGTTCTCTTTGGTCCATCATACAAAGGAATTCCCATAGTGGTTTCTACATCAATAGCTCTTCACAAACTCTTCAATATTTCTAAGAGGTTTGCATTCAACAGGAAAGAAGCAAAAGACCACGGGGAGGGAGGGTTTATTATAGGCAAAGTAGACGAGGGTGACAAAATAGGCATACTTGACGATGTCATGACCACTGGAAAGACAAAAGAGGAAGTCCTTTCGGTCTTATCCTCTATTGGAAACGTGAAGATCAAATTTGTCTTGATTGCTTTAGACAGGCTAGAAAGGGGCGAGACAGAATACATTGCAACTGTTGAGTTCTGCAAGAGATATGGAATCCCAGTTAAGTCGATAGTCACCGTTCAAGATGTGGCAAAAAAAGCTCTTGAGGGCGGCTCAATAACTGTGAAAGAAATGGAAGAAATTACAAACTATTTAAAGACTTATGGGGGGAAGACTCTTTAGGAGAATAACTCAAGAGAAGAGCATCGTGATAGCTTGCGACGTCAGCTCTATCGAAAGACTACAGGAGATCGTTGTGAATTCCTGCGACTTAGATCTAGTTGGAGCTTACAAAATAGGCTTCAGCCTTGTCCTTCGGTTCGGTCTACCCAAAGTCGTCTCCGTAATACGGAATTATTCCGAAAAACCGATAATATACGATCACCAAAAAGGCGCAACCGATGTCCCGCATACTGGCATAATCTTCTCCGAAGCGCTATCCGAAGCAGGGGTGGACTACGCAATAATCTTCCCTTTTAGCGGTCCCTCGACCCAGATCGCTTGGATCGAGTCGCTTAAGAAGTCTGGAGTCATTCCGATCGTAGGTGGAGCTCTAACCATTTCTGATTTCTTGAACAGCAATGGAGGTTATATAGCAGAAGAGGCTGCATTGAAAATATTTAAGGTTGCGTCAAACATGGGCGTAGAGGATTATGTGCTCCCTGGTAACAACCTCCAACTCTTAAACCACTACAAACAAAATATAGACTTGATAGTGAAATCGCCTATCTACTATCTTCCTGGATTAGGCGCTCAAGGCGGAGATATCAGGCTATGCGGAAAAATAATGGGAAGGCACTGGCACGCAATTGTAGGCAGATCTGTCTATACAGCAAAGGACATAAAGTCCGCCCTAATGACTTTGATATCCGACTTACAAACAGATTGACTGTGTGCAAAAATATTTCAATCTTTTATCTGCTCTAGGGCACTGATAGCCTGCCATATTGCAGTTCTGGCGAAGAGAGGCATATTCGGATCTTGACTACACTCCTCCAAAATACTAATGGCATTCGAGGCCTTGACTGCGTTAGTATAGGTTGTGCCCTGCAATACCTTTATCGCCTCAGAAGCCGCCCTCCTTATATTCCTGGGGACTCCTGTATCCTCGGCTATCCTGTGAAGGATGCTGATTGCTTGAGCCATTTTATCGCCACTCATAAATAATCACCAGTCCTTTAGCAAATAGAATATAGTCCTATTTATATTATTATTTTCATATAGTTAATATCTGGTAATGGAAATGAAGACTCGTGACGATGTTGCTAAAAAGGGGGCAGAACTCCTAAGGGCAGGAGCTGTTATGCTTCAGACACACTGCCCTGACTGTAAGACCCCGTTATTTCAGCTGAGTAGTGGGGAAGTGATCTGCCCTGGCTGTGACCGCAAGGTGGTTTTTGTCAAGTCCGACGAGGACGAGAAGGAAATATTGGAATTAATGAAGGTATCTGAACTAGAGGGTGACCTAATAAAGAAGATTGAACAACTCAAAGAAAAGATGAGCAAAACAGACGATCCTGCAGAGCTGGATAAAATGGCTAAGTCTCTTTCTTCACTTTTGGATCTTCTTGGGAAGTTGCGCCAAAAGAAGTCTTGATGCCGTAGGCTCCGGTTACGGCTTCTCTTATCCGCTTTGCCTTCTTCGGTCCTATCCCCTCTACCTCCATCAACTCGCGCTCACTGGCAGTGAAGACCTTTTCAACACTTCCGAAGAATGACAGGAGTCTCTTTGCAGTAGCTGCCTCAACCATTGGCAGGCTTGCAACTATGTACTCCTTCTCCTCATCTGGTGTCTTTGCCCGCCTTCTATCTTTTAGCGATATTGAGCGCAAGTCCCCCCTCTCTTCTCTTTTGGCTATTGTCATTATGATCTTCGCACTCTCAACAGCATCATTCACCCATATCACTGGTATGCCGAGGTCCATTACTAATGAGACCAGCGCACCTGTAATCGCCTCTTCGCGAATTTCCCTCATTAGCGGTCCCCTGCCTTCCAAAATTATAAGCGGTTTGCTATAGGTGGAGCGAAGGGCTCTGGCTTGCTCAAACAACCTCCTATCTATAATAGAATTAGCGAAGTCTTCCATGGTCTTCCTCTCGATCGCTACGCATTCGGATATTACATAGTCTCCAACACTCAGACTCCTAAACTCAAGCTCTGCTCCGAGTCTTATAAGTTCTTTAACCGTTAGTGAAGGTCTTTCTCTATGATCGACCAAAATCTTCAACGACTCCTTGCCTTGAGATATAAATGAGAGCAAAGTGCCATGCCCGCTCATTTGGATCACCACAGTAGTGCCTGAACTTTATTGACCCTCAACTATTGGCAACCTCTATCAAGCAAGAATTCTATGGATAAAAATATAACAGTTTCCGCAACATATCAACCATCATGCACAAAAATAACAAAGGCTTCTTCATTGCCATAGATGGAATAGACGGGGCGGGATCTTCAACCCAAACAAAACTATTGGTGGATCGTCTCAAAGAGGTAGGATATGACTCTGTGCTAACAAAAGAACCAAACCCTAAAGGAAAGATAGAAGCCGTGATAAGGTCTTTCCTAAAAGAACCTACTATTGTGCCCGAGCTGGACGCCCTTCTCTTCGCGGCAGATAGGATCCACCACATTGCCTGTTTCATTAGACCTTGGCTAGATGAGGGTAAGGTTGTGGTCACCGACCGATACTTGGAATCCTCGATAGCTTACCAGACTTCTCAAGGTCTGGACGAGGAATGGGTCCTAACAATCAATAAGGGCGCCATAAGCCCCCACCTGACCATTATATTGGATATTGACCCTGAAATATCTCTTGTGAGAAAGGGAGCGCTCCATGATCGTTTCGAGAATGTAGAATTCTTAAAGAAGGTCCGGTCAAAATTTTTGGAACGCGCTCGTAAGATGTGCTACAATGTTGTAGATGCAAGTAAGCCAATAGAAGAAGTACATAAGGAGATCTTTAGCTTGGTAATTAATGCTATGGAAAAGTCTAATCAATAGGAGAGCATGGCAGAGTCTGGCAATTTGCCCAGAACTCTTTCCGCCGCCTCCCTAACCCTATCTCTGTACTGCTCGTAAGTGTAAACCCTAACAATGTTTACAAACCCTCTCAACACCTCTATGGTCTTCGAAAGCTTGGTCGCCTTCAACACTCTCCTAACGCCCCCCTCCACATCAACTATGGGTATCTCCATGGGATCAAAATCCAAAGCATGTCTATATGGGATGGAGGGTAGAGATGGTGTGTCTATGAATACCTCCTCTGGACTCAAGCCTGCAATCGTGGCGATCTCCTCCTCCATCTGCCTCCTTATCCCCTCAAGCCCAAACAGACTAGCCACTGCCTTATCCTCCGCCTTTACCTCCCGCTCATAAGCACACTTTAAAAGCCTCCTTCTCTCCAAGTCCTCCATGATCTTACGTGACGCGTTACACTGTTTGAGTGTATACCACATACTATAATCATCCATCCGCAGGTACTCTTCTGGAGTATTGAATTTGCAGATCCCTGTCTCCTCATCAGCCGCCTCCATGGCCTTCACTAGTAGTATCTGTGCGGCCCTTGCAGTCTTGTGGTAATATATCGCCTTGAAGGATTCGACCCGAGCTATTAGAAAAGCTTCTAGTGTTGCGAGGGCAGAGCTGTCCACTACAAGCTTGTCGTCCACAACATCCATGGTGTAAATCAGCCTATGTATGTCCACCTTTCCGTACTCCGCCCCGGTGTGGTGCGTGTCCCTGACCAAAAAATCCATCTTGTCCACATCAACTGCACTACTCAAAATCTGGCTTAGAAAACTCTTGCCTTTCTTCAACCTCCCCACAGCCAGCTCAGCGATATCGTCTACTGGTTGCCCATGCCTCTCTAAAACCTCTTTTAGTTCGGAGTTTCTAATTATCCATGGCGCCAGGTCCTCGTGACTTTTATTCAGTTTCTTTATGAGGAGTTCCTCAAAAGTATGCGAAAATGGACCGTGACCGACATCATGGAAGAGACCTGCCAATCTAACATTCTGTACCTCTTCATTTGTCATATCCACTGGGAGCACGCTTCCCAAAACTCCGGCTAGGTGCATAACACCAACAGAATGTTCAAACCTCGTGTGATTTGCTCCTGGGTAGACAAGGTCAGCAAATACGAGCTGCTTTATCCTTCTCAGCCTTTGTAAAGGCAGCGTATCAATAACATCCTTTTCCAACTTAGATATATGGACATATCCATGTATTGGGTCCTTTATCATTCCCCAAGGTTTCTCTACCTTCAACCGCATCACCCCTTTCTAACTACAACCTTCCCTTCCCTTCCATCCACAACCACATAATCCCCACTACTGATGGCGGTTATTGGATCTACCTCAAGCCTGTCGACCAACGGGATCTCCGCAAGGATGCATCCGGTTGCTATTATGGCCTCTGTCTCAACATTAATTATCCCTGCTGGGGCGTGACCATTTTTTTTGAGTTGGTAGAGGACATAAGATCCTACCGTGCTACCCTTTCCCTTCGGAAATACAAGGACTTTCCCTGTAACATCCTGACCGCACAGATCATGCCCCTTCTCCCTAACCAAACCCGTTACAGGGTCAACCCCGCCGAAGAATGAGATCCCCTGTCTCGAAACCAACGCCCTCCCTTCTCCTAAAAACTTGGCCACCCCCCTTCCTCTGTAAACCCGTTCTAACATTATCGCCCCTCCATAATGCTTTCCAATACTAAATAAGTCTCAGTTACGGTGGCCCTCAAACCAGAGGTCGAAGGTACATAATGTGCCGCCTTGCAAGAATTTGATACCATGTGCGTATAGCCTGACTTCTCAAGTGGGCATACCACCATACATGTGTCTGTAAATACCTTGCCGCCCGCACCCTCTATAACGCTCAGATACCCTCGATCTTTTGCCTCATCGTAAACTCCATTGGAGGTCCAAACCCAAAGAGCACAACCTTTCTTAACTTTTTTACCCTTAACTGCCCTTGCCAGATCCTTGAGTTCCTGAAGACTGCAATGCGGGCATCCTATGCATGCAAGGTCTGGTTTCCCTTCTGATGAGAGCTTCTCACGAGAAAGTTCGAGCTCCCTCTGGTCCACACAAACCTTCTCCAATTTATCTGCAGCTCGGAGCCTGCCCCCACTATGGAACATTGCTATACCGCCAGAGGCAGCGAGAGCTGCCGACATTATCTTCAGCCTGTCTAGATCTGCTCCTGAAACTCCCTTTAGGTAAGGTATTCCTGAGCCCAGAATTCTACCGACGGTATACCCTAGAAGGCTGAAGTCAAATATGGACCTCATCCTTGCCTCAACCTTCACAATAGCTGTCGGTTCCCTGTTATCTTCGATATGTAGGCCGTAACACGGCGTCCTTCCTGTAATAGCGGCAGCCAGGGCTGATGGCCCCCCTTCCCTATTTGTCCTCGCGCCTAGAACAGAGTTTGCAAAAACTACTGCAGAAGACTCTGACCATGCTACATGCGCCCCGAACCTCGGTCTATTACCTACCAAGTAAGGGGTGCATGTACAAGTGATCTCCACGCCCATCTTTTCAAAAGCCTTGAGAATCCTTATTTGTTTTTTATAATATTCGCCATCTACTCCCATCTCCTGCCACTTATTAAGGTCCATCCCCGCTGGATTCAGAGTAGCCTTCACCCTTACCTTCCCTCCAAGGTTTGCCCAGTCTTCCAAGAACTCCATCCCGGCATCCCCAATATTGCCGTAAGACACTCCTGCTATTTGGGCACTCTCAACCTTCACCATACGCTCTGCCCCGAAGACCTCTCCAAGCGCTGTTAATAGTTGCATGGCCTTCTGGACTGCGGCCCCCTCCTCTCCTGATAGCATCCTCTCCTCTTCCCTACTAAGGTACATTCAACCCCCCCATTCAGGGTATCCTTGCCTTCTCGAACTTCTCCTTGGGCTTATTCCAAGGCATTGTGGCGTCTATACCAACCTTACAAGTCAGGATCTTTTCTTGGTCGGACGAGGGATCCAAACTTGATCCCCTCGCCTTTCTTATCAATATAATGTCCTCGTCGCCTTGGAACCTCGTGGCTACTGCCCACTCCACTTCAGACATATCGTCAATGTTTATATCATCATCAACGACGATAACATGTTTAACACTCGGATTCGCACCGAATGCTGCCATTATAGCGTTCTTTGCGTCCCCTTCCGCCTGCTTCTTTATGGAAACTACAGCATTGAACCAACATGCTCCGCCCAAAGTCAACCTTACTCCTTTTACCTCTGGAACCGCCCTCAAAATACCTTCGAACATTCTCGCCTCCTTTGGCATACCCATCAAAAGTTTATGTTCCGAGCCACCAGGCAGTATCGCTTGGTAAATGGCGTCCCTTCTCCGCATGACTCTTGAGACCTCTAGGACTGGCTGCTTTCTTACGATGTCATAAGTGCCTGTCAGATCAACGAATGGCCCCTCGTCCACTAATTCGTCTCTTTTGATGACCCCCTCGATCACGATCTCTGAATCGACTGGAACCTTAACGTCTACACTTTTACACTTTACAACCTTCAACCTTCCGCCCAGCATGGCATTGGCAACCCAAAGCTCGTCTACCCCATACTTTGGGCCTGTGTTCACAGCCACCATTACTGCTGGATGTGCCCCAATTACTACCGCCACTTGAAGATCTTCCTCCCTCTTTTTTGCCTCTTGATGTAGAGAATAAAGGTGTCTTGGCACTATCCTGATCGCCATTCTCCTTTTATCCAACACTAGGAGTCTATGTATCGATGAATTCTGGAACTTTCCATCAGGACTTCTAGCCACCACTATGCCTGCGGTTATGTAAGGTCCTGCATCTTTTTCGTAATGTGTTAAAACTGGCAAGCTGCTCAGGTCGCTCTCCTCAACCTCAAAAACAGGTCCATACTCGACAATTTTCGGCTCGAGCGGGTTAGAGGTTGCTGAGATTATCTTATCATAATAATTTTGCAGGTTCGCTCCAATCCCTCTGAGGATCCTCTCCCTAGTGCCGCATACTCCTGAAATCACCTCTAGTCTACTTCTCTTTACCTTTCTAAACCAGAGTAGAGGTCCATTATCGTATTGCCTCATAATCCTTGGGATCTCATACCTAGGGGAGAGCTCCTCTTTTACCTCTAACAACTCGCCAGGTAATTTCGCCTCAGCATCCAAAAACTCCCTGAGACTCAATACTCGCCCTCCATTAAACCATAATAATCGTTTGGGATGACTAAAACCTTTTGGATTCGAAAATTTTAAATCATATCATCACTGTAAATCATTGGTGCATTTTTTGCTTAAAGAAAGCTGGAGATTCTTCCCATACCCTTCTTTTAAGCCAAATCAGGAGCAACTTCTATCGGTCGTTTACAAGACAATCAACTCCCGCTCCCACGCAATAATCGATGGAGCTAGCGGTTTGGGAAAAACCGTGGGCTCACTTGCTGGAGCTCTTCAGGCAACCAAGGAGCATGGTTTGTCGATTCTTTATGCTGCCAGAACCTACAAGGAGCTCGACAGAGTCGTCGAAGAACTCGAAGCTATAAACAGAAAGGAGCAAGTCTCAGGGCTATCCATCCGCGGCAGGTCGGAGATGTGCGTCAATGAAGCTGTATTACGGTTCTCAAACGATCCGCGGACCGTAATGGAACTATGCTCAGACCTGACAAAGAGTGGCAAATGCGAATATTCTGAGAATATGGAAGATGTTGGCATGGTCAGGGGGTTAATGGACGACTTACTGCGCACACCAACAAGTGCCTCCACACTGATCTCAGAATCGAAGAGGCTCAAAATCTGCCCGTATGAGATGGCTAAGCTTCTACTACCACATGTAGATGTGATCGCACTAAACTATGCATATCTTTTTAGCAGTAACATAAGGGAGAATTTCATCAAAAAACTTGGGAGACCTCTTTCCGAACATGTACTGATATTAGACGAGGCACATAATCTCCCCGAGATAGCAAGCGAGTTCGAGAGCGATCACCTATCGATCTCAACAATAAATGCATCTATCGAAGAGTCCGAAAAGTACGGTAAACCGACCGTCAAGAGGTTCTCTGACTCGATCTTGGAGATTTTGATTGGCATGGGTGAGGGTGAACATATTCTTGATTTCAAGTCAATCGTTAAAGACACACTTCGCTTAGCACACATCGACGAGGATCCTCATTATTTTTTAGAAGATATCCATGCCTTTGGCGAGTCGATAAAAATGCTCCAGTTATCAAAAGGGAAAGTCCCCCGTTCCTACATACACCGATTGGCCGAGTTCTTCCTCCGGGGCGTCGAGACGTCTGGAAGAAGTGATTTTGTTCACATTCTGACAAAAGGCGAGGATATACAACTAAGGTTGGACATAATCGCTCTTGATCCAAGAACTTCCACGTCAGAAGTCCTTAATTCTGTGGCCGCTACAATATCCATGTCCGGAACACTTGAGGATATGGAATCTTATCGCGCAGTTATGGGACTCCCTGAGAACACCATTAAGACTACACTGCCTTCTCCCTTTACCGAGGAACAAGTTTTAGTCCTTTCATGTAAGGGCGTCTCAACCCTCTATGAAAAGCGCTCACTAGACATTTACAAGAAGATGGTTTCTAAGATCTCTGAAGTGGTCCGATCGACGCCTGGAAATACTGGCATATTCTGCTCTTCCTATGAAGTTATGGATGGTCTTTTGAGTGCTGGACTACAAACCTCAATAACCAAACCACTATTCGTAGAGAAGCAAAGAGCAAGGTCTTTGGAACAAGATCGTCTATTGGAGGAATTTAAGCAGATGTATAAATATGGAGGTGCGGTCCTTCTAGGGGTAATGGGTGGCAGGTTCAGCGAGGGCGAGGACTACCCTGGCGACGAAATGAACTCAGTCATCATTGTTGGGGTTCCCTATCCAAAGCCCAGCGCAAAGGTGAGTGCACAGATAAATTATTACGAATCACTCTTTCCAAGTAAGGGCATGGAGTATGGCTACATCATCCCTGCCATGAGAAGGGCCTCTCAGGCCGCTGGGAGACCCTTCAGGAATCTTGACGACCGAGGAGTTGTAGTATTTTTGGACTACCGTTTTTCAACAAGGTACCTTAAAAAGTTTCTACCGTGTTGGATCTCCTCAAGACTTAAAACAGTAGAAGATTGTGATGGAGTGCTTGAAGAAGTCATTCAAAAATTCTATTCAAAATATTCCAATGACCGTCGGTACTAAAAATAAATCAGTAATGCTATTTATATGGACGAATTATGGTCTTCCTTCATTACGACAATAAAAATCATTTAATAAGATCGAGCGATATTTAGTTAGATCCTCTCGGTACACATTAAAGCAAAATTCTATGGGGAGGTCATGCATTATTTTTCAATAAAAATTCATGAAGGGCGATTGACTGCCCCGCTGAGTGCAATTATGAGTGCAGACCTCGCATCTTTTGACAACCTCTTTATCCTGTACTTTGTTGGCAGGGACATTTTTGTTTCATGAACAAACTCGACCTTGGCTCTTCTATCCTTCTTTATTTGAAGGATTGTCCCATCTGGAACTGTTCCCTTTCCAACCCTAAATACAATGGAGCGCGTGGGATAGTCTTCCAAGATCTTAATTATCTCTCTTTCCAACACGCCTTCAGGAACGGTATATGCTTCAATCAGTTCACCATCAGCTAGGATTGCTATGCCCGTCCTTCTTCCAGGATCTAATCCTATAACAACAACATCAAAATACTCCTTCATTGAGGTGTTTGATGGGTTCGAAAAACAAAGCGCCCTTAATATAGTCCTCCTAGTATTGCCGTCATATATCACCTGCTTAACACCCTTCTCTGTTTTAGCTTGAAATGCTATCACAGCACCGACAAACTCGGGGATGGGCTCATTTGGATCCAATAACACAAAAGGTATTCCCATCCTCTTCATCTCTTTCACTAGATCGTAAGAAGCCTTTATATCCTCCATCAAGATACCTAGAGATCTCAAGACAGTCTCTCCGGGGTTTTAATTTGCACTCAAGCGAGATTAAAACATTAAGTACTGGTTGTAACGATTTAGATCTTTTACTGGGCGGCGGCATACTGCCCGGAGAGATCCTCTTAGTATATGGTGAGAGGGGAAGTGGGAAGACTACTTTTGTATTTCAGACCCTAATAAGTGCCGCCATCAAAGGACTCAGATCAATTCTTTTTCTAACAGAGGCTTACGCTTCACTACGCAGACTGAAAAGCATGGCCTCATCAAGTTGGCTCGAACTTAGCGATCGCATCTTGGTCTTGAAAGTAAAGGAATTCCAAGAACAGGATTCCATAGTAGAGAACCTCGAGCTCACTCTCCCTTCCGATGTTGTCTTGGTCGCTTTCGACTCGATAACATCTTGCTACCGCGCAGCCCTCAAAGAAAAAGAGAACAACATAATTTTGAATAAAATATTGAATCGTGAACTTGCTATAATAAAAGACCTGTCTATGAGGAGGCACCTTGCTACCGTTATAACAAGTGATGTGACTAGCCAACCAGAAGACAAGGAAATTCAGCCAGTAGCTGCTCAAATACTCAAATACTGGTGTGATCGGATAATTCGCCTAGATAGACTGCGGGGCGAAATAAGGCGGGCAGTAGTTATAAAACCATCTCCTGCAAGGGAATGCATAATCAAGATGGGCTCGGAGGGACTCACCGGATTAAGTGGGGCATGACAATGGTCGATCTCTTTAACATCGTCCTCTCATCCTTCATACTAATATCTCCTGCCTATGTCGCAAACTCAGTTCCAGTAATCCTGAAGGGCAAAAAACCCATAGATCGCGGTAGGAACTTCATTGATGGTAGAAGGTTATTCGGAGATGGTAAAACAATAGAGGGGTTCCTATCGGGTCTATTCTGCGGGACCATCCTAGGAGCGATATTTGGCTACCCTCTTCACTCATTTCTTCTATCTTTGGGCGCACTAATCGGAGATCTCATTGGAGCATTTATCAAAAGGCGACTAGGGATGCCAAGGGGTCACCCAGCACCTATACTCGATCAGCTGGACTTTATAATCGGCGCATTAGCCTTCATATCTATAATATATCCAGTGACACTTGAGCAATTTCTTTTTCTTGTTCTAGTAACCCCGCCAATACACCTTATTGCAAACTTTATTGCCTACTTATTAAAGCTGAAATCTCATCCTTGGTAGTCTTTTATTTCAATAATGCCTTATGCTGATAAATTGAACTATGTCTTCATTTTTAATGGAACTTTACCCAAAGCAAATATTCCATGAGCCCCAAAGATATCAGCACTAGGATAACCGCCACCAAATACTTCATCTTGGCACCACTTAAATCAAAAGTCTTTCTCAGGGCTTCTTCTAAGAATATAAAACCTGCGACCCCTATGAGCGTCAGGAAGAACGACGCAAAAAACTCCATACGGGTCTGGTTTGTGCTAGATCTTGCTATAAAACTGGTTCCTGTGATCGTTTGAACCGCGTCACCTGGCTGCATTATTATGAGATATATTCCGCCACTCGTGAGCATTATCATAAACAATGTTCCCAAGATTGCCAAAACTTTCTTGTTTAAGAGACTCTCGAACACTGGGTTCACCTGATTGTGCTTTTATCATCTTTCCTCCCTTTCCTTTATTATCTTAACGGTCCTATTCTGTATGTAAATTACATGTAGAATCTGAAAAACACATTTTATGCTTTTTACTAACATAAATTACATAAGTCTCCGTTCATTCTTCAAAATTGAATCAATATGGATCACCCCTCAAAAGACATAATGTTCACAAAGAGTAGGTTGCTTGAAGGTAAAAGGATCGCCCTATGCGTTTGTGGCAGTGTTGCGGTTATAAAGGCGCCTGACCTCGCCAGAGAGTTGATGCGAAACGGGGCAGAAGTCTTCACAATAATGTCGCCCTCATCCCAAAAATTGATCTCTCCAAGCCTCTTGGAATGGGCAACAGGAAACCCTGTAGTAACTGATCTCACAGGCAAAATCGAGCATGTACTCTTTGGGGGCAAGGGTGGCGTAGATCTTGTCCTAATCGCCCCTGCTACAGCAAACACAATCGGTAAGATAGCAGCCGGAATAGACGACACCCCAGTCACTTCTCTAGCAACCACCGCGATCGGCTCTGGTATCCCCATAATGATATTGCCCGCGATGCACGGTAGCATGTATCGCCACCCAATTGTGTCCGATAACCTTAAGAAATTGTCATCTTTAGGAATAAAGATAATCTCTCCAGAGATTGTTGAGGACAAGGCAAAATTCCCCGAAATATCTGTGGTTGTTGAGGAGGTTCTGGCAGTCCTATCCAAAAAGGATATGGCGGGAATCTCTGTCATTGTGACAGCAGGTCCTACAAGGTCTTATATGGATTCCATCCGCTACCTCACAAACTCCAGCTCTGGAAAGATGGGATACGCCTTTGCATATGAGGCTTCTGCAAGGGGCGCAAGGGTCACACTCATATCTGGTCCCACAGATCTGTCCCCCCCAAGGGGTATCAATGTAATTCCCGTCCAGACGACAGAGGAGATGCTCGAGGCTGTTAATGAAGCGCTTTCTAAGGAAAAGTACGACCTATTCATAATGGCAGCCGCCCCGCTTGACTTCGCAATTGCCGAAAGATTTGAAGGAAAGATCTCGAGCGCATCCCAACTAACTTTAACGCTGAGGCCCTTGCCGAAGATAGTAGATACCGTGAGGGAGAAATCCAAAGACCTATTCGTAATAGGCTTCAAGGCAGAGTACGGACTATCCCCTGAGGATCTTATCTCAAGAGCAAGAAGTAGGCTCTTGGAATCTGGTATGGATCTGATAGTCGCTAACGATCTATCTGGTCCGCTGACCGGATTCAGGGCGGATACAGACGAAGTATACGTCCTCGATAGGGAGGGTTTGGTTCTCCACATCCCGCTCTCCTCAAAACGTGAGATCGCAAGAAAGGTAATTGACTTATACATAGAAAGGAGAGGATAAAATGCAGAGGCAAACACACGTACAAAATGAATCACTACCGGGTTCAAACAAATATTACGGGGAGGCTTACGCCCCTGGGCATATAACTGGATTTTTCACTATACACATCTCCGAAGATCCGGTCTTCACTGGTTCCAAAGGTGCCGGTATATGTTTAGAGGCTGGCGTGACCACTCGAGTAACCATCAGGAAGAGCGACAAGGCTGAGTTCACACTGCTCTGGAACGATATGCCACTGAGCGATTCTAAGGTCTCTAAGTCTGTCCTTAGAAGGTTTTTTGATCCAAATACTCGGCTATCGATCGTGGTGGAGCAAAGTTCAATTCTCCCCTTAAATTACGGCTACGGAGTTAGCGGGGCATCTGCCCTAAGCCTTGCTTTGGCCATAAACAAGGCGCTAGGCTCCCCTCTGCCAAGAGATAAGGTTGGGGAGATCGCCCACTTAGCAGAGGTTGAGAACCTCACAGGACTTGGAGACGTGTCTGCCCAAATGGTTGGAGGATTCGAGGTCAGAGTAGTTCCTGGAGCTCCCACCGTAGGAAAGATTCAAAGTTTACATAATCCTGAAGAATATCTAATAATCACAACCCCAGTTAAGCCCATACCAACAAATAAGATGATCTCGGACCATTTCGTCAAGATAAACGAACAGGGCGAAATCGCGATATCATCTTTTATGAAATCACCAACCATAGAGCGCTTCATAGAACTTTCAAGGAGTTTCTGGGAGAATATATGGTCGATCGATATAGAAATGGCAAAGGTATTGAAAAAGTATGAGTTATTTGGGATAGGGCTTGTTTCGCTCAAAAAGGGTCTTGTTTACGGTCTAATTCATGAGGATGATGTAGAGAAGGTTCTTGGAAGGATCTCTCAAAAAACGTCCAGAATGGAACTTCCGCTTTTGATACACGATCCGTCGATCGGTCTGCCAATAATTGCCACCAAAATATCCTCTAGGGGTGCCTACTGATGGGAATCCATCTTAAAATACCAAGAAATCATGTAAGAGCAATCTCCCTCAAAAAGAGGGAGGCTATAATTAGAGCCGAGGAGAAAGGGATACTTGCTAAGGCTGGTCTGATTGCCCATGGCAGGGGAGAGGCTTTTGACTATCTAATTGGAGAGACTTCAATACCGCCTGCGATATTTGCCACCAAGGCAGCAGTGGCCTCTATGCTCCTAGCGGCCCGTCCTGTGATATCGGTAAACGGAAACGTTGCTGCTCTGGTTCCAAGGGAAATCGTCCGCCTATCGAAAGCACTGAATGCCCCCCTTGAAGTAAACCTCTTCTTCAGGACGAGGAGGAGAGAGGAAGCCATAAAGTCGGTCCTCCTTAAGGCTGGGGCTAAAGAGGTACTGGGGGTCGGAAGGGATGCTAGTGCTACAATCCCTGAACTCTTCAGCGAGAGGCGGCGCGTCGACCCTCGCGGGATCTACTCAGCCGATGTTGTGCTTGTGCCACTGGAGGATGGGGATAGGACTATGGCATTGAAGAGGATGGGGAAGTTTGTCATTACAATTGACTTGAACCCGCTATCGAGAACATCTCAGAGCGCGGATATAACTATCGTGGACGACATCGTCCGCGCTGTGCCAAACATGATCAAGGCTCACAAAGAGCTAAAAGACCTTTCCAGAGAGGAGTTGGCTTCATTGTTGGCAAGGTTTGACAACCGGAAGAACCTCTCTGAAGTCATCCTCCACATAAGAGATCGTCTTACAATTCTAAGCGAGGATGGGCACCTTTGAGCATTAACCGGAGCCGTACATCACTACTCTCCCACATAGCAGTATTGGGCGCTCTGTCAATAATAATGAGTTCCATAAAGGTTTCATTTCCACTTGGAAACCCTAACTTGGGCTCGACTCCAGTCTCGCTCTCTGCAGTCCTCTGTGGAGGTTATGCTGGTTTTTTAGTCGGAATAATAAAAGGTCTTGGCGTCTCACTCTGGACCGGTCAGGCGATCTTAGAGATCCCTGCAGGGATAGGCGACGGACTAATGGCAGTCTTCACCAACGCTCTGTCCAAGAGGATCGGTCCATTTTATGCGATCTTATTGGGTCAGATCTCTCGCTATATCTTCACATCGGGCATGATCGCTTTGGTCTTGGGCACGGTTGCCACTCTATCCCCGAACCTTCTCGGTGCATACGCCATATTCTCAAAGATCACCTCATCAGCCGCATATGCGTCGCCTGACTGGATCCCTCTTCTAATTTCAAACATCGGGCTGGTATGGGTCGCAATGCTCCCAGCAATAACTGCATCGGTCGTTGCTAACGCTGCCCTTTCGGCCGCGGTTGTTTTGGGTCTTAAAAAATTGGCACCATCGTCTTTAAAGAAAGTTTAAATCTTGGTCATGGATCTATATACTTGCTCCAAAAATCTTAGGGGTCTTTGCCTTGGAGACTGTATCAACAATTCAGCTCCTAAGGCAATTTGTTGAGGCTCCTGGCGCGCGTGCCCTATTGAAGGGACTTTCATCATACTGCAACAAAGACAAAAAATCAAGGTTGGAGGTAGCACTAGAGCTTTACCTGGGTCTGAGGGATAACGCCTGCCTAAAGTGCAAGTTGGCAGAGAAGTCTGTTTCCACCCTCTTAAAGGTTGGAGGTGGTGCCTTCGGAGCTACCGAGGAAGCAATGAAGTCGAAGTTCAAAGATCCATACTGGCGGAGGGGGTTAATGAGTGTAATAAAGGGTCTGGCACTCTTTGGCGTCACGAAGCCCTTTGTCCCTGGCGCCCCATTTCAGGTAGTATGGAACATAACCTACAAATGTAACCTCCGATGTAAGCATTGCTATGCCGAGGCTGGCGGGTCTAGCTATTACGAGATGGGCACCGAAGAAGCAAAGAGTTGTATAGACAAACTGGCGAAGTGGGGAGTCGTGATACTTGCATTCTCGGGCGGAGAGCCTCTCATACGCCGGGATATTCTAGATCTCGTGAGACACACAAATGAACACGGAATATACGCCGCCATAGCAACAAACGGCGTCCTACTCACCAAAGAACGATGCAGAGAGCTCAGATCTGCTGGCGTAGAGTATCTTCAGATAAGCCTCGACGGTGCGACTCCTGAGACCCACGACACATTCCGCGGCGTCCCTGGCATGTTCGATAGGACTGTTCAGGGCATAAAGAACGCGGTAGCAGAGGGCTTCTTTGTGAATGTCGCCACGACCGTTACCCAACACAACCTCAAGGAAGTCCCTCAAATAATAGATTTATGCGAGTCTTTGGGCGTGAAGTGGTTCATGATGTACAACTTCATACCTACAGGTAGGGGTCGCTTCATAATAGCTAACGACCTATCGCCCCAAGAACGAGAGGAACTACTCAAATTCCTCTGGGAGCGCCTCAAAAATAGCAAGGTGAGCGTCCTCTCAACAGCTCCGCAGTTTGCAAGGGTCGCCCTTCAGACAGAGGGTGCTGGTTGCACCAAGGTGCCCACCCACTTCCTGAATAGCGATCTCCCGGACAAGCTCAAATCACTTTCAGACTTCATCGGCGGATGCGGCGCCGGGCGGTTCTACATTGCAATGAACCCCAACGGTGATATTACTCCCTGCGTATACTTCCCCATGGTCGTCGGAAATATCTTCAAGGACGACCTAGAGGTGCTTTGGACCGATCTGAAGGAGTTCGCCGAACTTCGAATGCGGGACACACTCAAGGAGCATTGTGGTATCTGCGAGTACAGGTATGTGTGCGGAGGATGTAGGGCAAGGGCTTATTGTTACGCTGGGGACTACAACTCGCCTGACCCAGGCTGCATCCTCAACAGGGATGTTTATAATGGACTATTAACTAAATATCAATTAGTTTACTCCCATAAAAATTTAGAAATCCTTAAAGAAAAAGTTTATTAGATGAGCCTATCACCTTTTTTCCCTGAAAAAATAAAAAAATTTTAGAGGGATGAATTTTGGTAAGCAAAATTGTTCTTGCATATTCTGGTGGTCTTGATACTTCTGTCGCTATAAAATGGCTACACGAGAAGTACAGTGCTGATATTGTGACACTCACCGTGGACTTAGGTCAACAAGAGGATTTCAAAAGCATAGAGGAAAAAGCCTACAAAGTTGGTGCAATTAAGCACTATACCATCGACGCCAAAGAAGAGTTTGCAAGGGATTACATCTTTCCTGCCATAAAGGCTAATGCCATGTACGAGGAGAAATACCCGGTCTCCACGGCATTAGGCAGGCCGCTCATTGCGAAAAAACTTGTTGAGATTGCACACCGCGAAGGTGCTGACGCCGTGGCACACGGTTGCACAGGTAAGGGGAACGATCAGCTCAGGATTGAGATCTCTGCAAAGGCTCTAGACCCGTCTCTAACCGTTTTGGCTCCTACTAGGGACTGGGGCATGAGCAGAGATCAGGAGATAGAGTACGCTAAAAAACACGGGATCCCTGTATCCAAAGCTGCAAAGAAGTACAGCATAGACCAGAACCTCTGGGGAAGATCGATAGAGAGTGGACCATTAGAGAATCCTTGGAATGCCCCCGAAGACGATGTCTGGGAGTGGACCACTGCGCCGGAGAAGGCCCCAAACGAGCCAACATTCCTCGAAATAACCTTTAAGGGCGGAGTCCCGATCAAAGTCGATGGTAAGTCCTTTGATCCAGTCGCCCTGATACAACACGTAAATAAGATAGCAAGCTTGAACGGGATCGGAAGGATAGACCATATGGAGGACAGGATCGTTGGCATAAAATCGAGGGAGACTTACGAATGTCCTGCGGCAGTTACAATAATAGAAGCCCATAAAGATTTGGAGAAACTAGTACTGAACAGGAGAGAGCTCTCCTTCAAGAAACTCGTTGACGACAAGTGGACCTTCTTGGTATATGCCGGCCTATGGGAGGATCCATTAAGGGAGGATCTTGAGGCGTTCATCAACAAGACCAACGAGCGCGTCGAAGGCAGGGTCAGATTGCGCCTTTATAAGGGCACTGCCATGGTGGTGGGAAGAGATTCTCCATACTCTGTATACGACTTCAAGACCGCAACCTATGACTCCTCGTCAACATTCGATCAGTCCTTATCAAGGGGGTTTGTGCCGCTCTGGGGTCTCCAGACAGTGGTCTCCAGAAAAGTTCTGTCTAGAAAAAGTGAGAGTCCTTGAAGATAACAAGAGGCGGACGACTGTCAGGCGACTTGGCACCCGAGGTTGCAGACTTTACTTCATCGTCTAAACACGACATTTACATAGCAGACGAGGTAGTAGAGATAAATTTAGCCCATCTCCTATGCCTAGTCCAAGCTGGTATAATCACTCGTGAAGATGGAAGGCTACTGGCAAGAGCTCTTAAAGAGATCAAGATCTCGGCGATCCCTCCGGACATGGAAGACGTTCACATGGTTGTTGAGAGCGAGCTCATCAAGAGGGTTGGTGAGGAAATTGGCGGAAAGATCCATACTGGGAAGAGCAGGAATGATCAAGTAGCTGCTGCCCTCAGAATGCGTCTTAGGAGATTCATAATCGAGATATGTGGTTGCCTGATAGAACTTCAAAACGCCCTTCTGAAAAAGGGTGAGGTCTACATTGACACTGTAATGCCAGGCTACACTCACCTCCAACATGCGCAACCGATCTCCGTATCTCACCACATGCTTGCATATTTTGATATGTTCGACAGACACCTCGCACGCCTGCTATCCTGCTACAAGCGGGTGAACCTCTCTCCTATGGGGTCTGCAGCGCTTGCTGGCACTGGTTATCCGATCGATCGGGTGAAACTTGCTGAATATCTTGGGTTTGAAGGACTCGTAGAGAATACTCTTGATGCCGTCTCGACAAGGGACTTCTCTCTTGAGACCGTTGCAGCCCTTTCGATAATGATGGTAGACGTAAGCAGGATCGCAGAAGAGCTTGTTATATGGGCATCAAACGAATTCGGTTATGTCGATCTACCCGACGACCACTCATCCACTAGCAGCATCATGCCACAGAAGAAGAACCCTGTGACCGCTGAGGTCTTGAGGGCGAAATGCGGAGACGTTCTCGGCGATCTGGTCTCAATGGTTGTAATAATGAAGTCGCTCCCCCTCGCCTACAATTTAGACATGCAGGAGTTGACTCCCCACCTTTGGAACGCCTGCGAGATCTCTAAGAGATCTTTGAAGATCCTTGCTGACTTGATTACAAAGATACGATTCAATGAAGCGCGTCTTAAGTCCTCAGTGGTAAAGGGATCGTCAGTGGCTACCGAGCTTGCCGATACTCTCGTCAGAAACCTGGGTCTGCCATTCAGGGCAGCTCATCGAATTGTGGGGGAGATCACCAAAGAGCTCTTCCCCGCCTCCCTCTCTGAGGTGCCCCCAGAGAAGATCGCGGAGCTCATCTATAAAAAGACGGGCAAAATGTTGGATATTCGCCTAATTCAGAGCGCAACTGATCCTGCATTCAACATCAATGTAAGATCCACTACAGGCGGTCCTGCCTCAAGGGAGGTCGAGCGAATGATCTCCACCAGGAGAGAACTGCTTAAAAAGAACAAGCAGTATGTAGAAGGTCTTACGGCTAAACTCTCAGATAAGAGCGTTCTACTAAACTCTCTTATCGACTCTCTCTGATGAGGTGCTCTGCAACCTCCTTTATCCAACTACCCGTCCTCTCATTCTTTAAAATTTCAATCAAGTAGTCCTCCCAGCCTATGCACTTCCTTTCCTTCCAAATCTGGAAGTGTTCCTTGAGTCTTCTAAGAGCCTCCTCATGGAATTCGCAAAACTCCTTCGTTGATACTCTGCCGCAGATCTTACAAATATTTTTTCTTAGAGGGGCATTCTTCATTTATACAGAACCTCCACTTTCTCCATCCATTCCTAACCTCAATAACTGGAAACCCGCAAAAATCACAATCGACCTTACTCCTCGAGACCTTTCCCTCCTGTGGTAACGGACAAGAAAAATTACATAAATTCGGGTAATTGTCGCAGCCGATGAACCTCTTGCCAGTTTTCCTCGATTTTACGATCCGCATAGAGCCGCTCCCGCACCGGGGGCAGGGTCCTAATATATTTATTCTCAACTGCTCCATGACCTCAAGCAACTCTTCTCCGATCTCCTCATACTTTGTTATTATCCTCTCGAATACTGGTTTTATTGCGTCTATAGCCTTCAATACTACCTCTACATTATCTTTCCTTCCTCTCTCAATATCCATCATCTCCTCCTCAAGGGCGCTGGTCATCTTCACCGAGACTAACTCCGGGAAAAACCTCTTTAAGATATCTACCACCGCAAAGCCCAGATCGGTTACCCTAACCTCTTTTCCTTCAATATAGTCCCTCTTGTAAAGGTTGTCTATGATCTCAGCCCTAGTAGATTTTGTCCCCAAACCCTGCCTTTCCATATATGCTATGAGCTTGCTGGCGGTGTACCTATCAGGGGGGGACGTGAACTTGTCCTCAACATCGACCTTTTCTATTAGAGCCTCATCAGCAGCCTCGAACCTCTCTCTTTGACCTTCTGCCTTCCCCCATAATATGTAAGGACTGTAGTACTCCATCCAGCCCGACTCTACAAGGTCCCTAACCCTGACCTTGAATAAGTCTCTCTCATTTACCTCCACAACCGCCTCTCTCTCCTCTAAAATTGCCTTCTCTCCAAAAGTTGCAAAGAACCTCCTAACTATCAGATCGTATACCTTAACTTCTTCCGCGCTCATCCTACTCGGCAAGGTTCCTGTGGGGTGTATTGCGGGATGTGCTAAGTCCGTGAGCTTCCCCTCCCTGGGTTTAAGCATGCCCCTTTCTAGGATCCTGCTGACCACTTCCCTATACCTCTCTATCCGCCCCAACTTCTCAATTATCCTTCTTAGCCCCAACGACTGGGGCAACTTCTGACTGGAGGTCCTCGGATAAGATATCGCCGCGCTCAAGTAGAGCCTTTCTGCTATTCTCTGAGTTTTCGAAGGAGAATACCCGAACACTCTGTATGCCTCTCTTTGCAGATCCCCCAAATTGAAGGGCGGAGGAGGTGGTAAGATCCTTTTCTTGACCAGCAAATCCTTCACATGTCCCTTCTTTCCCTTGCAGCGCTCAGCCACATCCTCAGCATCCTTCTTGGAGAAGAATTCCTTCACCTTGTACTCGGCCGGATACTTTATGCCCCTTATTACAACCTCGCTACTGAGCGTCCAGAAAGGATCAGGAACGTGCAAATTTATAGCAACTTCCCTTTTGTAAAGTGCATATAAGGTCGGACTCTGAACCCTCCCCGCACTTAATATCTCAAAGCCACCACCAACACTCCCCAAAGCATCCATCAATGCCCTCGAAGTATTAACGCCAAATATCCAATCAACCTCGTGACGGACTTTCCCCGCATATACCATCTCGTAGTCCAGCCGATCCTTTGAGTTTGCATATGCTGCCCTCAACTCCTCCCTTGTGAGCGTCGAAAACTTCATCCTTCTAGCCTTGATGTCTGCACCTCCACACGCGTATCTTAGGATTGTATACCCTATGAGGCTACCCTCGATATCGTAGTCACAGGCACAGACATAAGAGTCCGCCCCTTTTGCTATTTCTGAGATGGCTTCTATCCATCTCCTCTTCCTGCGATCCTTAAGCGGTGCCCACCTCAAATCAAATATGGGAAAGCTCCAACCAATCGAGTTCTGCTCTGCCCCATAAAGGTGCCCTAGGGCTGGGACCACTGCCGCTCTCTTCCCCTCCAAGTCAACCCAAAATACTGGGAGCCCCCTGTACCACCTCTTCTTCACGCGCATGCCTCCGAGCGCATATGCTATCTTCATCGCAGCGCTTGGCTTCTCGCATATAATCAGTTGATAAGGCATTTCAGGACTCAAGATTTATTAAATGTTCCAGAATATTAATCCATGTGTCATACATACAGAGATTAAGGGCAAAAATACTTCTGCTGACAATTTCCCTCTTTTACGATGTAACCTTCATTGATCGAATTTGGACTGACCCAGAGCTCTCTAGAGCATATGTAGGTCTAGCAGGTCTGCTAATAGCAGGGGTATCGGGCGTCTTGTACTCCGTGGAGTGCTTCCTAAGTATCCCTGTATCTCCTTTGCCTTATTCTACAGCGATCCTCGTCGGGGCTCTTATGTTTCTAGTGGGCGGATTCGGTAGGAGGATACGCCTAACATTTGATACCGTCGTATCCCGAGAGAACATCCTGTCGAGGGGCACAATGCTTTGCTTGGTCTCAGACACAAAGCAATCCTCATCAATAATAGAGCTACTGATCTTTTCCATCAGCCAGTGGGACGAGGACCGCCTGACGGAAGCTGAGCCCTTCCTCATATTTGCTCACGAGATCTGGCGAGAATCCTTGATGAGGAAAGGACTGAGCATAATCGGTCAGGTTCCATTACCAAAAGATTTGGCATCAAAAATAAAATTTCTGCAAATTGACCGTAACAAGCGAACAAAACGACTCGACGATCAGTAAACAGTCATTAATCCAAAAAACCTAAATTCCTCCCCTTTGAATTTATGACTGTAAGGATCCGCAATCGGACCTTTCATTTAAATGATCTTCAAATGAGGTGAGACGTTGGCAATCAGAATTATCTGTCATCAATGCAAATCTGTTCTTTATGAGGACAGCGAATTGATCTCCCCCCGCGAAATTTTAGATAAATACGACTCCAAATGTCCAAAATGCTCCGCCTTCCTTTCTTTTGATCCAACAAAACTCAACATATACGTGAATGAAAGGACGCAGCGCGGAATCTTCAAGATCTTTCAGAAGGGGACCTGAGCCAACCAAATGATTTACAGAATGATTTAACTTTTTATATGTCCGCCCTCAATTACCAATAGAGGTTGCCCATTATGTCCTCTTACATTAAGGTTGGCGAGAACGTCATAAACACCAACTTCATGTACTCTAAGACCCACGAATGGGTCGCCGTAAAAGAATCTCCTGCCCGCATCGGGATAAGCGATTACGCGCAGCGAAACCTTCACGATCTGGTTTATGCAGAGCTCCCGAAGGTCGGCTCCACATTCAAAAAAGGGGACGTCCTTTGCACATTAGAGTCTATAAAAGCCGTCGCTGAGGTCTACGCCCCTGTAGACTGCACAATCGTTGAGGTCAACTCTGCCCTGCTCGATAAGCCCGAGCTTATAAATAAGGATCCCTACGGCGAAGGTTGGTTAGTTAAGGTAAAGATCGAGGGCGGAACGGACTCTCTGATGTCCCCCGAAAGCTACGCAAACTTCATCAGAGAACTTTAGAACTTTTTTCCACAACCTTGCTTTGATTTGCGGGCTTAGGATCTATCTAACTACTTTACCATCATCATCTTAAAGACCCCATAGTCAATCAAAACCTTTAAACCGCCTTGAAATAACCTGTCCACCTCAGGGTCTCCCGTATCGATCCTCAGGCATTCGATGCCCTCAAGCTTCTCTCTTGTGGAGATAACCAAAACATTTTCCTTCCCGACCGCCTTCAGCACCCTTCCGCTTATCTGTTGATTGCCCCTTCCAAATATGAATCCCTGCCTCCCTATGGGGGATACTATCACACTTGCCCTGCTCCCAGTTATCGCCTCAAGTATCTCCCTCTCACCAACATCTCTACCAATCAATTTCTTATTAGCCACGAGATCCACCCCTAATAGTGTACCTTCTAGCCCCAACATCTCCATGATGGACTTTACAGTGGTCCCTGGTCCGAGTATGTAAATGACGTCATCCTCCATATTGTCTACAACCCATCTCGCTATGGCTTCCATGTTTTCTTCTACGTCATCCCTGATTGGTGTGGGCGCTTTCATTCCCTGTATATATTCCGGCTCATATGGCGTCAAAAGATACCCATAAAGCCTTGCTGATAGTCTCCCCTCTCTGAATGCCTCTTCGTCCACATCCGCCACCTCTGCCTCCTTGAGAGGCACCTCGTCCCAAAGGAACTTTATTAGTAGCTCGGCAGCCGCCTTGGGCGTGACTGCAAACACTCCACTTTGCATCTTGACGCCCGACGGGACACCAAGCACTGGGATATTCATGTCAACCGAATCTAAGATGTCCCTTGCTGTTCCGTCGCCCCCGCAGAATACTATTATGTCTAGGTTTTGCTCGAGCATATATCTCGCAGCCTGCTTTGTGTCTTCCGCCCCCGTCTTACCTCTTCTTCCTGGGATCACCGTACACCTAACCCCTGCCCTTAAAAACACCTCTTCCCCCATACTCTCTGGGCAAGTCCAGAATTCTATTGTTTGTGACACTGCTCCAAGTGCTCTCAAAAACTCCTCCGCCCGCCTCAGCGAGACTCTCTCCGCACCCAACTTAATGGCTCTCTCCAAAATTTCCTCACCGTCTGTGCCCTTGAGTCCCACTGCCCCTCCCATACCTGCAATGGGGTTCACGATAAAGCCGACCCTTCTCAAGCCATATGCCCCCATCTTCCCCTTGCCGCTCTCTAATTAACCATTCACATTCTATTGTGATCGATCTTCCTCTATCCCTATGAAGAACTCTTCTCCATCGATCTGCCACCCGTCCTTGTATGCTCCCTTTTCTATGCCGCCTATGCTCACATACATCTCTTTTGCCCTGACCTCTGCTGAGATCTCCTTTATTTTATCCATTATCAGCCCCTTGATCTCTTCAGAGGGCACACCTATCCAAACCTTAATATACGCGTCCACTTTAAGGGCTGCCCTCTTTCTCATCTCTTGGATCCTTCTTATAACATCCCTCATCAACCCTTCCGAAATTAGTTCCTTGTCCTTCGTCGTATCTATATAGACGGTACCAAACCTGCAGCCCGCACCTTTGTAACTCTCAGGCACACTCTCTTGAACAGTCACGTATTCCTTCTTGAGCTCAAACTTTTCTCCATCAACCTCAAAAATCACCGTTTTGCCATCCCTCAGACTTCTCAAGACTTCTTTGCCATTCAAAGCACCTATTATCTCAGCCACACTCTTGGTCTTCCCTCTAAAGATTGGTCCGATGACGGAAGGGTTGGCTACTAACTTGATCTCCTTCATCTTCTCCTCTTCCTCTGGCGAGATTACTTCTACCTCCTTCACATTAGCCTGATCTAGAACAATCTTCTTGAGTCTCGAGATCGCACTTATGACCCTCTCATCCTTTGAGACCACCCTCAGCCTCCTCAAGGGCTGCCTTGTCTTCATTCTGGCTGACTGCCTTGCGCTGTAAGAAGCCTCTACAATCTCCTTCACTACCTGCATATCCTCTTCGAGCTTAACATCGCGCCATTTCTCCTCAAAGGAGGGCCACTCGAGCATGTGGACGCTGATGGGCATATCAGGTCTTGTCCTGAACATCTCTTGGTATATCTTCTCTGAGACGAAGGGCACTATTGGTGCAACCATCTTTAGATAATTGAACAAAACCTCATAGAGCGTCGCATACGCTGCTATCTTCTCAGGGTCCTCCGTCTCCGTCCAAGTCCTCTTCCTGATCAGCTTAATGTACCATCTGCTCAACTCCTCCTTCATGAAATACTCCAACTCCCTGACCGCCTCAAAGACTCGTAGCCCATTCATGGAGCTAGTCACGTTCTTTATGAGGCACTCCAACCTCGAAAGGATCCACCTATCTTCATCCTTAAGCCAGCCTGAGACATTGCCAAGGCTGTACCTCTCTGGGGAGAACTTGTCCAGGCTCATGTAAAGGCTTGCGAAGTAATAGGTGCTCCAGAGAATTCCCATAAACCTTGAGGTCTCCTCCACACTCTTCCAAGTAAATTTTAGATCCTCCCAAGTAGTGCACCCTAGCTCATACCACCTTAGCGTATCCCTTCCGTACTTGTCTATGACCTCCTCAGGGTATACAACGTTCCCAAGAGACTTATGCATCGCCCTTCCATCTTGGTCTATTGTAAACCCATGCATCAAAACCCTCCTGTACGGCACCGAGTCGAAAGCTATTATACCGCAAACCATAAGGGTATAGAACCAGCCCCTTGTCTGGTCGTGCCCTTCGAGTATCATGTCCACGGGCCACCACTTCTCCCACTCCTTAGACTCTGATGGGTAATATAGCGATGCGAATGAGGCTGAACCCGAGTCCATCCAAACGTCCGCAACATCGCTAACCCTTTCCATTTCATGCCCACATATGCACCTTATCTTTACATAGTCCACCCAAGGTCTGTGGAGATCAATCTCTACAATCTTATCAACCGCCTTCTCTTTGAGCTCCGAGAATGAACCTATAACTTCGTACCTGCCGCATTTGTTACAGACCCATATGGGTAGCGGAACCCCCCAATACCTCTGCCTTGAAATGACCCAGTCCTTTGCGTTCTTTATCCAATTTCCGAACCTTGCCTTGCCCGCCCACTCGGGCACCCAGTCAACCTTTTCGTTCTCCTCAAGCATCCGCTCCTTTATCTCTGTGACCTTTATGAACCATTGAGTCGCAAGCCTCAATATCAGTGGGGTCTTGCACCTCCAGCAGTGCGGGTACCTGTGCCTTGTCCTCTCCATCTTTAGTAGTAACCCTTTCCTTTTGAGATCCTCTATGATCTCCCTATTTGATTCCCTCACATCCTTGCCTGCATACTTCCCACCATCTGCAGTGAACCTCCCTCTCTCGTCAACTGGGCAGAAATCTGGGAGCCCGTAGATTTCGCCCACTTCATGGTCTTCCTCACCATGCCCTGGAGCGGTGTGGACGCATCCAGTGCCCTCTTCCAGAGAGACGTAGAGATCACTCAAAACGACGAAGTGTGCTGGATAGAGCTCTCTCTGCTTAGGAACCTCTTCAAGGAGCGGGGGTATGTACTTCAAGCCGCTGAGTTTGCTGCCTGGGATCCTCTCCACAACTTCATACTTCTCATTCCCGAATACTGCCCCCACCCTATCTTCTGCCACTATGTAGGTCTCGTCCCCCACACTTACCTTGGCATACATGAAGTCTGGGTTTACCATGACTGCCACGTTCGCGGGCAGAGTCCACGGCGTGGTGGTCCATATCACAATGTACTCTTTCTCCTTACCTTCGAGCCTAAACTTCACGTAGATCGAGTCGTCTTCTATCTCCCTGTACTCATCAGTAGCCTCGTAGCCAGCTAACACAGTCTCGCATCTCGGGCACCAGTGGACTATTTTATTTCCCTTCTCCAATAGCCCTCTCTCATTCGCCCTCTTTATGAGCCACCAGACCGACTCAATGTAGCTATTATCCAAAGTTCTGTACGGATTCTCCCAATCCATCCAAACCCCCAAATTCTGAAACTGGGATGTGGCCACCTTCAAGTTATCAAGCGCAAAACTCTTACACGCATTAACAAAGTTCTCTATTCCTAGAGCTTCGATCTCTTTTTTTGTCTTTATGCCTAGCTTCTTTTCAACCATAACCTCAATGGGGAGCCCGTGCATATCGAAACCGGGCTGGTCTCTAACTTGGTACCCCCTCATCCTGAAGTACCTTATGTAGGCATCCTTTAGGGACTTATTCCAGGCTGTCCCTACATGAATTGGGTTTGTCACATATGGCGGACCGTCTAGAAAGTAAAACTTCTCATTACCCTTCAGCCTTGCCTTTTCTGAGATCTTTTCCTTCTTCCAGAATTCGAAAATCTCCCTCTCAAAACTCTTGGCATCGTAGTCTTTTGGGATCTCCCCGATCATACTCATTTGATTACCACCAGTACCATAGTTAAATCTCAATATTAAAGTTTCATAAATCAACCATAGGGTTTAAATGTTTCTCTTCAGAAAGAATTCTGTCTTGTAGAGGTCCTATTATGCGTCTAAGTTTACCATCGCGGACAAGCATCACGAAGACCGACGTTCTCGTTTATTCCACACTCATATCGATAATTGCCCTCTCGATGGCCATCCGCCTTCTTCCAATTCAATGGGGCGTATATCTGGACGAGTTCGACCCATACATACAATACAAAGGGGCAAAATACGTGGTCGAGAACGGTTTTACCGCCTGGTTCTCTTGGTTCGATCCAACTAGGTGGGCGCCTTGGGGAACTGATGTCCCTTCTCAGGCACAAATGGGTGTACCGTTCACGGGCGCCGCTTTCTACCTCATCCTGAAATCTTTGGGTCTCAACATTTCACTTTATGAAGCCTTGGCATTCTTCCCTGTCATTTCCGGAGGAATACTGACCTTATTGGTCTTCCTTTTGGGAAAAGAGCTGGTAGGTCGGGGTGTAGGTCTTCTTGCATCGTTTATATTTGCAATTGACCCGACCTCCATACAGCGAACCAGCCTTGGCTTCTTCGACACGGAGGCTACTGGGCTGTTGGGTATGTTCATAGCACTGTTATTCTTCATGAAGGCGCTGAAAAAGAGAACTATTCTATATTCAATAATATCTGGTCTGGCGCTCGCTTATATGGCACTATGTTGGGGTGCCTACCTTTACCCGCTGAACCTCTTGGCTCTCTACTCAATCATACTGGTCTTGACTGGAAGGTGGAGCAAACAGCTGTCCATAGCCATAACAATTGTCTCATCAATCACAATGCTGGGGATGGCATTCGCCCCGAACATCGGTGTTGATGATGCCATCTCCCCCTACACCGTAGTCCCCATGACCGCCTTCATAACATGTGTCGTGATGTCCGCAACGTCCTTCATCCAAGACAAGGAGATGCGGAAGAAAGCCTCTATTGGGGCAGTTATTGGCATACTGGTCATAGCGGGCGCCGTCACGCTGAGCGGTTTGTTGGGTCCTCTAGCAGGGAAGTTCCTATTCTTCGTAAACCCATTCTCGCGAGCAGCCTCTCCCATAGTCGGAACCGTGGGCGAGCAGTTCCCTGCCATCTGGTCGACCTTCTTTACAAACTACCACATACTTGTGATCTTGGCACCTGTGGGAGTATATTTTGCACTGAGGCGAATGAAGTATAAGGACATATTCATTGTACTCTTTGCGCTTATGGCAGTCTGGGGGGCGGGCTCATATGTACGGCTTTTGATAGTGGTCGCGCCCGCCCTCGCCATGCTTAGCGGCTTAGCCCTCACCACCCTCTTCAGCAGCATCTCTTTGACCAAGAAGGCTGAGGCGGACAAAAAAACCCGTGCGCGCCAACTGGGGCGGGTCTACGGTATTGTGGTGATCGCCATAATATTGGCTGGCACAACCCCTCTGATATACTCAAATCTGAGAGCCGCGAACAGACCTGCCATGATAGTCTCCGCCTCTACTGGCTATGCCGCTGAGATCGACGATTGGTTGGATGCGCTGGAGTGGATGCGCACCAACATCCCACCTGAGAGCATCATCGGGTGCTGGTGGGACTACGGCTACTGGATAAATGTCGTTGCAAACAAATCGGTGATCGCCGACAACTCCACAACAAACGGAACGCAGATAAAGCTGATTGCAGAGGCGTTCTTGAACAATGAGACGTATGCCCTCGACGTATTCAGAAAGATGAAGGTGGACTACGTGGTTGTATACGAGCCCTGGATCTTTGCATCAACAGATCCGCTCATAGGGCTGCCGCCATGGTCGGTCATTGGCGACTTTGAAAAATCCACGGCAATGATGGCAATCGCTGGCTATAATACCTCTGACTACATCAAGGGCGTGCCTCTGAGCACTGGAACGTCTACAATAAACTATCCTCTTCCTGCTGGACCTAAAGCCTCTGAGACCCTCCTCTACCAACTTCTCTTCTATCCCTTCAGGGATGGATATAGCTCCCTGCTTGGACTGAACATAACCGCACCACAGCACTTTGAGCTAGTTTACCATTCCGACAACCTGTGGGTATTGATCTACAAGATCAACTACCCAACACAATGATATGAAAACACTAAATCCAAATTTCCTCAAATCGGCATCTTAATTGCAAGATTTACTAAACAAATTTAAATTTTATTTGTCAATGAGCCGCCCATTTAAGGCAAACAACTTCTGAATATTAAAATTATTATCACTCTGTCCTTCTTCTAACCTATCCTCTGTCCTTACGGGCGGACATTCTAAGGGCTAGCCTGTACTTACTGTATTTGTCCTCAGGCGAAAACCTTGCGGGATGCGGATTCCTCAGCGCTCCGCCACAGTACGGACACTTATCTTCTTTTAAGGTATACTCTCCACAGACGCTGCACTTCTTGATCATTCCCTTCATTAAATCACCTTGTGAAAATGCCCGAACCTCCTGCCTTGGAAACCTTCTCTATTATCGTCTCTGCCGTTTCCTTCAGGATCTCCTCAGCAGTTCGATAGTCTTTGGCTGTGACTTCAATCCTATACCTGGGCGCACCCAAATAAGTTATCTCCAGTTTTCCTCCTTTACTGCGTGCCCTCTCTTCTCCTCCCAATAACGCCCTCTTTATGTCCTCTATTCCTTTTGGTTTGGTTGAGTTCAACTGAAGAACTCCAGTCACCTGGACCATTGGGGGCTCTATGTGTTCTTTGGCTGCATCCTGAATTGCCTTTGCCCACAATTCTGGGATGCCCGCATTCACTAGGACTTTATACCCTTCCGCCACGGCTGCCTCCATGGCTGTGTATAGGTCTCCAAACTGGTCTTCTAGCGGGATTCCTACTTTTTCCAAAGCCTCCGAAAAGTCCTTCTTGAGCATTGATGCAACTTCTTCCAAGATCTTCTCTGCTCTCTTTGCTCTCTTCCATTGTATGAGCTTCTCCTTCTTCTCCCTCTCTGTGACTTTTTTGAGTGATAGGTCTATGTGTCCCTTCTTCTCGTCGACACGTATGACCTTCAGCACTACTTTCTGCCCTTCCTTGATGTAATCCCTGATGTTCTTAACCCATGTGGATGCGATCTCACCGATGGGTATGTAACCAGTCTTGTTGAACTCGTCCAGATTGACATAAGCCCCATGATCCTGTATCTTGACTGCTGTACCGATTACGAACTCACCTATCTCTGGGTACTCTCTCTTCCTAAGCCCCATCTTTGATCACCATTTTAACGAGTAATAAAATAACCGCTTATATAAATGGGTGCCTTTAACCTCGGGTCGGCTCTAAGTCCTGAACCGTTAACGACTCGTATCCACCAGTAAAACTCAGGGAAATGAAGCTTAACCTATCTCTTTGACTTTGTCTGATAGGATCTTGCTCTTTCCACCTGTTGGCAGAGCCAAATCCCTACCACAGATGTTGCACTTAACCCTTGTAGCAATATTCGAAAATACCGTCTGCTCATTACCGCAGTCCGGACATTGAACCCTAAGGAACTTGCTCCTAGGGGTTGGCGTTAGTATCTCTTTTCTCTTCAATAAAAACACCTCATACAATCTCAAGCTTCTTGAGCCTTATACCTCTTCTCTGATTTTGATAACCGCACTTCTTACACTTCAACTTCAAACTCATCTTCTTTGTAGTCTTAGCAGTCCTCTTCTGGACAGGCTTCCTTGAGCTACCGTAACCCTTCTTTTTCCTCTCGTATCTCCTAGTGCCCTCTGCTAGCCTCCTCTCCTTACTCTTCTTGTAAAGAGTGACAGAATGGGCTGTATGTGTCTTGCATCTAGGACAGTATGTGTTTATCTCCTTCGGGACTTTCATTTTATCACACCTTCCTTTGTATCATCATAGCTATACCTCTATTTATCAGAGCCTCCGCGTTCTGTGCTGGTAATAGCACCACATCCTCTGTCTTGTAGGGACCATAGGTCCTCATATCTGCCCCTACGAATGATGGAACATCTCGTAGCACCCTAACTAATATCTTTTTCGCACCCTCATCCTTGGCTTCTTGCTTCGTCGACCCAAGCAACCCCAACTCATCCTCAAATAATGCGCCCTCTATAGGCGCCCCCTCCAGTACCATCCGACAGATCTTCTCCCTCCTAAGAAGCCTTATCCTCTCCATCATCCAAATGATCCGCCCTCTCTCAGCCTCCCTCAACTTTTCGGGAAGCCCGTTCTCCCCTTTGCTCAACACCTCAAGATAGGCCTCCACTTGGTTGACGAACCCGGGCGGAGGTCTCTGAAGATCCCTTTGCTCCCTCTCACCAATTAAAAACTCGAGGACCCTTTTGTACATAATGTCATTCCCTCAACTCTGCTGCACCCTTACAGAGGAGGTATATCCCGAGCCCCTCGGGAACCTCCAATTGGACATCCTTCATTGGTCCCACCTCATAATCCCCTATTCTCACTCGCGGAGCCTCTTTCACATATACTTTAATACTGCCCGACTTAAATACGACGGCGTCTTTTAGGGGATCAAAGCTCTCCAAGTCACTATAGGAAACCTTGGCGGCTTTGAGCCCAGACTTACCATGTAATGTATTCGGGTACCTTATTAGCCTCTTGACATCTATAGTCACCCTCTCGTCTATGTTGCAGAGAACGTCTCTTACGGCAGCCTTCGCAATCCTTATTGTTCTGCCTAGTTCTACTCCCCTCAAGCCCATCCAAGATGGAGGGTTGGCCATTATCCCCCTCAATAACCTCTCCTTATTTCTCATTATAATATTGGCAACATCGTCTGAACCCACGACCACCTTTAGCTCCTCAAAAGTGCACCTACTCAAGTATGTGTATACAGACTTTGCAAACCTCCCCCTCCACCCCCCATCCCTTAGGTCTGGTCCAGTTATCGACCCATCCCTCATTATCCTGAATCCTTGGTGTCTGGGATCGAGCCCAACTCCCCTGACATAGTCGGCGATCTCCCTTCTGCCGTCTGTGGTTAGCATTTTCAAGTCCTCCGTCTGTACGTGCAAATGATAGCCCCTATGCCCTGAGAAACAGACCTCCACATCCTTGAGGCTTACCCCGAAGTCCGGAATGAGGTACTCATCGATCAGCTTGAATACCTCCTCCTTTGCGACCTCAAGACACCTGTCACAAACCCAGGTTGTGGTCTCTATCCTCTTCATGCTGCATTTTGGGCAAATCTCGGGAGGAAAGCCTGCTCCCTTCGTAGCACAATCGAGACAGGTCCACGTGTCATGATCTGCCTTGCATGGCGTGGGTATATGATCTGCATCCACATCAAATATGAGATCTGCTCCCTTCCATCCCTTCTTATTCATGTCTGGCGATTGAGGCTCCTTGTAATAAGCCGATGAGTAGTATAAGTGGGCTGGCACATTTTCCACCAGATGCTCCTTCAAGGCGATCGTTTCCGGAAATGCCATGTGTCTTATCATCGTCTCATGCCCGATAGGTATTAGTGCGATCTCCCTCTCTTGGAGGTCCTTGACAACCAGTTCGTTCACGTCTAACGTTTGATAGTACTCCTTGAACGCCTTGGCAACCTCTTTATGCACCCTTCTCCCATCCCTTCTTTCTCTTTATCTCCCTTGCCCTCATTTTATAATACTGTAAGGGGTGCCTCACTTTTTTACAATATGCGTCCCCACCGATACAGAGCCCGAAGGATCTTAAAACATCACACTTTGGAGGCACGTATTTTGTCTTTGAGCCTATTAGGCCCGCTATATGCTCTACTTGATACCTCGCTTTTCCCTCATCAAAGTCCGCAACATTACTGAAGTACTTGAGAACATTTTCAACACTCTCTCCAGTATTAATGAGAAATGTAGTCACAGTAAATCTCGCCATGTGCGATAAACTCTTTCCATCAGCCAAGTCCTTTAGTAGCGCAACGATACAGGGGGGCTTTGCCTCTTCAATGATCTCTACTGCGGCATCTTCATCATAAATTTTAATCTCCTTGACTAGCTTCTCAAGTCCCTCCAATTTCGACAGGAGCCTCTCTGGCATCTGGAATTTCTTTATATATTCCTCCTCTGCCTTCCTGAGGATCTTTAGCTTTAAAGCCTCTGAGAGCAACCTTGCCGCTTCAACTTGCTTGAGATAGACCCTCCCCCCAGTCACATGCCTATTCACAAGCTTCCAATCTGGAGAATGAAAGCTCGGTGCTACCTCCAAGTAGTTCTCGACTGGCAGGCTGAAGTCGAACAAAGCCCCGCTTACCATAAGCTCTGTACCTTCTAAGTCCCAATCAAAGCCGTCCTTTCCCACCTCCGCAACCTTGTCCTTATCTTCGTTCTTCAGTAGCTCAAAGCACCTCTTCTGTTCCGAGTTAGCGAACCTCCTTACGACCCATCCCTGCCTCAACCCATAAACAAATGCGAGAGCAAGTGGGTATGAGAGGATCTCTGTCTCAGGATCCACAACATTTAACTCTGCCCATCTTCCCCTGATTCCGCACTTGACCCTCTCCACCGCCCTTTGCACCACGTAGTAATACTCATCGTTGACTAAATCTTGAAAAGTTAGACCGTAGCTCTCTACGAAAGAAGAAGCCTTTCTCAAAAAAGGGTACTTTGCCAGATCATCTATTGTTAGCATCTCTCTCATCCAATAAAAACGAGAGAAGGTTGTTAAAGGTTCCTCTACTCAGCTTCCATACGAGGAGCCAGATAATACACGATCCTCCCGCCATTTGGCAGGTTGAAGTCCAGCCTAAGCGGCATATCTGTCGAGAACATGAGTATCGCTATGTCAGAGAGGTCGGATGCGACCATCATCTTACTCAGGTATGTGAGGCTGTAGAGCGCATGCACATTCTCTTTCAGCTCCACCGAAAGGAGCTCTCCGCCGTCCTTTGTTATCTCCACCTCAACCTCTCCTCTGTCCCCACTCGCTGTTACCTTCAACTTCTCATCTTCCGCGGTGATCTTAACGAAGTCGCTAACTACTTCTGCATCCTTGATGGCATCCATAAGGGTTGCGGCTGGAAGCTTAACTGTCGCTAGGAATGAGATCCTTGGGACCGAGAGTTCCTCCTTACCTAAGTCAAGTAATGGGAGAGAGAATGTTCTCGAAGTCTTTCCCCTAAACCTTATCTTCAACCTTGCCTCTTTCTCCAGTTTCTCCAGCTCGAGTTTCTCATTTACTCCTGCCCTCTTCATTATATTCTTCATATCGTCAAAATTTACCCCGATCGGCATCTCCTCAGCGCACTCATATGACTCGAATGATGTTTTTGGCAGTTCCATATCTACCATGGCCACTCTTGAAGGATCCATCGCCCTCAACCTGATCCCATTAGGATCGGCGATGAAAACTCCTTCCTCTACAAGGGTTGATATGGACTCTATAATATTCCTCCAAATTCTGCTATCTGCAAGTACTGCTTTAAACACAAAAACAACCTCCGGTACCCTTTATAATAAATCCGAATACTTAAGATCTACTACTTCTTGATCGCCTAAGCCGTTCACTCATACTCTCTCCAAGTGTGGTCGCACTTGGTGCACCTGTAGAACCTTGTTGGCGCTTCGTCAGCCCTCCTCGTCTGCATCATCCAATAATACGCCTCCGTGTTTCCACACCGTCTACATTCAGCCTTGGTCACTGGCAAAACCCTGTCTTCAGCTCTATCGGAATGCTTCACTATCACCGTCTCCTTCGGCGGGTTTATGGACTCTCTAAACCTCTGCTCCCCGCACCCCCCTGCGTCTTCATACCCGCATTTTTTACAGACAAGGATCCCTCTCTTCCTGTCAGGGAGGAGAACGCTGTTGCAGCTGGGACAGAACTTCAAAGTGCTTCCCCGACCATCAAACTTTGGTCGGTGATTTTAACTTATCGGTCTGTGCCTCCACATCATGAATTAGCCAATGCCTGATGCCCTCTATTATCGCCTCTGCGTCGCACCTGTTTCTGGGCGAGAGGCTAACCATTGGCATTCCCAGATTTTTTTCGCCCAAGTCCCCTCCAATCGCGCCCCTAAACCCCTCGCCAAATGCTATGCCGGAAACCTCCTCGAAATACCCTGTCTCCCTTAGCCAGGTAACCAGTTCTCCAAGGCCCTTGAGCCCTCTCTTCATTACAATGGCATCTATCCATCCGCCTCTAAATACGAATAAAACCAGCATCCCTCCGCCCTCTCGGATATACTCCACATACGCCTTTCTAGCCTCTCTCTTCTTTTGGCTCCTCTCCCTCATAACCTCCCTCCCTAATTCTCTTGATCGCCAAGCGGAGAAGATCTGAAAATGCTCTTGCGGCGCCCTCCACCTCACAAGACCTACTCTCGAAGTTGATCGCAGCTACCCTAACGAATAAAGTCTCTGCCGCTTCTTCTAAGGATATCAAGTGGTTTGACCAAGCATATGCCAGTATGGCCTCAACGACGTCACCTTTCTCACCGGCGGTCATCCTGCTTACTTCTACGGTCTTTGAGATGTCAAGCGCCTTTGAGAGGACCTTGTCTGGAACCCTTTCCCCAATTGGTCTACCAACCGCTTTCGTCTTGGCCATCGAATAAGCCAGGTTTACAAAAGAGTCTCCGAGTCTCGCCCAGTCCTTACTCCTCGCGATTACCTTTAAATCGTTCAAGAACTTCTCCTCTACTTGAGGAGATCGCTGAGTTTTCCCTGCAACTCCTTTGCGTCCTCTTCAATCTTGGCAAGAGCCTTTAAAATAGCCTCTCTTGGCTTCTCTTCTCCGTCAGTATAAACGACCAGCTTTATACCACCAGTGAGTGGGTGTATTATCTGATACCCTGCCTGCTTAACATGTTTATCCAGTAGCAGAGTCGTCCTTAGTAGATTTCCCATCGTGTGGTCCTCATCTTTCAGCTCCAGCTCAAGTCTGTGGCTATCCTCTTTTACTATCTTTACCGACATAAGATCCCTCCTTTAACAAGTAATGAATTGAGACCTTCCTCCTCTCAAAGGTCTTATCCCTGTTACAAAAGAGTCTCCCCCTTTTCAGGATCAACTCCCCCCCACATTTGGGACATGTGGCGTATATAACACCAAGCTCATCATCTGCAGTGGACAGCTGATAGGGTGGCCAGTCAGTCACGACCTTAGCGAGAACCCAGTCATTAAACCCAACGGCATCAAAAATTGTATCAACATAACCCTTTGCGGCTTGGGATACATGTAATATTCCAGTAAATACGCCTTTCAAACTTCGCTTTCCCTTTATTCTTAGGATCTCGACTACCGTGGAGTCCTCCCTCATCGGACCTATCACAACTCCTTCGACAATGTCTCCGATCTCCGGGACTGACACCTTCGTGCTGGGGCTTATCCCTAACTTCTTGCTCTTCGGATCGATGACTAGGTTCCCCAGGGTTGAAGAATAGAGCTTGCCCTCCTCAACATATACTCCTTCTCCTGGGATGAACTCCTCCTCAACCCCGAGCTTCTCTCCTGGGATCGCCACTCGTGTTTTCCCTTCACTCATTGCTTTACCCTCACTATTCTGTAAAGATCTGCCTCAAAGAGGTAAAACCTCTTCCTATGAAAGTGGTAGGTTGGAGGCAGTTTTATCTTTAACGGAAGGACCTCATCAACCTTACCTCCAACATCTCCCACAAACCTGAATATAAACCTGCGTACGCTCTCCCCTCCCCTATGGAGGGAATAAACCTTTGGGGCTATAGACAAACCCGCGACAATAAAGGCTCTGTCGGCCTCCCTTCTCCTAACCCCGAAAGGAGGGTTCTGTATGACGACATCTGCCCTGAGTCCGAGGAACCTCACATCGCCGACCACAAAATCTGACCTCATACCCAAACCTAGCCTAATTGCGGTCTTCCTCGCATCACTTATGGCATTTTGGTCAATGTCTAAACCTACTACGTATTCTGCGCCCAAAAGGGCAGCCCCGAGAGTTAGCATTCCCGTTCCGCACCCTAGATCCACTATTGTTTTCCCCTCAACATCATTATGGCGGAGATGCGCATACCACAATATCTCGGCTGCTACTGGTGCTGGCAGCCTGTACTGCTCAAAAAACAATTTAGGCTTATTGAAGGTCCCGACCTCCTCCAGCGTCTTCTCAAGTTCGACCTTGGAGGAGATCACCCTACATCACCTTCAACAACTCTTTGGCATCTTCACCGTTGAGTACAGGTTTTCCGAAGATCTCTTGGTTATCCACAGATATTCTAGGGCAACCTGTTATTATGAACGAATCAACGAAGGTGATGGTCGAGAGTCTTTCCCAGTTTACCTCATCGGCGACTAACATTACTGCTTTCCTACCTTTGGCTTCCAGTTCCTTCTTAATCAAGAGGGCGTAATCCTTATAGAATTGCCCTGTCTTAGCGACTACGATGAGCCCGAATACCTTGGCATTTCTCGCCTCTTGGACCGCCCACCACCGCCTCGCCAATATTTTTCTTTTCAGCTTTTCAAGATCCCTGACCTCTCCCCTGTATGGGTCTGCAATGTAAACGGGCAAGTCAACGGACAGCGCTACCCCAAGCGCATGGAAATCCCCTCCCCCAACGTGTAGTATCGCATCCACCGAACCTGCGATCCTCTTCGCCGCCTCAACGTCGCATCCGAGGACTAGTCCGCCAGTAGCATCATCAACCACTACATCCAAGCCATTGGACTTTAGCCCCTCAACAAAACCCCTCAGACTGTGGACGTGCTGCAGGCTTGCCACCAGTCCTACCTTCCTGATACCTCTGTCCTTCAGAAATTCCACACTCTTTCCAACTAACCCGCTAATATCGACCGAATAAGTAGCTGGAATGTAAAGTGTCGGAACCTCTTCTTTTGTCTTGACGAATTTATTATGACCTATGTGTATTAGCATCTCGGCGCCTAACTTTCTTCCGATCCCGTCGGCAAGATCGCATCCACCGTAGCATGGGTCTGTTGATATGTATACCGTAACACCTACAGATGAGAGTTTCATCCAGAGATCCTTTAAGTATGGCTTCAACCCATCTGGCGCCTGAACCAATACCGTCTTGGCACCCCTCGACCTAACCTCATTAATGATCTTTTCAACCTCAAAGTTGTAGGGCGTCAAATTTGACAAAATAGTACCCCTACTGTAACCATTCCTAATTTATTAAAAATAAAGGCACTCTCAATGTATAAATGCATAATGCATAATCCAAAATATTTGATACGGGCACTCTGAGCATCTTAAGCTCAGTTGCCCTCGATAATTCTAGTAGGCATAGGGATCTTGGATTTTGCCAACTCAAGAGCGGCTTTCGCCAAATCTTTTTTGTCCTCTGGCACATATAGATCCATTATCGGTTGCAGGACCTTTAACCTTGCAGCAGTACCCGCCGGCTTTCCAAAGGACTTTCTCATACCATCCTGAAGACGGTCTGCTCCGGCAAAGGCCATCATCTTATTCTCCCGGAGTACATGGTGCGGGTAAACCCTGACCTTGAGATAATAACCATTTTCCCCAAGATCTGCCGATAGGCGTTTGGTGACAATAACCCTCGCAGCCTCGAGAGCATTGTGCCTAACCTGCCCCGCCTCTAAGGGTACCAGAGTCAACTTTACTGGAAAGTTGCCCTTCGGATTTCCAAAGTCAAACTTGGTGATCTTCAAACCAGGGATCCCTCTAATATACTCCTTCCTAGTATAAGCGGGGGTATCAAAGTAACGATAACAGTGACCTGGACGTTCTGGCATACATCTCACCCAAGTTTTCCAAGAGCATGTAGCAGTATAAGTATTTTAGTCTTTCTGAGAACTTCCTTTTCACTTTCGCGTTCAGATTTTTCACAATATAATAAAATATGGGACTTAATTCACTGCATTCTCGCCAAAAATACAGTTGAACTCATACTCGAATAATGGAAACGCTCTTTACTGGGAGCTCAAAATTACCCATGCTATGAAGTGCCACACGTCATAAAGCGCCGCACGCAAGTCCAACAAACCAGTCTTTGGGCTATCTCATTTCTATCTCTATGACGACCAGCCCTTCAAACATAAAGTCGGTTCTATTAACGACTCTCCCCCTCATTCCCTCATCTGCTATTAACTCCAAACTCTCATCTACATTATTGAGCGTTGACTGAACAAAAAGTGCCCTACCATCTTCATTCAGATAGTCGCCCACTTCTCTTATGAACCTATCAATCACCCTTCTTCCCTTCTCTCCCCCGCTCCAAGAGAGGTCTTCTGGCTCCCAGTCCGAATCTAATAGATAAGGCGGGTTCATTACTATCAGATCGTATCCCTTATGCCTCAAAGGTCCGAAAAGATCTCCCACGATTGCGTATAACTTCTCATAATGCCCGTTCAAACTAAAGTTCTCGCAGGCGTTCTTTACAGCTAATGGGTTCAAATCTACGGCCGTCACCGATTCAGCCCTCTCTGCAAGGCAAAGACCTACAAACCCCGTCCCACAGCATAGGTCCAGAACCCGTCCAGAGGTTCTTGAAATCGCGGAATCAACAAGTATGAAAGAGTCCTCGCATGGGACATAAACGCCGGGAAAAACCACAACCCTCTTACCCATGATCTTGAGACTTTGCATGTATACCGCCTATTGCCCTACTCAAGTAAATGAAATCATTAGGTTCCAGCTCAAATACCCTTCTCGCCAGAAACTTTTCGTCAACCCTTCTAACCACATCGATTGGATCAAGGCCCTTTATCTTACAGTAAATCTCGATTGCCTTCTTCAATTTTCTCCTCCTTTGCGAGAAGAGTATCTTCAAGGTCTCTTCCAAGTTCGCCCAATCTACTAAATCACAAACCTTCTTGCTTATTGTTATCACTGTGCTGAAAACCTTTGGTTTCGGGTAAAAAGCTTCGGGTGGGAAGTCCCTTACCCTTCTGACCTCTGCCAGCAGCGAAGTAACCACGCTTAGCCTTGAATATTCGCTCTCACCGGGCTTCGCGAGCAGCTTCTCCGCAACCTCCTTCTGATAGGTTAGGGCCGCCAGCTTGAATGAACAATCTCTCAAGATCTTGAAGGTTACAGGTGTAGATATTGAAAAAGGCAGGTTGGAGACGATCTTGTCCACCTTGGGGATCTCCAGCTCAAGGATGTCGCCAATAACAATCTCAACATTATCTCTTCCAGACATTGTGCTAGACAACACCTTCGCCGCGTTTTTGTCCACCTCGACCGCTATAACCTTCCTTGCCTTCTTTGCGAGTCTAAGGGTTAGTGTGCCTATGCCTGCACCTATCTCAAGCACAACCTCATTGGGCTCAATCTCTGCTACATCTATCAAACACTCTATCAAACCATGGTCTACAACATAGTTCTGCCCCAGCCTCTGCTTAGGTTTTATACCAAACCTATTTATCGTACTAATGGTCCATCCGAGAAGGTCTTCTTCCTTCAAAATCAGAACTCCTTCTTGGGTGGTGGCTTGCAGAAGATGTAGTATTTATCTTCATTTTTTATCTCCATGAGGATCCTCTTAACTATCATCTTCTTTGGGTCCACAATATGCGCTCTCTTTTGTATGTCCTCAAAGCTGGTGAAAGGACCCTTCTTCCTCTCTTCCAATATCTGCCACATTGCCTTCTTTCCAATACCTGGGAGCAGTTCGAGTGCATGCATTCTGGTCGTCACCGGTCCCGAGTGGTTGAAGAAAGCCACAAACCTGCCCTCATTTTTACTGACCAATTCTTCAACAACAGCTTGGAGCTCCTCTTTCGCAGTCTGCGTGAGCTCCTCGTATTCTATCCTCCTCTTCACATGGTCTATCTTGTTCCTTCCATACTTCCCTATAGCAACCCTCTCCTTAGGCGCGAAAGTGGCGCCCGGAACTGGAACAAGCTCCAACAGCGTGAAGTAGTCCTCGCCCACCGCTTGGACAAGCGGCTCCCTTTTGTAAAGCGGTCTCGTGTCCCTCGGGTGACCGAACTGCAAGTGATCCAAGACGTATGCATACTCCTCAAACTTCCGCTGCTCCTCAGGCATTATGGTTCCCTCTTGATAATATGGGACCTCATGTAAAAAAAGGTTTTATTCCCTGTAAGAATTCACTACTGTCAAGATCTTTTCTAGCTCCGAGGGCAGAAAAGGTTTGCTCTCGCTCGCAAATATTGTCCTGAGCTCGTCCACAGTCTTTGGCATTATATTCACTATCTGAGCAGCCAAGATAGGTGGTATCCCCTCTGATTTAAGTCTGTTCAGGAGCTCCTCCGCCTTCTCAGGGCTCAACTTCGATAACTTAACGGAATAGTCGTAGGTCAAGCGCTGAAGGTAGCTGAGCTCCCCATCCTTCTCCCTCTGCTCCAGCAACTTCTTAACCTGCGGAAGAGTTAGCACCTCTTCCTTGACTACTTCTCTTGGCATCTATGCTCCCTCTAGAGGGGATATATGCTCTGGTCTTGCTATTATCGTCTTCTCATAACCACCCATGAACATCTTCAATACGTATGCTCTACCTCTCTTGCCCAAAACCACACCCGTCCTACCATGGTACCTTCGGTGTGGCATTCCCTTTACACATGAGGGATCAATCTTGACTGTAACCCTCTCCCCGACGGCATACTCCCTTAGGAGCCTGCTCACAGGGGAGCGCCCTCTCTCCCTAACGCCCTTTCTGAGTAAGGATCTTGTCCTGTTCCTATAACCAACAGCATGCCTCATTGTGCTCCCACCTCACTAACAGAGATTACGTCCAGCTCTACACACCTGGCGCCGGCACCTAATACTTCAGAGACGCTCGGCTTAGTCCTGCCTTCATCACCTGATATCAGCTCCTTCACGTAAAGCCCTCCTTGGCACCGAACTGTCAGCTCGATCCTGTTACCGTCAACTTTCTTTGCCCTCATCTCGTATACCTTCTTTACTCTCAATTTGTCGGCGCGGCGGTGTAATACCCTTTTTGGGGTGTATTGATTTATAAGACACCCATTAAAGCTTTTCTCTAATTTTTCAAGGTCCCCATAGTCGACCTCCCTGTCCACTTCTACCAAGGCCCTGTAGCTCTTCTCGGCGACTTTTGCCCTCTCCTTTAGACTCCTTACCGTCTTCTTTTCCGAAAAAGCCAAACTTAATACCTCGACCTTGCCTTCCGCCCTACTATTGATCTCGTCCTCAAGTTCCTTGAGGTCAACATTCCTCTTCTTGGGCTCCTTTATCTCAACCACGAAAGGTCTTCCATTACCCGTGACAATTGCGTCTACGTCTTCCCTACCCGCTCCATGGAACTTGGCTGAGGTGCCCTCGGTCCTTTCCAATATTGGTCCTACTATGATCTCCTCCACGGATGTCGGGTAGATCTTGCCCGTTCCATGACAAACCTCGCAGCCCCTTCCCCTACAATGCACACAGTCCCACTTGGACTGCGGGATCCCTCTTAAGAGCTTACGGTACCTGCCTGAGATATATAGGGGCATTGGTCTCACTGAGATCTTTGGTCCAGGCACCTCCACAAGCACAACCACATCTGGCTTTTTGAACTCTACAACCTTCCCCGTAATTTTGGATACCTCCTTTCCTATCTCCCTACTACACTCCATTCTCATAGACTCCCCGAATTCTATACCGAACTCTGCTCTGATCCTGTCCTCTCTCTCAACCACCTCTCCAGACACCCTTACGCCTATCAAGAAGTTCTCATAATCGAGTCCCTCAAGCGCTTTAACTACTGCCTCCGCATACTCTCCTATCCTATCCATAATGCCTCCACATATAGCGCATTTTCTCTCATTACCTTCGATCTTAACGCCGAGGACATTAGCGGCTGGCTGAAACAAACCATTTGTTATCAAAATCTTCAGCAATTCGTCTCCTTTACTCTTTAAGAATTCGGAATGTCCTTCGAGTGCGAGTACGAGCTTTATTGCTCTTCCTCTTTCCTTATTGGTTACCCCCTTCACTAACCCTCCAAATTGTCTGCCTAAGCAACTGTCGCACAGCATGTATTTGAAAAGAATTCTTTTGGCATCCTCAAGCACCAATAGAGATCCCCCTTTAATCACGACCGCCATCTGCTCTTTGTAATCCTCATATAAAAATAAGTACCCAATCCAAAGTGGGGGAGCACTTCGATCACTAAATGGATAAACTCCTTTCCAATTTTATTTTTAATAATAATCTAAAATAAAAATTATGATTATTAATTATTTATCCGTCTCAATTTCCGATCCACTCTGTTGTTCAGCACAACAACAGCCTGATCGGGTAAGAGGTCAACACTACCCAAGTTCACAGATAGAAATCCTGACTTACACAAACTTTCTTTAATCCCTAAATTGGGATAACCGAATACAGAAAAGAAGTCTTGGGGGACATCCTCTACCCTGCCGTAAGCCCCAGAGTAGTAAATCTTTGCTCCCCTTACGCCACTCAAAAACTCATCAATATCTATCCTCTTAGCAGATATGCCCATCATCACCCTGCCCGCCCCCCTCTCAAGGCCTGCCCTCAGTATTCCGGCTAGGGACTGTTCGTCTGGTCTAACATTTCTCATGCTCTTTCCATCGAAGGTTATGCAAATCTTTTCATCAAATATTATATGTGCCCTTGAATCCGGGCGAACCCCGTGAGAGAGCAACATGCTCCCGACCACAAACCTTGTGACAATCCCCAACTCTTCTGAAGATATTATCTTGGACGGAACTAAGAGGGCGAACTCTCGCAAAACCTTTACCTCGCCGTGAAGATGCCCTTGAGCCCTTGCATCCTCTTCTGCTTCTTCACCAGCTGCTTTATGTACTTCTTACTGATCTTGTACTGGGTCAGCAGGTCCTTGAGGTCCTTTGTGGTCGTCCCCGATCCTCTTGCTATCCTCCTCGCCCTAGACCCGTCTATAATGTGAGGCTCCATTAACTCCTCTTCTGTCATCGATTGCATTATGACCATCCACTTCTTCATTCTCTCCTCCGTGAGGTCCATCGCCTCCTTGGGGAGGTTCATCCCAAACCCAGGTATAGACTGCAAAAGCTTGCTGAACGGTCCCATCTTCCTCATTGCCTGCATCTGTGAGTAAAGGTCCTTCAGTGTGAACCTCCCGGAGGCTATCGCGGTCATGGTATCCTTGCCAGTCTTGGAGATCTCCGCCTCCTTGAACTTCTCCACGAGGCTCTCTATGTCCCCCATTCCTAGGAGCCTGCCGACGAACCTCTTCGGATTGAAGACTTCTAACTCTTCTATTCCCTCCCCAGTGCCTATGAACCTTATAGGCGCCTTTGTTGCTGCCACCGCCGATAGTGCGCCCCCTCCTCTAGCTGATCCATCAAGCTTCGTCAATAGTATCGTGCCTATCTTCGTCGCATTGTTGAATGCTTCCGCCTGCTGGGCTGCCTGCTGCCCTATCGTAGCGTCTAGGACCAGTATGATCTCGTCAGGCTTCACAGCCTCGGCTACCTGTCGCATCTCCTCAATGAGCGCCCCCTCATTCTTGTGCCTCCCCGCAGTATCCACTATTACGACCTCTGCCCCACTCTCCCTTAGCTTCTTCACACCATTAACTGCGAGCTCCACAGCATCCTTAGCATTTCTATCTCCGTAAAAAGCAACGCCTGCTTTCTCCGCGAGCTGCCTCAGCTGATCGTATGCCCCTGCCCTGAAGTTGTCCGCACAGACCAGACCAACTGAGTAGCCTTGCTTCTTCAAGAACCATGCGAGCTTAGAAGCGCTCGTTGTCTTACCAGATCCTTGGATCCCGACAAGAAGCAAAACTGTGGTCTTACCTTTTGGATACTTAGGGAGCTGAGGTCTCTCCCCCCCTAAGAGTGAGACCAACTCATCATAGACCACCTTAATCGCCAGCTCCCTTCTGGTGATCCCTGGCGGGAGCTCCTCCTCGAGGATCTTCTTCTCTATGTTTTTTGATAGTTCTAATACCAGCTTCACGTTCACGTCCGACTGGAGTAGGGCTCTCTGTATGTCTCTGACGAGCTCCTTAACCACCCTCTCATCCACGACCGGGGCTCTAAGTACCTTCTTTACTGCGTTGCTTATAGAGCTCCCGAGACTCTCAAGAACCATCTATTACACCATAAAATTAAGTTTAGATCAGCTTTTAAAAAACTTGGACTATTTTACCCTCACTATATGCTTCTCATTCAGGATGTCCCAATACTCCACCTCGACTCCAGGCGCTAGCTTGGACAAGATCTCCTCATCAGTTGGCTTCTTTATCTCGAAGGTTTCATAGGTTCCGAGATCCATTAGCTGTACGGTGTCTGGCATCACAGATATCACCTGCGCCGCCTTCTTCTCAACGATCGGAACATCCACCCTCTGGTCCGCCGGTGCAACGAGGTTCCTCTTCACACCATCAAAGATTCCGACCGCGACCACCCTAGCCTTAGCCGAACCATGTTTGCCAGTCTTTGACTTCTCCATTGAGACAACCCTGCAAGGCACGTTGTCTATAACCACAAAACTACCTTCCTTCAGGCTTCCGATCTCAACAGGCTTTGTTGACATTTTCCATCCCTTCAAGTCTTTAAATAAATATGGGTAAATAAATCTTATCTGTGACACCAGAAGGGTCCTATTATGAGCAAACGGATGGACCTGCCCAACCAAACTGAAAAACTCTTTATATGCTGAAAGAGAGATATCTTCAACATCTTTTGGTGATCGCTTTTGTGTGATTGGTGCATGAAACATGGTGCTGGCGGAAAGTGGTACATGAACGCAAAGAATTACTCAAACGAGCTTGCCGAGGCAATAAACGCGCGAGAGTACCTTCAAGAGCAGTGGAAGGCCTTCGAGATGGTATACATCCGGAGGATTATGGGCATAACCTCAATCGACTTGGGCTACAAGCTTCAGTTACCGATAATTGGACGTTTGCTGAGGTGGAGCGCGGAGAGGATGATACACAGCGAGGGCAAACACAGGAACCCTGTCAGGGCGGACGGACACTTCGGTCAGGTGATCCCATTAGAGGAGGCAAAGATCATATTGGGCAACCTTGCCGCCGAACCCATAATAGAGAACTATTGCATGTGCAGGTGGATGCAGCGAGGAATAAAGGAGGCATGCTGCATCAACTTCGGTCTCCTATCCGGGGTGATTGAGAAGCTTCCGCGATTTATCCCTAAGGACACCAAGTATCGCCTTGACCGTGACGAAGCTATTGCCCACATCGAGGAGCACAACAAGAAGGGCTATGTTGCTACGGTCTGGTTCCAGCCAGTTCCTTACATAAACGCCATATGCTCATGCGAGAACCCAGAGTGCGGAGGTCTTCGCTTAAGGAACGATTTCGGTCTTCATACGGTGTATAAGGGGGAGTATGTTGCAGAGGTCGACCCAGACAGGTGCCAAGCATGCGGCATATGCGTGACCAAATGCCAATTTGGTGTGCTTCGACTTGTCCAATCGCTTAAAAGGGTCATAGTGGACATAAACAAATGTTTTGGATGCGGAGTCTGCAGACATGCATGCAAATACGACGCCATAAAGCTGGCTCCACGCGATAATTATCCTGCACTAAGGGGTGTTTACTGAATTGTTCCCAAAGAAGAGCCCTAAGGTCACCATAGACTACACCAAATGCGGCGAGAAGGGTCAGGTCGACCCCAGGGAGTGCGCCAAATGCCTGAAGGTTTGCGATCCCGCTATATTTATCCTTCACGAATCCCCAAACATGCCTATAGACCCTGTGGATCCTAAATACTGGCGCATAACCCCGGTTTGGTTATCGCTATGCAATATGTGCATGAAATGCGTGAAGGTATGCCCTCTCGGTGCAATATCCGTCAGCAGATAATTGAGGGTGTAAAATTCCTAACATCCTAGGCAACTCTAATCAATAAAAATCATTGAAAATTAAAAACCATTAAAGTGTTTTAGAGTAAAAAATAGAGAAGGAGCTACCAGCTCTCTCCTCTTTCGCTTCGAAGTTTTTCTACCAGCTGCTTTACGACCCCGACAGCCGCAGAGGCATCATGCGGACGGGCATCTGCGCCTATTGAGAGCGCCCACTCTTCTGTCACTGGTCCGCCGCCGACGATCACCTTGACCTTGTTGCGCACGCCTGCCTCTTGGAACATATTGATGACCTTCTTCATCCCTGGCATTGTTGTACTCATCAGCGCGGACATCCCCACAATGTCCGCCTTAACCTCTTTCGCCTTTTCTAGGAACTTTTGGAGTGGTACATCTTTACCCAAGTCGATCACATTGAATCCAGAAGCGCTTAGCATTATCTTGACCAGGTTCTTGCCGATGTCGTGTATGTCGCCCTCTACCACTCCCAGCACAATTGTTGCTGGAACAGTAGTCTTGTCGACCTTCATGTAGGGAGTTAGGATGTCCACAGCCACGTTAAGTGCGTTGGCTGCGCATAGCACCTCTGGCACGAAGAACCTCTTCTTCTCATACTCTTGGTTGACTATTGCCATCGCTTCTCCGCCGTACTTTGTCACAAGCTCATACGCATCCAGTCCGGCCGCAATCGCTTCTTTTGCCCACTTAGCCGCTGCCTCTTCATCTCCATTTACTATCGCAGCCTTAAGTCCGTTTATTATCTCCTCTTTTGTTGGCATTTTGCTCACACCTCATTTTACACATAAACCATACATCGCGCTGCCTCTACCATTGCTTTGAAGTTCTCAGTCGGCGTCCTTGGAGGTATTCCGCACGAGGGCATCAAAACATCCACGCCCATCGCTATGGCATCCACAGCTGCCTTCTTTACAACTTGGGGATTTCCAAAGAGTAGTGCACTTATGGTTGGAACTCCTCCAACCACCGCCATTTTATCTCCTAATATCTGCTTTGCGAATGCTATGTTCACTTGGGCATCGACTGAGAATGCGTCAAATCCCGTATCGGCTATGTATGGCAGGTAGCTCGTGGTGTTTCCACATATATGGAGGACCACAGGTGCGCCCAGCCTCTTTGCCATGCTTTGATATACGGGAACCATTACTTCCTTGAAGAACTGTGGGGATAGAATGTCCGATGTGGCTGAGGGATCCGCTATGCATATTACGTCCGCCCCTCTCCTCAAAGCCTCTTTGCAGTCTGCAACGTTCATGTCAGCTATTGTCATCAAAACCTCCTTAATCTCCTCGAGTGGCCTCTTCTTCGTCCATATCAGGAACTTCTCTATTCCGAATACGTGTCCTGCCACCGTGAAGGGTCCTGTGACTTGGTTCGCGATGGGCAGATAATCGCCGTACTCCCTTCTGAGTCTCTCCTCAACGCTGTGCTTCAGTGGGAATCTTCCCATCTCTATTATTTTCTCAGGTATTCTCAAATCCTTCAAGTCCTGGAATGCATGCGTCTCAACGCTTGGGTGCCTGTCTATTCTGCCCCAGTTTATCTTACATCCCAAGGCCTCTGCCTCGATGCAGAGATCGAATGGTAGCTTGAACCCTTCAAGCCCTATGACTTCCCACGCAGCCGCCGCAAGCCTAAAGCACAACTCTGGATCTCGGTTGGCATCAGGAAAAGGCGCATTCACGGCATTCATCTGGTCGACGGTCGCCGTTGTCAGCACATCAAAGCAAGAGATTCTGTCCGCCTTTCGCTTGTTCCCTGTTAGGCAAAGAAGGGCCCGCTTTTTGGGTGTCATCTCGCCCATAAAACCACCGCCCATAATCAGATACAAACAGTTATTTAAAACTAGAGGGATATTCAGTAATGTCCTGTTATAACCTAGGTGGTTTTGTTGATCTCACGAGTCATTATTACCAGTAAACCCAACTCACCAGAGGCTGAATCTGTCTCTAGTGATATTGGTGCTTACTTGACATCCAAAGGTTTGACCGTTCGTTACTTTGATCTCCTCTCAGGTGGGCAACTAACAGTTGATAAGAGGGAGGCAGACCTTGTTGTGGTTATCGGTGGCGACGGCACCATTATGAGGACACTACGCAGAGTGGATGGTGTGCCTTTACTTGGCATAAAAGTGGGCGCTCTCGGCTTTCTCTGCGAGTCTACACCTGAGGAGGCAAAGCCCATCCTTGACAAAATACTCTCTGGTAATTACTACTTGGAATTCAAGACGAGGCTGTGCCCGCGGTATAAGGAGGCCCGATTCTACGATGTCATGAACGAGGCAGTCATCGCCTCTTCAAGACCCTCAAGGATCCTTTCCATTCTCCTCTCCAAGGACGGCACGCCCATCTACAGAGGTAAGGCAGACGGCATCATCGTCTCGACCACAACTGGCTCGACGGCCTACGCCCTATCTGCTGGCGGCGTGATAATAGACCCTGCGCTGGATCTAATGGAAGTAGTCCTTATCTGCCCTCTCTCCACAGGGGTTCGCCCTTTTATAGTTCCCATATCTAGCACCCTGGAGATCCGGCTGCTTCGAGATGGGTCACAGGGCATTCTCGTCTTAGATGGGGATGAAGTATCCCCTATAGAACAAGAAGCCCCGGTGATCATCGAAAAGTCAGATAAGCCTGCTTGCCTCATACGTGTCAAGCCACCAGACTTTTACAGGCGCGTTAGGGAGAAGACCAAGATCCCCTTGGAGGTATGAGGGTGTCCCAAAAGAGGTCGCCCACCTTCGTTTTGGACACTTCTGCGATCATATATGGCTTTAACCCGCAATTGATCGAAGGCGAACACTACATCACTCCGCGGGTCGTCTCCGAACTCTCTGGCAGAAAGACAAAGGCACTTGTTGATCTCTTTCTCTCATCAGGTCGCCTTAAAATCAGATCGCCTTCTGAGGAGACCAAAAGCCATGTGATGGCCCAGGCGAGCAGCACTGGGGACCTGCCAGTACTGTCCGAAACAGACTTGGAAGTGGTCGCACTTGCTTTGGATCTCAAGGCGGAGGGTCATGAACCCGTTGTCGTTAGCGATGATTACAGTCTCCAGAATCTATGCAATCTTCTGTCCATATCCTTCAAGCCCATGGTGACGAAGGGGATCTCTCAGGAGTTTTGGTGGTTTGTCTACTGTCCTGCATGCGGCGAGACCTACGACTCTTCATCCAAGCTTACCACATGCCAAATCTGTGGACACGCCCTCAAGAGAAAAGTCTACAGTAAAAAACAGATATCTAATGGTCAAGCTAAATTGGATGTACCCCCTCAGTAGACCTGCTGACTTTGTGAAGCCTTTTCTGGAATAACGTGGAGAAATTCCAATTTTACCAAGAGTTTTAAACAAATCCTTCCAGTTCTTCCACATTGAAGATTATCCTCGAAAACAACAAGCGGTTCATAATCAGCATATTCGTCATGATCCAGCTTGCATGACTTCCGAAAAGAAAAATGCCTACAACCCCGTCAAATTTGGACGATGTGTCAACGACACTATTTAAATTTTAGACCTACACCTATTTCCAAAGCCACAAATCTCTTTTCACGGGTAGCCTTGACACGAATTTCAACATTACTTATCGAGATCGAACTAAATTTTTCTTACATATAATGTTGACAATATGTTATGGAAAAGCTACTTGCTATTAAACATTCTTATGGTAAAATAATTCTTAAAATCCGTTATCGCCCTCTCCAACATTAATGCTCGAGTGGCAGAAGAATGAAAGTGGGAAGAGGAAGTAAACACCAAATACAAAAATGCCTTCCTCCCAATACTCAAATATTATACTACTATTATATTACTTCAACAAAATGGTGCATCGATGATGAAGGCTGTTATAACTGGGGGGGCGGGCTTTATAGGTCATAACACCGCTCTCTTCCTAAGAGGTCATGGCTATGAGGTCGTCGCCTTCGATAACCTAGAAAGGGCAACTGGGCTCGCCCAAGAAAGGTTGAGGGCGCAAGGTGTGCCGCTGTCCAAGGGAGACATTCTGCGCACACATGACTTGGACAAAGTCCTTGAGGGTGCCGATGTGGTTGTACATGCGGCCGCATACATCAGTGTTGAAGAGTCTGTGAGAAAGCCTGCACTTTACTTTAGAAACAATGTCGCGGGCACCGCAAGTGTGGCACAAGCCTGCCTCCGCCGAGGGGTGAAACGTATCATCTACCTGAGTAGTGCAGCAGTCTACGGGGATCCCAGAGCATTACCAATTAGCGAATCCTGCCCAACTAGACCCATCTCGCCCTATGGGCTCTCCAAACTTATGGGCGAAGAGATAGTAAAATTCTTCTCTGGACAGGGCTTGAACTACATCGTACTTAGACTCTTTAATGTCTACGGTCTTGGTCAGAGCATCGCCTACGCAGGTGTGATTGCAAGATTCATGGAAAAAATCTCAAAGGGAAAGCCGCCCACAATATACGGGGATGGACAGCAAACGAGAGACTTTATTCATGTACAGGATGTTGCTGAAGCCATAAAACTTTCCATAGAGGCTCGCACCGCAAACGAAACTTTTAACATAGCCTCAGGAAAACCAACAAAGATAGCCGAACTAGCTAACATCATAACAGGTCTAGTTGGTTCATCTCTCAAGCCAAAACATATTAAGCCTAAAGCTGGCGACATAAAACACAGCTACGCGGATATCTCAAAAGCCCAGCGGCTATTGGGCTTCGCTCCTAAGATAAGCCTGGAGCAAGGGTTACTCGATCTCATAAAGTTTTACCCAAACAATTGAATTGTACCGCCTATTTGACTTCCCTTATGAATGACTTTGATGTCCTCGATACTGATATTCCTGCTGGGGTTTTTCCTCAAGAGCCTAAGTGTAATACTCTATTATGACACAAACCCGCCGATTTGCCTCTCGGGAAAATTTATTAAATAACCCGTTTGAGCGGCAGTCTTTCCGACTAGGACATTAGACGACTTGCGATACCTGTCTCCAAGACCGCAGCGACGAGGAAGATCCCTGCGATGGTTAGGACAGTCCTCACATTCACGTTCCTTGCGAATGCACTTCTAATGCCTAAGTATAGCCCGTAGCCCTCCATCGCCACTATGGGTAGGCTGACCGAGATTATATTTGGAAGATCCTTGAGAGTGGTGTTACCTAGGAGGAGCCCTCGGATCAGGCTCGCCGACACCAATACCAACGCCAGGAGTATGGCGAATTCCTTCTGATGGTCAGACATGACTCTGGTGCCCCACTCTCTGTACCTTCCCCCCTCCCTCATTATCTTTGTAATCGCCCACTGTCTTGTCCATTTTATGCCGCTTCTTCGCGCGATTTCGTCTTTATCCTCTCCATTTTTTTGATTGCCCTCGTCTTTGCTCATATCCCGCCTTATTGGTCCACACCAACCTCCCTGAAGCGCCAAGGCGTTTATTCTCGTACAAAAGTCCATGCAGAACATGATCGCCGAGACGACGAAGATATTGTGGGAGAATATGGTCGGGACCGCCAAGATCCAGATCCCTCCCCTCATTATATCCACTAATAAGGGAAGGGCGTACGCATTCTCAACCTGAAGCACCACAAGAATAACAATTAAAGCCACCCCTTGGAAGATCAGCCTCCGCTTGGAACTGACATTGCTGTTGATGCTAGCATTGGTGTTGGTCTTTATGGCATTAGCATTTGTGTCGGCTTTATTATTTATGTCACATGTTGCCTCCGTGGGACTACTATTCGCTCTGAGAATGCTGATATTGTTGGCGAAATTCAAGGTAGTACCACCCGTCCGAGCACGACCTCATATAAAAGAAAGGGAAATGTGGAATAAAACGGTTTATGTTCTGGTTCAGGTGAAAGGGATAAGGGTGTAAGCCCTTCCCCGTAGCCTACGCCGAACGGGAACCTGGTTATTCGCGACATAAGCATAGCTATCTGCGAGAGGGCGAGGTCAATGATCGGTGAAAGTAAGCGCAATTCTGCCATATAGCCTCAAAAATAAAGATGGTGCATTGCACATTTAAAAAAGAAAAGAAGCGAAAGGTTGTCGCCTATTAATATGCCAAGGACTGAACCTCATACCATTAAGAGATAGGACGAGGGCGAGTGTCTATATATATCATGGAGCTCTATTCAAGGATGATGAGTTTTATGATCAACAGGGAGGGGCGTTCCTTATGGTTAGCTTCAGCATCATTGCTACTAAACGCCTTCCTCTCGATCTCCTACCTCCCAATGCCCGTTTACTATCTATCACACAAAACGATGCTTACACTAAGCCCACCACCCATACTGCCGTCATATTCTTACCCCATCCTGTCATCTGCCTTATTCTTAGTGGCAGTATTCTACAGCCCAATCAAGGATCTCGCTTGGAGGTGTGCATTGGCTGTTCTGGTGATCGCATGGGCAATCCCTCTTGGTTATGACTTTTTGCCTCCCCTGTTTTTGATCGTTGGTATCCTCTACCCTTACCTCCACACCCGTAGCTTGGAAAAACTTTGGTCCCCCCTTGTAAACCTCTTCTCAGCGATAGCGATCCCTTTGCTCCTTCTCTCCCTCCTATCATTCCCATTCCTGAAGGCGGGTCTACCTTTCTTCAGCTACGCTCTATGGTTGAATCTGTCGCCAACCCTCCTCTACCCAATCATAACACTCGCATCCTTTCTGATGGCCGCCCTCTCGTTTCTCTATGTCGTAATTAAAAGACCTGCAATCCCGAGTCTCCATAAAGTTTCGACAAAGACCTCCTACAAACTCACTTTACTCCTTCCTGTCGCACTCTCAGTCGCTCTCTCCCTAATACCTCACTTTCCACAAGTGAATCCTTCGTGGGCTCTGGTGGGTGTCGACTCCCCCCATTATATCCAATACGCTGAGGCTGTATCATCCAGAACTATCGGCCAGAGCCAAGTGGGGCCCTACTACCCATTCAACACTGAGCGCTCCCTGACGATCATACTCATTTATGCCCTATCTATCGTCACTGACATTGAGCCAGCTGTGAAGATCTTTCCTGTTTTCCTTTCTGCACTCTTTACGATCTCCACATTCTTCCTCGCTCGATCGATCTTCAGGGATGATAGGGTCTCAGCCCTTTCTGCCTTCTTTGCGGCAACATCCTTCAATCTGACGGCTGGCTACTACTCGGCCATACTTGCCAATTGGCTCTCCCTCTCCTTCGCATTTCTATACTTTTCACTACTTCTAAAGGATCCCTGTCCGCCCTCACCAAAAAGGCTGCTATGCTTATTCGTCCTACTCGAACTCTCTTGGCTCTCTCATGCGTGGACCTGGGACTTTGTACTGCTCATCTCTATTTGCTACATTTTCTCTCTGGTCATCATCAACAGAAACCCCGTCCACTACCTCGCCTCAAATAGATATACAATACTCTTGATCTTCGCCTCTTTTACCATAGACAGAATAAAACCGCTGTTTTTTGGAACTGGCGGTGCCATAGAGGCCGGGACCGCAGTCTCCGTGCGCTACCTCGGGGCAGAGTACCTCCTTTCCTCGTTCAAGAACATGGTCTTTTCATTCCAGTTTTATGTTGGAGGGTTCTACAGTAACCTTCTGGTGGTAATCCTTACTCTGGCTGGACTGTACCTCTCATTCAGACACTTAGATAACCAGAAACTCCTTCTTCTGTGCTGGACATCTGTTTTGGCGGCACCTTTCCTCATCATCGATCTGGAACTCATCTGGAGGATCTTGTACATATTGCCCGCTCCACTCATATGTGGATATGCCATATCGTCTTCTCGGAGCAGGACTCTCTATCTCACCGCGATCATTTGGCAGATAAATTATGTGGTCTACTGCCTCACCGCACTTTTTTAACACCGCTCACAGAATACATAAAATAAATAAAAAAATGAAAAAGAAACACAATTTGCATTCCCTCTACAAGTGAAATGGCTTTTTCTCTTCAAACCTAGGCTTTATCCCTCCACAAAATAATGTCCATGGGCTCGATATCAGGCGCAAAAATCTTCAAAAAGTGAATTTTATTATTAATTAAGTCAAAATCAAGGTTTATTGATAAATATCCACTTAAATGGTAAGGTCAATAAAAATCTTAAAAAGACATAAAATGTAATTTTACTATTTTTTTTAAAAAAATTATAAAGTATTACCACTCCACAACAAAAATCAATAAATACTCTTGTGTGCAAAAAAGTATAGAAGGTAATAACCTTGTCTTCAGAACCATTAGTTTATACTATCGTTATTGATGGAAAGCGACTTCTCGCAATTTCCATAATCATAGCAACTGTAATCTCCTTTACCAGCATATATGTCTCGGGTTATTACATAACACAAGATCAGTCCCTTCCCATCCATGGAGAATCTATTAAAATAAATGGGACCTCTGTTGCCTTCAACAGTATCGTTTCTCTAAATGCAGGTGCGCAATTTGATGTAAACTTCACAGTATTGTTCGCTGAGGGTTACTTTACCTCTCAGGGGATCTACTATGCATCTCCATCTCAGGTCCCTCCAGGCGGGTATTACGCCCTCTTCCCCTCAGCCGCTCAAACTCACTTAGTAATACTCCAAATCTACAATAATTTAACATTCTCCGCGGTCGAACTCAAGATTCAGGGAGGCTCACTTCAGCCAGGAGACAAGATCACTTACAACTTCACCATAAATCCATTACCACCTGGTGAATACATCTTCAAGTTCATGGTATGGTCGAACTGGATTAGCCAAGGCGGTAACAGGATCGCCGACAACTCCGGTGGATATGTTAAAGTGGTGGTGAGCTAAATGCTCAAATTTATTGGTAATAAACGCAGTTCTGTTACATCTTTCTCAGCCTATTTGCCCTTATTATTGTCCTTATCAATTTTAGCATCGCTCCCAGCTCTAGTATCTGCTCAGACCTTAACGGTTCAGTTTGATAGTAATACTAACATCTATTTATACGGAGAAACCGCAACAATAACCTTTAGCTATGCGCCGAACACGCCAATTCTTATAGAGATTAAAAATTCAACGAATTATTCCGTCTTTGCTTGGGAGGATACAATGAATTCATCAGGTCTATATGTTCTACGAATAAATATGTCCTTTCCAGTAGGTCAGTACACTATATATGCCAAGGCACAACAAACCCTTGTTCAAGCGACCTTCAATATCATCGTGGACACAGCACCCCCATCAGTCACAATAATCTCCCCACAGAACGTGTCCTACGCGACACCATACGTCCCGATTAACGTATCAGCCGTTGATCCTTCAGGCATCTCTAAAGTGATAGCAGAGATTGACGGAACCACGAACCAAACCCTCGTCTTATCGGGCGGCTACTACGTCAACTCTTCAGTAATCCAATTCGCTCAGGGCTCCCACACCGTAAAGATATACGCGAACGACACCCTGAACAACGTCAACTCCACACAATCCGTAACCTTCACCGTGGACACAACACCGCCATCAGTCACATCGCCCTCGCCAGCAGATGGCTCCACAGTCACAACTACTATGCCAACCATCAGTGCCTCCTTCTCGGACAATGTCGCCATCAATCTTGCTACGGTCGTCATAAAGGTGGACGGTGTCGATGTAACCTCCAACGCCGCCGTGACTTCATCAGGCTTCGTCTATACCCCTGTACAGGCACTCAGCGAAGGCTCCCACACTGTTTATGTCTCACTGAAAGATACCTCAGGCAACCAAGCCACTAAGACTTGGTCATTCACGGTATCGATACCTGCCCCAGCTCCAGCCCCTGCCCCAGCTCCTGCTCCCGCTCCCACTCCCACTCCGATCACAGGCACCACCGCCTCCATAACACTCTCCATAGTTGCTAACACTCCAGTAACTTTGGACATAGGTTCACAAGCGCCAGCCTCCTCTTTAAGAACCATAGAGATTTTGACAAACGCCTCTTTCCCATCCGCCCAAGTTGTCACCGCAGAATATTCCGAGAACCCGACCAGCGTCTCGTTACCCGCGGGGGTGACACCAGTTTCATTCATCAAGATCGAGGTGAATATTCCCTCAGGCACAATCACCCAGGCTGCCATAAAGTTCAGAGTATCGAAAGCAATACTCTCTTCACTTGGTCTCGATCCATCAACCGTCCAGCTCTACCGCCTTGATACGACATGGGCTGGTCTCTCCACATCTCTTGTCACTCAGGACGATGGATACTACTACTTTGAGGCTATATCTCCTGGATTCTCGTACTTCGCCATAGGTGCTAGAGCGCTTACACCAGACACTACCCCGCCTACAATAGTCTCAGTCTCACCAGAAGGCGCCATTGCAGAGAAAAGACCTGTCATAATCGTCAAATATTCTGATAATGTTGCCATAGACGCCCTAAGCGTTAAACTCCTGTTGGATAACGTGGACGTTACCGCCTTGGCAACTTTGAACTCATCAACTTTGGTGTTTAAACCTACCACAGAACTCTCCGAGGGCTCCCACTCCCTCTACTTCGAGGTCAAGGACACTGCTGGAAACAAGGCATCAAAGTCTTGGTCCTTCACAATCGCCGACACCACCCCGCCAACCATAACCATAACCTCTCCAGCCAAGGACTCTGTCCTTGCCACCAAGTCCGTAACAATAAGCGCCTCCTACTCCGACAACGTCGCCATCAACGTATCCTCGGTAGTCCTCAAGGTCGACAATGTCGACGTCACCTCCAGAGCCACAGTCACCGCAACAGGAGTAACCTACTCCGCAACCCTCGACGAGGGAACCCACACAGTCTCGTTAACAGTAAAGGACACATCCGGCAACACCGCCACCTCCACCTGGTCCTTCACCATACGCCTCCCCGTCGACTACACTCCTTACATAGTCGGAGCTGCGATCCTGATAATCGTCATAGCTGCCATATACATATTCATAAGAAAGAAATAATTCCCAACTCTCTTTTTTTCTAGTTTTTATTAATTTTAAAAATTGAATTCAGCGATTCTGAACTGGGGATTAAACTTTTATTATACTAAAAGTGCTCGTGGGTGGCTTAAATCTGCCCGCCCATACGAAAATTCTATCTGTAGATACAAAATCACCATTAATCGGAAGGCATATCATTTATTGGTGGATTCAATGATATATAAATAGCATAAATAAGATAAAGTGCATCGCAATGTAAGTTTCACATTGATACACTTAAAGAGTTTGAAGGTGTTGGAAGGAGTAATACTTTTTGACTCTTATGCAAAGGGGAATTACACGGTGGCGAGTGGCATAGATCTTTTGATAATTTTTGATGATGAAAAGAAAATTGAAAAATTAGTTTATAGGCAGTTGATGAAGGAGATTAACCAAGGGTAGAGTTGCACATAATATACAAAAGAGAACTTATGACTCAGTACAAAAGATTAATGGAAGTCATAGAAAGGGAGGGAATGATGATCCTTTGATTATTTGATTCTTTAGTAAAGTAAATAAACAAAAGCTGTAAGTACATAACTGCTACCAATACACAACACAAAAACCCTCACAATACAAAACCTCAAAAAATTAAGTTCTGGCAAGTGTAGCGGTGTAACGATGCTTTAGAGAACTTTCGTTTATAAAAGAACTTTGTTGTGGTATATTTTACACCATGTGACATTTTTGAAAGAAATTTTTAGACGAGCAGGGCAGAGTTGTCCTCCCTGTCCGCATTCGGAAGACTCTCAGCATCCCTTTCTTCCTTACTCTCAGCACAACCCACTCCCGCGCTGTACCACTTTGGCACTAGGCAAAACCTCTATACAAAGTGTGGAAAGGTCTCGTCTGATGACCTCTACTGGAGTAGACGGAATCGCGTAAGGAGACAAACCTGCAGTCAGCTGTGTAGTTGCGAGGTAGTCGAGCTTAACGCCAAATTAACTATTTTATAATAAACTTGCTAGTTTGTTCGCAAAGTATTTATAATTAACTTGCTAACAAATTAAACAGTGAAATGGTTTGTCGATTTCTGAGCTTGGGGAGCAGAATCCTTGGTGGAGAGATAAGGCTCTAATCGAGAGTGACACACTTGTTGTGGCTTGGGAGAGATCTTCTTTTAGGTGGTGGCCTAGAATTGTTGAGACTTTTCAGTGGGATGCAAGAGTCATTTACAGTCTCAGAGGACCGAGGCAGGTTGGCAAGACCACGCTTCTTAGACTTAAGATTAGAGATTTGCTGAAAAGCGGTGTGGATGCTCGAAGAGTATTTTACTGGGCTTGCGATCAGGTTGAAAGCTTTGAGAAATTGTCTGCCATTATAGCTACTTATTTAGACTGGGCGAGAAGGTTTTCTAACGAAATGTTGTACTTATTTCTCGATGAAGTTTCGGCAGTTAAAGATTGGCAACGGGGCATCAAGTACCTTTATGACATGGGCAAATTGAGGAATTGCTTGATTGTACTTACGGGGTCCCATAGTCTTGACTTGGTTAAGGCAACTGAAAGCTTGGCTGGGAGGAGAGGTGAAGTCGACAGGCTTGTGGATAAGGTCCCTGATAAAATATTTCTTGGCGCCAAGTTTGCGGAGTATGTGGAAACACGAAATGAGGAAATTCTGAAAGTTTTGCGTGAACTTCGTCTTTTGTCAACACGTGAAAGGTTGAATGCTTTGCTTAGTTTGGTTTGTGGTGAGATTCCTGAATGTCTTAGCGAACTTAGACTCTACCAAAAAGATTTGGACGGTCTCTTGGATGATTATCTTCTCACAGGCGGCATTCCGCGTGCCATAAACAGTTATATTTCTCGAGGCAACATTCCTGAAATTGTCTACAGTGATTATGTGAATTTGATTTTGAGAGACATCGCACGTTGGGGAGGCGATGAAATTTTTTTGAGGCAGATCGTTCAGCGCATCGTTCAGACCATGTCTTCGCAGGTGAGTTGGAATTCCTTGAAAGACGAGACCGAGATCTCCACCCACGATACGGCAAGGTGGTACGTGGACATTCTTATGAGCAGTTTTGTTGTCTCCTACCTGCATCAGCTTGATAAGGACAAAGGCGTACCATATTACAAAAAAGCTAAAAAAGTTTACTTTAGAGACCCATTTATTTTTCACGCCTTGAAGTGGTGGGCTCTCGGCGACAAGCAGCCATTTATTGAAGCGTTGGAGTTTTTGGAAGATCCTGAAGAGAAAAGCAAATTGGTAGAATCTGTGGTCTGCGATCACTTGATTAGACTTTTATTTAATATGGATCCGAACGCCCAATTCAACTACGCAACGAGGTTGTTCTATTGGGAGAGTGGTAAGAAAAGAGAGGTGGATTTTGTGGTAAAGTTGGGTGGCGATTTCTTACCTATCGAACTAAAATATCAACCAAAGGTGCGGAAAAGCGATGTTTTTGGCATCATTGATTTTGAAAAGGGCGGGAAGTCCAGCAAAGGCATCATAATCACTAAGGACGCTTGGAATGAGAAGAGAACCCACATAGAGATGCCCGCGTCAGTTTTCTTGATTCTACCTTAGCCACTATCTTGAATCATTTCACTGCATAATAGGTTCTATTGACTGCATCCTCAATCATTCCTTTCCCAAGGAGAAACTCGACAGCCCCTTAGTTACATTTGCTACTATTTCTCCAGCGATTTAGTCAGACGATCCCAACACATAGCACAGTAGTCCTCCCCCTTAGAATACAGATCCAACGGCGAATTTGAGTAACGCATTACACACCTGGGCTCTTGACAGTGTCCCAGAGACAAGGCGTGCCCTAACTCATGCAAGAGGACCTTTCCGAACTGTATGAGGAAGAACTTCTCGCCCATTCCCGCATAGTACTTTATTTCCGGAACGAAATCCCAAAACTTCGGATCGATCCTCGCCGACGAGATAAGCCCAACACCGAGGGTTGCGAGCCCGAAGATGTAGTTCGTCCCATGCGTGTATATGTCCACGGAAGTAATTATGATAACTATTCCGCTATTTGCCCGTTCGCCACCCTCGCGGAGGATATCGTCGGCTAGATACTGCCTACCCTTCGACCCTGATCTGAATCCCTTCTCTCCGAGGCTGATCTTCGCCTCCGAGGCCTCGACCCCCAAAATCCCGGAAAATCTCCTCTCATAGTGCATTCTGGCAAAATCAAAGATCTCATCTGGGACCTCCTCCGTGCGGATGAGCTTCAGCCTCTCCACCCTCAACCCTCCTCAGTCTTTGTGAACTTCGCTATGAAGTAGCCTGGCATCTCCAGCAAGTCGGGGCTGAACCTCTGCGCATATCCTAGCCCTGGCAGAAACCCTCCCTCTCCAACCCTTATGCACTGATCCTCCAAATCCAGCCCCAGCTCTTCCAAAGCGTACATCACTACCTCCTCGTTCTCTTCCAGAGTAAGCGTACAGGTGGAGTATACTATGGTCCCTCCCCTCTTGGCAATCTTGCTCGCCACCCTCATGAACTGCTTCTGATACTCGGCACACCCCCTCACCTTCACATATGTGGCATCCTCATACAGCTTCGGTCTGACACCAAGTGCGGAGCACGGAGGATCAACAATAACCCTGTCCGCCCTCAAAGTCGGAAAGTCCCTGTCGATGTACCTGGAATCATGGCATACGGGGATCACACTCCTGACCCCGAGACGCTCAGCATCCGTTCTCAGGCTCTCCAACCTCCTCTCCGAATGGTCAAACGCGTAAATCTTTCCCTCATCTCCCATCAGCTGGGCTATGTGCAGCGTCTTCCCGCCTGGCGCGGCGCAGACGTCCACAACAGTCTCCCCCCGCTTCGGCTCGAGAACTCTGGACGCGATCATGGCTGGGATGCTCTGCTCTCTTATGAGCCCCTGCTTGTATAAACTGCACTCCCTGAATGGCGGCAGCCTGTATATTGACTCTTTTATCTCAACGGCTAGACCGCGCCTCTTGGCACAATCAGTCTTTGGCGACATTACCGCGATACCTTTTCCAACTAGGTGCCCCTTAGGATCCTCTACGCTCACCACATCTCCTAGCCTGTACTTATCAGTCCTGAGAACGCCAGGACCGTAAAGATTGCTCCCCATCATCACACTCTCAGCAGCCCCCTTCCTCGCCACGACGGTCTTTCCCTCCCTCTCCAAACTGAAAGGTCCCTTCACCTCGACCAAGACCGCCTCCTCCATAATTGGGGATGCTTTACAATCCACGCCCATCTCCAGCAGTGCCTTAACCACTTTTTCCACATCCGCTTTTAGAATGTTGACTCTTATTGCATAATCTTTAGGCGCTCTGGAGAGTGCGTTGAGAAGTCTATTTGTCCTCTCACCATACGCAGCCACAATCGCTTCTAAGAGCCTCTTCTCATAACCTAGAATGTTTTCTATTTTGGCCTCCATTATAGTTTCCCATCAAGTAAAGAGTACCGATGCAGTTATTTTAACCTCTGGTGAGTATGTTATTGTGATCGTTATGCCGACCGGCATCCTCGCAAGGAAGGAAGATTTTATAGACCTTTCTTCACTCATCAAAATGGTGAAGGATAACGTTAGGGAAAAGAACTGTGGCGCAATAGTCACTTTCACAGGGATCGTCCGCGGGAAGACCTTGGACGGCAAAACTGTGGAGAAGCTCGAATACGAAGTCTTTGAGGAGGCGGCTAGGAAGTCGTTGGAGGAGATGTCCAGAGCCCTTTCTCTAATCAGCGGCGTCCTTGATGTCGTGATCTGCCACCGGTATGGAACTTTTGCCCCAGGCGACGAAGTTCTCTATGTGGTCTTGGCCACGGAACGTAGCAGTACTGCCTTCGATGTTCTGAAACTCGCAGTGAACAGGGTGAAGCATGAGATACCCATATGGAAGAAAGAACACACGACTGATGGTAGCTACTGGGTCGAGATAGAGTAACAAACCCAAAATACGCCCTCGCCGAATTTCAACATAAACCTCCTTTTTGAGAACCGTTCATAAAACCATTTATTTCTCGCCCACTATAAATCAAATGAATATTATGGGAGAATGCCTCATCTGCCACAACAAATCGCCGCTTATATCAAAATCCCTTGGTGTCTGTTTAACCTGCATAAGGAAAAATCCATCAATGGCAATTGAGATAACCTCTGAGTCTCACAAATCAACACGCTCAAAGTTTGGTCTGCCACCATCTCCGCCGCGGGACGAGGGGGGCGCTCAGTGTAAAGGCTGTGCGAACAACTGCAAACTCTGGAATGGAAGTACGGGTTACTGCGGGCTCGTCAAAAACATTGATGGGCGCCTAGTCAGACTCGGGGGAACCCCTGATAGGGGCGTCTTAGAATGGTACTACGACCCGCTGCCCACGAACTGCGTCTCTTCATGGTTCTGCCCCGGCTGCACTGGAAGAGGCTATCCTATCTACTCTTACTCGCAAGGACCTGAGCTTGGCTATTACAACCTTGCTGTATTTTACGGTTCTTGCAGCTTTGACTGTCTCTTCTGCCAGAACTGGCACTACCGATCCCTCTCCGCCAAAGCCTCGCCGACCATTAGTTCCAAGGATCTCGCTCTCAAGATCAAAGAGAGGAGGGTATCCTGCATCTGCTTCTTCGGCGGTGACCCTTCCACGCAGATGCCCCACAGCCTGGAGACATGCCGAATTGCAAGCGAGATCGCAAGAGACTCGGGGAGAATCCTCCGCCTTTGCTGGGAAACCAACGGTCACTTTACTAGAGAGGCTGCTATGTCTGCATATGAGTACGCCCTGAAAAGCGGTGGGAACATCAAGTTTGACATAAAGGCTTGGGACGAGAGCCTTAACATCGCACTCTGCGGCGTATCGAACCGCTCCGCACTAGACAACTTCAAGTCCTTGGGCAAATTATACGGGAAGAGACCAGATCCCCCACCCCTTTCAGCAAGCACGTTATTAATCCCAGGATACATAGATGCCGAAGAGGTCGAGATGATCGCTGATTTCATAAGTTCGGTAGATCGCACGATCCCATATACGCTGCTCGCGTTCTACGGGTGCTATGCGATGGGCGACCTTCCAACAACGAGCAGATCTTTAGCTATAGAATGCAAACAGGCGGCGCTTAAACACCTGGACCACGTCAGTATTGGCAACATCCATCTCCTCTCTTGACTCCACCGACTCACACCCCTTTACCCCTCAAAAGCTCTTTCAAAAGCCATCCAACCCTATGGTGCTAGAAATGCTTTGAATTCTGTAATTCGTGGCGCCGGGGAAGGGATTCGAACCCTTGCTCCCCAGAAGGGGAACCGGCTTACCTGTCGGTGGATCTCAAGGCCGGCGCCTTAACCGCTCAGCCACCCCGGCTGTGGGAAGATATGGCATTCCAACTCTAAATCTTTATCCTTATACCTGTATTTTCTTTTTTCTCCGCTCTAATTCTTGGATATTTGTGGTTGAACTCATTTCAATGAGCCTAATCATATAGGCATAAACGTGGGGCTGCTATCGGTAGCGACTGGGGCGTTTTTCATCACCGTCCTAAGCTCCCTCGGCAGCGTGAATAGCGCCCTATGGATCGCCCCCTCGTAGAACTTCAGGTCGCCGATTCCTCGCTTGACGAGCCTCTCGTCGACCTCATCACCGCTCAAAACTCTTGGGTCTGGTCCCTTTGTACCATACACGAATCCCCACATAGAATCGTACGCTGGGATCCATGCCTGGTAGCCCCCAGCCCTCCCGAAGACACTCTCAACGGTCCTGTATATTGTTGCAAAGCAATATGCGCTATAGTAAACCGAGGTCGCCTGGGTCACAACTATCCCATCTTCGTTTAAAATCCTCTTTATGCCCTCGTAGAACTCCTTTGTATACAGCAACTGTGCAGGTCCTCCCTCAAGCGGGTCTGTAACATCCACGACTACCACATCGAACCTTGACCGACACCCCTCAACAAACCTTCTCCCGTCACCCACTACCAGCTCTACCCTTCCATCATCGAAAGCCCCGCGGGAGAGCTCAGGAAGGTACCTCTTAGAACTCTCTACGACCTCGATATCGATGTCCACCATGACCGTCTCCCTCACCGCAGTGTGCCTGAGCACCTCCCTTAAAGTCCCCCCCTCCCCTCCCCCGATTATCAGGACCTCCTCAGGTCTAGGGTGGGCGATCATAGCCGGGTGCACAAGCGCCTCGTGATAGAGGTACTCATCCCTCATGGTGGACTGGACCTTCCCATCCAAGATCAGCATCTTCCCGTACTCGCAACTCTCCACGATATCTATGCTCTGCATCTTGCTCTTCCCGCTGTATATCACGCTCTTTATGCCGTGCATATGCGCACTGTTGGGCGTCTGGTACTCGATGAACCACTTCCACCCAAGGCTCAAACTTTATCCCCCATAAATAGCCCTCTCTTTAGCTCCATAACAGTCATGGACTTTGGCTTGAGTACGCCCTCCAGCCTCCGAAACGCCTTCATTGGATCTGTATTTGTGCTGCAGGTAAAGACGTCCACGGCGGCATATCCGAGCTCGGGCCACGTATGAATAGCTATGTGGGACTCGGCTATTATCACGACTCCGGTGACGCCCTGGGGGCTGAACTTATGAAAGACCCTGCCCAGCACCTTCATACCCGCTTCCTCCGCCCCCCTCTCCATGGCATCCTGTATGCCCTTTAGGTCGTCAAGGCCTTGGGGATCACATCCAAAAAGCTCAAAAACAAAATGCCTCCCCAACTCCCTCATAAGCCCCGCCCCCAAAACCTAATGGTAAAAAAACGTAATCATATAAATATGTAACTACTCGCCCGTTTTTATCTGCACTGCATTAATTCCGGCAAAATTCTTCTTGTCAGAACTTTTCTGTCCGAATATTGCCCTCTTGTCAAGACATTTACGCGGCTTTTTATCCTATTTTGCCTTGCAGCTTTTGCCTTTATTTTGATTTTTAATACTCTTTTCTTTTTATGGCAATTCTACTAAATGGTGAATAACTACCTACCACTGCGGGGCTAATCAAATGACTCAGGCGTTCTCGCCACCAACGAGCTCTGCTATGTCGATTCCATGTGCGCCGATCTGGTAAAGATACATGGACACCGAATCAATTATCGCTGAGAGCCTTGGCTGCTTTGCGAGCAGAAGCTCGCTCACTGCCAGGAGCCTATCTGTAAGCTCTTGGTTCTTCAGTAGGACCTGATCTGCCAACTTCATGTCTCCCTTAAAGAGCGCCTGGGAGGCCTCCTCGTGTATCTTGTAAGCCGTCCTGCTCAAGCCCAGGAGTGCCTCCATAATATCCGCCTCAATCCCATCCCCGCTCAGCTTCCTGACACTCTTTGCCACAGCCTCTGAGTAATCCGCTATAGTCTCTACGTATTTGGCAGCCATCCTCAGATCCAAACACTCGGCCGGTCTTACCCCCAGCTTCTCCGCTATGTTCTGGTTCCTTATTGCCAGCCTGAGTTGCCTTACTAAGAGAAAGTACAGCCTGTCCACCTCCTCATCCCTCTTGCTCACAGCCTCAGCCAACTCAACATCACCCTTTATGAGCGCCTCCTCGGCTTCTCTGTGCATGTTTGCAGCCAACGAGTAAGCCCTCCTCAAAGTGCTCCTAACCGGCATGGAGGTCGGCTGGAGGAGGCACTGTACCGTCATACTATTAGCCTCCTCCTCGACGATCTCTAGCCCTATCAGCTTCCGTATAGCCTCCTTGACCTCGCCCCTTATCGAGGGCGTCATCCTCCTCCCGAGGTCGATCACTATGGAATCAACCCCGAGCAAGTACTGCGCCCTTATCTGCCTCTCGATCCCCTCGGGGTCCCTTATCACCACAGTGCTGCCCTTCTCGCCCTCCCCGCCCACCTCGGCGCTTATCAAGAGCGCCCCTCCCTCCCCCTCTGAAACCCTGATTATAGACCCCGCTTCAAGTCCATTCCTCTTTACCCACTCTTTCGGGAGGGATAGTAGGAAAGACCCCCCCTTGCTCCTTTGCAGCCTCCTGTATTCCATAAAAGCATCCTCAAATCCAATATCTGCACATTGTCCATTAAGGTTTTCCTGAAAATCTCTAGTGCCCTAATCCAAACCATACTCATTCAATATGCGCCCCCTCTGATCCAAATTAATAATAGGTCCCTCCCCCAATTTTCCCACGGGTGCCCTCTTTGGGAGAGTCCTTGAAGGCGGCATACAATGCTCTTTTGAACTCTGGATACCAGCTCTCCCCTGGCGCATTTCAGCTCCTCAAGGAGTCCCAGAACCCCGAGTCCTTGGTCTCTGCCCTTCTCAGGCAACTCGAGTCCTTGGACAAGAAGCCCTTAATAATAGAACGATCTCACTTGGAGCCACTCCTCGGGAAAGCCCCTCTTGCCACCATTCCTTCTTCGATCAAACAACCACCGCCCTACTCCCTTCAGGTTATAAGCGGCTCTGAAGGTCAGTACATAGAGGGCACGATCCACGACTTCAGGCGGTACTTCATGGACCGATTCAACCGCCTCAAGGATATGCTGAAATCAAGAGCGGACATGAGGGACGCCGTAACCCCCTCCTCCATGCCCGAGGTTAGCAAACCTACAAAGGTCAAGGTCATAGGAATGGTCTCTTCCAAGAAGGAGTTCAAAAACGGCGGCGCATTGCTCGAACTTGAGGACGATGTAGATACCGTAAGGGTCTCATTCAGGGGTGAAGAGCTCAAGAAGAAGGTCTCAAGGGCGATGCTCGACGAGGTGATATGCGTCTTCGGAACCACCTCAAATGGCAAGACAGTCTTCGCCGAGGACATAGTATGGCCTGACGTGCCGCCCAAGATAAGGTCCCCGAGGACCAAGAATGACGTATACGTGGTCCTAACCTCGGATCTCCACATAGGTAGCAAGCTCTTCATGAGGCAGCAGTTCGAGTCTTTCCTGAAGTGGCTCCGCGGCGAAGATGTGGGAGCACCACAGAAGGAAATCGCAGACAAAATCCGTTATCTGATAATAGCAGGGGATGTTGTTGACGGCGTAGGGGTCTACCCAAACCAAGAGGAGGAGCTGCTGATAAAGGATCTGAACAAGCAGTACGAGGAGGCGGCCCACTACCTCTCCATGGTCCCAGACAGCATAAAGATCATAATAGTCCCCGGCAATCATGACGCCTCCAGACCCACCCTCCCCTCTCCTCCGATCTACAGGGACTTCGGCGCCCCCCTCTACTCCCTAAAAAACGTTGTAATGTTGGGCGATCCAGCAGTCGTAAACATCGAGGGAGTGATCTTCCTCCTCACTCATGGGAAAAGCCTTGATGATGTCATCCCTGCCCTCCCCGACTGCAACTTCAAGGAGCCCCAGAAGGCGATGGTGGAGCTTCTAAAGTCGAGGCACTTGGCGCCAATCTACGGGGAGAAGACTTCCTTAGCACCCGAGCCTAGAGACAGTCTGATCATCGACCCAGTTCCTGACATCTTTCACGCCGGGCACGTTCACGTTTGGGGCATATCCGAATACAGGGGCATCCTCGCCGTAAACTCCGGCACCTGGCAGAAACAGACAAACTACCAGCTTTCAATGGGCATAGATCCCGCCCCTGGCGTGGTGCCGCTGATAAACCTAGCAAACTTCAAGGTCACTACCCTGAACTTCCTATAGCCCTGCTGAGCGACCTAGCCACCATCCTAGCCAGCCTGAGGGGCTCCGGCAGTTTCCCGAATATGGTCAGCCCCTCAATGATTCTCTTCGCCTCAGCCTCGCCCATCCCCACAACCTCTATAAAGACCCCTTCTCCCCCTCCAAGTGAGACCTCCTTAATTGGTCCTGCAGCCTCTATTATCTCCAACCTCCTCTTCCAGTCCTTGAAGTGCTTCATGAGTGCCGACCTGACTGCGTTTACGTCTGGGCGATCCCTTAGGACGAAGACCGTCGGTAACCCAAACTCTTTAAGCACTTCCCTCGCGTCGATCAGGTTGAACCCCGCTATGGGGACGCTGCCGGCGATCACCACCCCTTCCCTCATTCCCTCTTCCCTGATAGCCTCCTTCAACCTCTCCGTGGCATCGAGCCCGTCGACCTCCACCCACTTCACTATCAGGCGCTTAGGTCTTATACCCTCGGCGAAGAGAAAAGCTGCGGGCACCCTTCTATCCACGCCCTTCCGGAAGCTCCCTCCCTCCACCGCCAAAACCCTCTGCATTATTATCACGACAACCTCACTTATTCATGAAAGCGAGCATTCTCGGGTCCTCTTGGAGGGCCTCCCTCAGGTTCGTTATTGGGATGCAGAGGTTCACCACTTTCGTCCTGCCGTACCTGCCCTTACTGACGACCTTTGCTGTGGCTATGCCGAGCATGTCGAGTTCGTTGATGAGATCGCTTATCCTCCTCTGCGTCAGCGGCTCAAGACCGAAGTTCTTCACCACGCTCGAATACAGCTCGTATAGCTCACCTGTGACGCAGTTCCTTCCCTTACTCTTCTCCAGCAGGTAGAGGCTCAGTATTAGTATCCTAGAGTGCAGCGGCATGGTCCTTATCACCTCCACGACCCTGTCCTTCTCGACCTCTTTCTGCGCCTTCCTAACGTGTTCCTCTGTTACCTTATCGTTGCCTGCCCTCTCGGCAAGCTCACCCGCAACCCTGAGGAGGTCAAGCGCCCTCCTGGCATCCCCGTGCTCCTTGGCAGCCAAGGCTGCGCACAACTTTATGACCTGAGGCTCAATAACCCCTTCAACGAAGGCGCCGTCTGCCCTCCTCTTCAGAATGTCCTCCAGCTCAAGCGCGTTGTACGGAGGAAATACGAGCTCCTCCTCCCCCAAGCTACTCCTGACCCTCGGGTCTAGGTACTCTGTGAACTTAAGGTCGTTTGTTATCCCCACTATCGAGACCTTTGCGCTGCTCAGCTGGTTATTTATTCTCGTCAGGTCATACAGTATCTTGTCGCCCGTCTTCTTGACGAGCGAGTCCACCTCGTCCAGTATTACGAACATGGATCTACTGGTGGAGTCTAGTATCTTGACAAACCTCCTGAACACCTCCGAGGTCGAGAGACCTGTGAACGGTACCCTCGCGTCTATCGCCTCGCAGAGATCAGCCAGCACCCTGTAGTTCGTGTCGTCATGCTTGCAGTTTATGTAGGCTATGTTAAGAGCTATCCCCTTCTTCTTGCCCTCTTGGCTGATCTTGTTCAGCACGTACTTCGTCACGGCTGTCTTACCGGTCCCGGGCACCCCGTAGATGAAGACATTTGAGGGCCTCGAGCCTCTCAGCGCCGGCGCCAGGGTCTCCGCCAGCCTGAATATCTGCGCCTCTCTATGGGGAAGATCCTCTGGAACATAGTCCGGCCTCAAGAGATCCCTATTAACGAATATCCTCGCGCTAAGCACTCTCCTGAACAGGTCATCGAGCGGGTCGCGCATGCTATCTCCTCCAGAGGATGCATTAGAAATAGGGGTCTCTGCAGAGATATATAAGTCTCTGTCTGTAGCAATTGGCATAACAGGGACGCTACCATGATATCGCACATCTGGCGCCTGAATATTGCTACAATGCTCTTCTTCATGCTAATCCAGGTGGTGGTGCCGCTGATACCGCGCTATGCCCTCGTCATAGGCGCCCAGCCTTTCATGATAGGCCTCGCGGTCTCGAGTGTATCCATGACTGCCATTATCTTCAGACCAATCGGAGGTCTCCTCAGCGACAGGTGGTCTAGGCGAAACCTCATGTTGGTGGGGCTTATAATGGGCTCATGCTCTTACGGCATCCTCTTCCTTTCAAAGGGCATCACCACCATAATGATCTCGAGGCTTCTGGAGGGTGTGGCAGTCGCGTCGTTTGTGCCTTCCTCCATAGCCAGCGCTATAGACAGCGCCCCAGAGGGCAGGGTCGGCGAGGCGCTCGGATGGAGGAGTCTCATGATAGGCATCGGCTTCTCGGTAGGTCCCGCCCTTGGAGGCTTCCTCGCGGAGCTCTTCGGCTACGTGGCTACTTTTGGTATTACTGCGGTCTCTATCCTCGCCCTAACGCCCCTCATACTATCTACAGGGGCAGACTCGCACCACCAAATGTCTGGATCTTCCTTTGCTGGGTTGAGAGATGGTCGTTTTCTTTTAGCGCTTGCGAGTCTGATAATTTACGCCCTAGCGTGGATGGGCCTCCTTACCTTCCTCTCCGCATACCTGAAGCTATTGGGCTACGGTGATGTTGAGATAGGGCTCTTCGTCTCGATCCAAGCCATCGCGAGCCTCTCCATCAGGGTCATGGCTGGCAAAGCCTCTGACAAAAACCCAAGGCTAATGACCTCTATAGGTCTCTTCTTCATCTCGATCTCTTTCCTCGCGGTCTACATCTTCGAAGTTCCGCCACTCCTTTACATCGCCTCACTGATATTCGGCATAGGTGTAGGGTTCTTTGTGCCCGCCTCCCAAACGCTCGCACTCGCCAAGTCTCCGCCAAACAGCAGGGGCTTTCTATCAAGCATATACACTATGGGGATGGACGTGGGCAATTTGGGCGGTCCTATAATCTTCGGGACCGTGATAGAGGCTTACGGTAGCTACCAAACCGCCTTTGCGATAGCCCCGGTGCTACCTTTCATATCAGCGCTGCTCGTGCTATTTGCGCCACTCAAGGAGTCTCGCCCAGTTCCGTTCAAGCCCAAACACTAAATTCTATCTTTTAGTGCATAATGATGTTCTGCTTTCCTTGGTACTCGACCTCTGGCTTTTGTTCGAAGTTATTGAAGAGCTCCGAATATCGTTATAGGACCGATTAGCAATCAAGATAAAGAAAATAAAGATAAACCCCGACCATCAACTATTATTGGGGCGCCTCATGATAACCCTCCGATATTACAGGGGGACCATACTCAGCGGCAATGTTCACATCCCGCACTCCACATGGGACCGCACACTAAACTCCTATAAAGCCCTGGGCATGTACTATAGAGATGCCGTGAATTACCTCAAGGAGAGCGGCATCCCTTTTCAGGACAAGGTTATGGATCCAGTTCCCTGCCCCCACCTCTCAGCAAATGTTTTGCCGAGGCCTTACCAGGTCGACGCACTCTACTCTTGGGAGGATGCGGGGAGGAGGGGAGTCGTGGTCCTTCCGACCGGGGCTGGCAAGACCCATGTGGGCATCCTCGCCATTCAGGAGGTGAACGCCCCCACAATAGTCGTCGTGCCCACAATAGACCTGATGGAACAGTGGCGCCGTAGGCTCGGTTCGGCATTTTCCGTGGAAGTGGGCGCCTACGGCGGGGGGGAAGACACCATCGGACCTTTAACCGTGACCACTTATGACTCAGCCTACATCAGGGCAGAGGAGCTAGGCAACAAGTTCCCCCTCATAATATTCGACGAGGTCCATCACCTGCCCTCGCCAGGCTACTCACAGATAGCCGAGCTCTTCGCCTCACCCTTCAGGCTGGGACTCACCGCCACCTATGAGAGGGAGGATGGGCTCCACTCAGAACTGCCGAGGCTTGTGGGGGGCAAGGTCTACGAGCGGAAGGTTTCAGATATGGCTGGCGAACACCTCGCCCCCTTCAAGGTTCAGAGGATATATGTCGACCTCACGGATCAGGAAGAGGAGGAGTACCGTAAGAACATATCCAAATTTAGGGAGTACCTTGCGAAGAGGGGCTTGAGGCTGAGAACTCAGAAGGACTTCCAGCGTTTAGTGATCATGAGCGGCAGGGACCCTGAGGCGAGGGAGGCACTCCTTGCCAGGAACAGGGCTATGGAGATCGCCCTGAATTCCTCCCTCAAGTCCGAAGCCCTCAAGAAGCTCCTCTCGCAGACCGACGAGAAGACCATTGTCTTCACACAGCACAAACAGCTCGTGTACCGCCTCAGCAGGGAGTTCCTTATTCCTGCCATAACCCACGAGACCCCGAAGGACGAGCGCTCCGAGATCCTTGGCATGTTCAGAGAGGGCAAGTACAGGGTCATAGTCACTTCAAAGGTCTTGGACGAGGGCATAGATGTCCCAGACGCATCCCTCGGCATCATCCTCAGCGGCACAGGCTCTAAGCGCGAGTTCATTCAGAGGCTAGGGCGCCTCCTGCGCAAGGTCGAGGGCAAAGAAGCGAAACTAATAGAGATAGTCTCAAGGTCCACGGCGGAGGCGCGCACCAGCCACAGGAGGAGGTCTGCCCTCTAATGCTCCCCTCTGAGCTCCTGGTAGCCAAGACCTTCAAGGGGACTATAAAGCCCTGTTATCTTAGCCCGACGCCTCCACTATTGGACCTTGCGAAATCAATGATAGGCATATACCAGAGCAGCGTCGGAAGGAAGCGGTCAGAGATCCGCTCGCAACTCAAACTCTTGGAGTACGGTCCCCACAACTTCCGCCTCATCAGGGGGCTATCAGCCATCCTGGACAGGTTCTCGGAGTTCGCCGCCGAGAGCCCTGTGGACCCCAAGGCAATCAGGAGGAAGGTCTTCTCACTCTCCATGGGTTTCGTCCCCTCGAAATCCATGAGGGATAAGATAATACTCAGCGCCTCCAAGGAGCTTGGAGTTCCTCCGGAGTGGATCGAGCGCCACATGTGGAGCGACCTCGAAGGGGAGCAGACTCTTATATCGTTCACGCCTCCCAGCCCTATGGACCTGCTCGCCCAATACAACCTTTCTGTAACTCAGACACTCCTATTCAAGTCAAAGTTCGTGGAGTTCTCGACTGATGGGAACTGGAAGAGGATCTTCAGGTCCATAAAAAGACTCGGTCTGATGTACTCCATATCAGGAACCGCTGGCAACTACACAGTTCTCGTCGAGGGTCCAATATCCATCATAAAGATGACTGAGCGTTACGGCACAAGCTTGGCAAAGCTCCTCCCAGAGATCATTGCCTCAAGGAACTGGTGGCTACGCGCACAAATAATCGGTAGGGGCAACAGACTCCTAAACTTCGAGCTGAAATCCTCGGACGGCGTACAGTTTCCTGAATCTGCCCCAGAGCCTTTGACCTACGATAGCTCGCTCGAGGAGTCCTTTGCTAGGAGGTTCGCCTCTCTGGGCAGTAGGTGGCGCCTACTCAGGGAGCCTGACCCGATCCCAGTCCTTGGTGGTGTTATGATCCCAGACTTCGCCTTCGAGCTCAAGGGGAAAAGGGTTTACCTTGAGATCGTCGGATTCTGGACTCCTGAGTACCTTAGGAAGAAGATCTTTAAGTTGCAACACATTAGAGAGCATATTGCTGGTGTCGACCTTATCATCGCAGCCGATTCTGAACTCGGCGTCTCGGAGGAGATCCCTGGCGACATCATAACCTTCAAGGGAGAAATTCCTCTGAAGCCCATACTGGACCGCCTGGATCTGAGGGAGAGGGAGATCGTCACCTCCGAGCTTGAGACCGTGAAGCATCTACAAATAACTGTTGAGGGCACATGCGTCAATGTGGAAGATCTCTCCGCAAAACACGGCGTATCAAAGGAATCTCTACTGAGGAGATTTTCCAGCCAACCGCCTGAAGGTTACTCGCTTGTGGGTGAGACCTTGATTCGAAGTGATCACCTTCGCAAGCTCTCATCACTGATCACCTGTGGCTCCATGCTTGAGACATTGACCGAGACTCTCAAGAGGGAGGGAATAAATGATCCCATACCCCTCCTCCGCCACCTCGGCTACACCATCAAGTGGCACGGGCTAGGCTCTGCAGAGGTCGTGAAGAACTCTCCGAAGGAGATGCAATCATGAACCTCTAAGGAGGTGCTTTCCACCATTTTCGATAAACTTAAATTTCCGTAAATATTTTTCCTTTAACCTAGAAACATGAGTATGGAAAGCGTTTACAAAGTTCTTTGGGGCATTATTAGAAAAAGTAGGTAATTCAAGCAGCTTGAGTTCAGAAAGGTATCGCCTCTAACTGATTATAATATTCTCCTTTTTCCAAAAACACTTTTGCCCAAAGGCGTTTCTTTTATTTTTTATAGACCGATCAAAAACTTTCTCCTTCAATCCGACAATGATAATATAATGGCACATGACTGTTTTTACTTTTTCCTTTTTTCAGATCAACACTCAAGTTAATGGGGAATTTGCTAAACTACTATATTGACTACTTTTGGTTCCTTTCTTAAGAAGTTATTAGTAAGGCAGTATAGGTATATATGGCTATGTATATTGTAAGAAAACGACAATTCTTCTGAGATGATATGCACCAAGCTCTTAAAAAGCTGGTTGGAGAAATATCCCGAACTCGGTAAATAAAATTCTAATTGAAAATTTGACCAAAAAGGAGAGCATGTTCGGTACAATGAACACCACAGGATCTGCTCCGGAGATATGGTAAACCCATTATTGATGATTTGGAAGAAAACCCCCATAATCTACCTTGCCGAGTTTTATTTAAAAACTATTAAGATTGAAGAGGAAGAAAAGGCTGAAAGACATAAATTTCGTCAAAGAAAGAAGTGCTCTGGCTAAATTAGACGAATATGTTGCCATAAAGGCTGCAAAAATAGATTACTATAAAAAGAAAGGTTGATAGTTGAGGGTTAGCGAACTCCATAGTGTACGCAAGATCTGTTGAAAAAGCTTAGTTACAGGAGGTGCGCATTTTCAAGGACTTAAATTGCAAGTTTCATAAAATAGTACCTAAAACTCAAGTCCCCAGATGTATGCTTTAAAATATTGGTTTTCCAATTTTAGTTATGCTATTTAAGTTTTCTATCATCAAAATTTGAATATTTTTCTTAAAAGTCCCTTTGCGAATTAATATTATAGGAAAAGAATTATCCTAAATTCCTGCACAGATCTACTTTATAATACCATCCCACAAATACAGCGGAGAGTACAAATACTACATGTAACCCTGCCCATTCAAATGGAATGCTGACTTGATGACACATCATCGGCACAAAGAGTAACAAAAATCAGGGACATTTTTGTAGACTCTAACTTTTTATGTTACTTATAATTTTGGGATTATTATGAAGGATTTATTAATAAATGGCTACCCTGATACGCCCTTCATTCATTTTGCTAATAAATACTATGCAATTATGTCAAAAATTTCTGAAAAAGAAAAAATAAAAATTAAAAAAGTAGGGTACTTGTATCTAATCACAAAAGGAAGGCTTTCACTTTTTAGTTCAATACCAAAGTTCTTGGGGTTCGGTCTCAAAGTGTTTGAAGGAAAATTTGAGAAATTCTTTAAAATAGAAAAAGGGGAGACCGTAGCGGATATAGGGGCATGTATAGGCGACACAACTTTACCAATGTGCATTAAAGCTGGGATGGAAGGAAAGGTTTTTGCTGTAGAGCCTCATCCTATAAATATTGGCTATCTTAAGCTTAATCTTGCTGAATTTAGCAATGTTGAAATAATAGAAAAAGCCGTTTGGGACAAAAAAGGAAAAATTATGTTAAATGTTCACGACACACCAACTGGTCATTCTTTATTAGATCGTGGGATAACAAAGTGGAAGATCCAGGTTGAAACGGATACCTTGGACAATATTTTTAAGGATAGAATTGTTGATTTTGCAAAATAGATGTTCAAGGTGCAGAAGTTGAAATATTAAAAGGTGGCTTGAATTCATTTTTAAAAAACACAAAAAAAGTTATTAGAGACCCATAAGGATAAAGATGGTGTCAATAGGTTGTTGCCTAAAGTAATCGATATATTGAGATCTTATGAATATATAACATATGTTGCTGATGGATATGTTGTTCATGCAAAAAAAGAAACTTCCCATAAAAACACAAAGTAATTGTAATATAATGCTTTTAATTTTGAATACTTTTATTAAAGCTTTATGTCTTGGCTATAATGGTTTATAAGAGTGATGAATTTTACAAAAGCTAATGTTAGAGTCGTTTTAAAATTATATTATGTTATTTTTTACATATACATAACATATTGTCTGACAATACCACTTTAAATAATTCCGTTCTTTTAAGACTCTTTAAGAAAGCGAACTTTCTAAAGATTCCTATAAAATCAAAATAAATAATCTTCAGACCAAGCTCCTGAAATATTTGCTCGAGTTCTTCCTTTCTAACCACATAATGATTATATCCGCGAAGACCGTCGTAAAAAACCTTCACTCTAAAATATTCTAAAGAGATGTGAAGGTTTGGAACTATGCATACTAAGAGCCCTCCCTTTGAAAGTACACGATTTTGTTCTTCGAGTATTCTATGACGTTCATTTTTTTTGAAATGCTCTATCAATCCCATAGAGAAAACCAGATCAAAAGCACCATCCTTATAGGGAAGGACTTGTGCATCTCCTTTTATAAAAGATTTTATAGAATCTGTCCCAACAAAACCTTCACCTTCCAAATCAATTCCATGAGTCTCGCATTGATAATGTTTAAAAAACCATCTGAGCCATCTTCCATTCGAACAACCTACTTCCAAGATGCGTGTTTTTTCTATTTTTTTCCTTATATTCTCTAGCACTTCGACAAAATCTTTTTCCCACTGCTCTTTAAGACTTGGTATCTCTTCAAGATTCCTTATGTATCCCTTCCAATCAAATTGGCTCATGAGCATCGTCCCAATTTATCATTAAAAAATGTAAGATTTTGATTTATAATGAATCTTATGTTTTTTAAACAATAAAAAGGTGCCAAAACAATATTTGGAATCTGACTTATTTCTCCATTTATAACAAATAATCCAAATAAAAGGAAAAGTCTTCCCAACCTACTCCAGAGATAGATAATTCCATTCTTTAAGCTATGATCAAAATTTTTGTAAAATAAATATAGATCATAAACTTCTGACATGAATAACAATTCCTTATTTACTGATCTTATCAACTGAACATTTTTATGTAAATATTTCGCTTTTGAAGTAAAAAAAAGTGTGCCTGGGAATTTTTTATAAATCCTATAAGATAAGTCAAGATCCTCATTCCAGCAGTATTTCTTAAGGTTGCTATCTGGTCTAACTTTTAACAATATGTCCTTTTTAAAAGTAGATGCTCCTGAAAGCCACTCACATTCCACAATTCCTTCTCTGTCAGAATAGGTGTTCCCCATAGATGGTAGTAGCCTAAATCTAAAATCATGGTTTATTCTAATTAAAAAAATCTTCTGATAGGCTTCCACTAATTTGCTGAGTATTTTCCTTTTTCCCATTTTTTCCACATTTTTCCCCATGACACCTAACGTATACGGCACCCTCTCATAAACTTCCATTATTGCTTTATAATAATCCTTATGAATAATCATATCGTCGTCCAAAAAAGATACAATTTCAAAGGATGCGTTTTGTATTCCGAGTTCTTTTGCAATTGTTAGACTGCCTTCTAGGTTTCTAAAATACTTCAATTCAATTGCAAGTTGCCCAAATTTCTCCTTGTAACGATTAACAACTTCTTTTGCTACATTAAAAGGTCCAGATTCGACTACAATAACCTCTGCAGGAAGTAAAGTCTGCTTTAGTATGCTTTTCAAACAACGCTCAAGAGCCTTCGGTCGGTTATATGTTGGTATAATTGTGGAGATACGCAAATGTTCACACTCCTTAATATAAATCTAAATATATAGTAATTAGGGTCCCGTATATTTTCCAATTTGAGTCTGGCCAAATTTCCTCAGGGATCTTTTCGACCTTTACGTTAACGAATCCAAAACGCTCGAATAATGCTTTATAATCTCGCACCCATTTTCCCTTATAGAGAAATTCGATTCTTTCATTATTCAATCTTTCTGAGTGCCACTCCAACAAAATTATCGTTTTCCTTGCAATCCTAACAAAATTTTTTATTACTTTCTCTATTTTGTCTGGACCAATATAAATCAATACTGCATCTGTGAAAACAATATCAAAGCTTTTATCCTTAAAAGTATCCAGATCATCTGCTTTTGAGCAAATTAACTTGACATTTGATATTCCTTCGTTTTTTAAAAATTTGTTTCCTTCATTCACTGCAACTGGGTTTATATCGACCCCAATTATTCGCGCCAAAGGAAGGAATTTTGCAAGCAAATACAAATTTGGTCCACAATTTGATCCAACTTCTAATATACTCTCGATTGGCGCAAATCTCAGTATTCTTTGCACTAAAAAATTTCTATGCGGATGATTTTTCGACTCCCAATAATCTTTAACCCACGAATCTCTATTGGGCAGATCTTCCCAATCACTTTTTTGTTTCGTATGGCGCATTAACCATCTTCTTTCATAGAATTCCGATCCTTCGATTCTTATAACTATGTGAAGCATCTTCCAATAGATTTTTGAAGCAATTCTATTTAATGTGGTACTTTTTTTTAATAACTTTAATAATTCTTCCCGCATCACAAACACTCTTTTTTAAACTTGTGGATTGTGCTTATTACATACTCGACTTGTTCGTTAGTCAACTCTGGATAAATTGGCAGTGAAATAACCTCCTTAGAGATTTTTTCAGTTTCTGGGAGTTTAAAGTGATCAAGTTTCAATGCTTTTTGAAGGTGATTTGGCGTTCTCCATGAAATCATGGTCTCTATCCCATTTTTCTCTAGAAAGGTTGCGAGTTTGTCTCGCTCCTTCAATCTTATTACATAATTTTGGAAAACGTCGTAATAAGGAGAGTTGGTATTAGGTGGAGGGGGTAATGTGATCTCTTCAATTTCTGAAAGCCCCTCGTTGTACATTCTGGCAATCTCCCGCCTCCTCTCTATCCATTTATTCAGATGAATCAATTTCACATTGAGTATTCCTGCTTGAATGTTATCGAGTACACTATTAAACCCAAAACAGTAAATTTTTTTATCTTTAGCCTCCTCAGGATCCTTCATTAAATATCTTGCCTTTTCACCGTTATCCCTTAACAAATAGAGTTTCTCTGCGAGTCTTTCATTATCTGTGGTTATGAATCCGCCATCACCATAACATCCAAGGATTTTAGCAGGATAAAAACTGAAACATCCTGTCAATCCGAATGAGCCTGCTACTTTTCCCATGAATCTTGCACCTACTGCTTGAGCGGCATCCTCGATTACCGCAAGGCCATATTTGTTCGCGATCTTCATTATCTTTTCCATATCACAACAACGTCCATTAAGGTGTACTGGTATTATTGCCTTAGTTTTCGAATTTATTGCCTCTTCCAATAATTCTACATTCATGTTATAGTCTGGGCCTACATCAATGAGAACTGGGGTTGCACGATTGTGTACTATCGAAGCTATGGTTGCGATATATGTATGGCTAACAGTGATAACTTCGTCACCTTCACCAACCCCTATCGCATAAAGTGAGAGAAATAGAGAATCTGTGCAGCTGTTTGTACTTATTCCGAACCTAGAACCAATATATTTAGCAAAATCTCTTTCGAACTGGATCGTATCATCACGTAGATACAAATCTCCTTTTAATAGGAGAGAGTGAATTTTTTCATCAATCTCTTTCTTCAATAAAGAGTATTGTAATGGGTAGTTTACAAAAGGAACTTTATAAATCATGTCTCAGACCTCCATTATCTTCTGAACTGTAGAAACTATTTTTTCTTTTCTGGGATAGTAGATTTGTTCAAGTGAAGAGGAAGCTGGTGCTGGTACATCTGGCAGGGTCACCCTAATTAAGGGCGCTTTTAAATTTTTAATCAGTTCACTCTCAGCAATTTTCGCCGCTATCTCGGCACTTAAACCACAAGTTTTCCATCCCCCATCAACTATTACGATCCTTTTCGTTCTTTTAACTGACTGTGAAATTAAATCAAAGTCTATTGGTTTTATGGATCTGAGATCTATGACATCTACATTTATTCCCCGTTCTTCGCATTCTTCTGCGGCTAGTATTGCCTCGTGAACCATATAGGAGCTTGCAATGATCGTTACATCATCCCCTCTCTTTCGAAAGATGCCTTTACCAATGGGAATTGAGTATAATTCCTCTGGAACATTGCATTTCAAATTGTATAACCAACGATCATCCACAAATATTACTGGATTACCGTCATTTACACAACTGACGAGCAAACCTTTTGCATCATAACCATTGCTTGGCGCGACTACCTTGAGCCCGGGTATATGTGCAAAGATTGCATGAATCGCTTGGGAATGTTGCGCTGCTTGTTCTCCACCTCTGTTGATTATTGCCCATATAGTCATAGGCACATTTAGTTGCCCCCCAAACATGAAATACCAATTAGCTGCATGGTTTGCTATCTGATCCATAGCATAATACATAAAATCCATCCTTGGAAATACATAAATGGGGCGCATACCAGTAAACGCAAGTCCTATGGCTACACCAGTTGTACAGTTTTCAGATACTGGTGGATCTATCACTCGCTCTTCTCCAAATCTACTAATAAGACCGACTGTTGTTGTTCCCACATACCATGGACTTGTTACGCCCTGTCCTATTAAGACTACTCTTTCATCTTTTTGCATTAATTGATGTAATGTCTCGTTGATCGCATAAGAATACGTAACTTCTCGCATTAAATTCGCCTCTACTTAAATACGTACAACATAAGCTCATCCTCCGTTTGAGGCGGCTTTGGACTTTCTTTTGCAAATTTTATAGCTTCTTCTACCTCATTTTCAACTTTTAATTTAATGAATTCCATTTCTTTCTCACTTAATATACTGTTCATGACCATTATCTTTTCAAGAGACTTAATTGGGCATTTTTTCATCCAGTATTCTAATTCTTCCGAACTCCTTAATCCTTTATCTAAATCATAATTTGGACCAACATGCCCCCTCCATCTGTACGTCAAACACTCAAGCAGGTATGGTCCCTCACCAGAGCGTGCACTATCGACTGCTATTTTGGTCTTCTCATAAACCTTTAGAACATCATTTCCATCAACAAGGGCTCCGTCCATGGCAAAACTTAAAGCCTTTTTATATATTGAAGGATCCGCTAAAATCTTAGAGATTGGCATATGTGTCGAATAGTGGTTTTTTTCACACACAAATATGACTGGAAGTTTTTTAAGGGCAGCAAAATTTAGGCTCTCATAAAACACTCCCTCACAAACCGCTCCCTCTCCAAAGAAGGCTACTGCTACTGAGTCTTTTTTTTGAATTTTAAACCCTAGTGCCGCTCCGACTGCCAAAGGTATCGATCCGCCGACTATTGCAGAACTACCCATAATCCCCATATCAATCGATGCTATATGCATCGATCCTCCTCTGCCTTTTGAAGTGCCTGTCTCTCGACAGAAGAGTTCTGCCATTAACTTTTTCATATCTCCACCTTTGGCCAGATAATGTCCGTGAGAACGATGTGTACTAAATATATAGTCGTCCTTTCTTAAGGCGGCGCACACTCCTGTCGCAACCGCTTCTTGTCCTATGTACAAATGACATGGGCATATTATCTCTTTTTTGAGTATTAGATCGGCGACTTTCTCTTCAAACACACGTATCTTCAACATGGTTTCATATAGATTTATTATGAACTCTTGTGGCAGCCTCTTTATATCCATTTGTAAACCCTCAAACTCTAAATTACAATTCTTTGTTCCATGCCAAATTTTTTATACCACTGTATAAAATCCATTAACCCCTCTTTAAGAGAATACTTTGGTACCCATTTAAGGAGGGTCTTCGCTTTTGAATAATTGGCTATCAATCTATTCACTTCACCAATCCTTGGTGCCGTATGAACTGGCTCTAATTCTCCTTTTTTACCACAAAGCTCTATAATAAGTCTAGCAAGATCAATTATGCTTATTTCCTTACCAGTTCCAAAGTTTAACGGCTCATTTAGACCCTCCTCGAAGTTTAAAACTAAATCATATGCTTGTAGGGCATCTTCTATATAGGTATAATCTCTTGTTTGATTGCCTTCCCCATAAATAATCGGTGGCAAATTATTGAGAACCCGCCTTGTAAATATGGAAATGACGCCGCCATATCCTATATCCCTCTGCCTAGGTCCAAATATATTGAAAAACCTGATTATTGGGATATTCATTCCGTACGTACGAATATAAGAATAACACATTCTGTCCGCAGCAATTTTACTTGCACCATATGGATGCGGCGCACAAAGTGGGTGCCCTTCATCTATAGGCACATATTGTGCAGATCCGTATACCTCACTGGATGAAGCGAATATGACCTTTTTTATATCTTGGATTCTGGCAATTTCAAGAACATTCTGCGTTCCCATAACATTTATTTCGTAAGTAAGCTTTGGCTCAACATACGATCTATCTACATGTATCTGTGCTGCCAAATGGAATATTACATCAACATTTCTTGATACACTCTCTAATGCCTCATAGTCTCGAACATCTCCCTTAACAAGTTTGAAATTTCTGTAATCCAAAAGGTGCCTGATATTAAGAAGATTTCCGCTAAGAAAGTTGTCGAAGCATATTACTGTATGTCCTAACTTTGTATACTTCTCGCAGAGATGACTCCCTATAAATCCTGCTCCTCCTGTTATTAACATCCTCATTTTTTAAACCTCTCGTAAATCATTTTGTATATTATTTCCATTTTCTCCATCTCCCTATAATAATTATTTTTCATTGATATTATCTGCCTATTTTTCTCCCCAAATTTTTTCCTCAATCTGTCGTCACTAAGTAGATTGACTATGCGATCAGCTAACATGGCATGACTGTTTATAGGCACTACAAATCCATTCTCTCCATCTTTCACCCAATGCCTATTGTCCCCAAAGTCTGTAACAACTACAGGTAGTGCACATGCCATCGCCTCGGCTGTACTCGCAGCAAGCCCTGCGTCTGAAAGTGCTGTGGAAACATAGACATCTGCAAGATTAAGGTATTTTGGCATTAGCTCGTTTGGAACAATCCCCATAAATAGCACACTCTTCTCTATCCCTAAACTTCTTACTAACTTTCTTAACATCGACTCTTGCTCTCCTTTACCAAAAATAAGGAATTTTGCATCTGGAATATATTTTAATACTAAAGGTATAGCACGAACCAAACTCTCTACGCCATATATGGGTTTTAAGCTTCTTAAACTTATCACCACAGGACATTTTGAGATTCCCAAACTCTTTGCTAAATCTTCGTCTCGAGGAGCTGGCTTAAATAAATCAACATCAACACCAAAGAAAACCATTTTTAATTTGTTTTCATTACCTGATAAATGCCTCAAAATACTCTTGAGATGATAGCCATCATATGTTACAAGATCTGCTTTTTTTATGGAGAATTTTGTGAGGATCTTGACTATTTTTAATCTATGCAATTCCCCTAATAAATCGGATCCCCAAACAGTTAGAATTAATGGGTGATAATTTGATAATGCTCCCCACCAACCATACTTAACGACATAATGCGCATGTAAAATATCTGGCTTGATCATATTTACAAGCCTCCTGACGCAAAATATACCAAACAAGAAATCCATAGGATTTTTTCCTATTTTTGGAACTTGGTGCACATAAACATCCTTGATTGCAAATGGTTTTGAGGAAATAATATGTACTTCATGCCCTTTTTTTACAAAAAATTTCGTCCATCTTTGCGTATGAATACTCTCTGCATCAGCAAGATAGCAGATTCTCATTTATGGGTCCCTCCAACCAATTAAAAGCTGATATATATTTAGTTTTTATGATAAATATATTAATGATTTCTATAATAATTTGAAACTTTATTTTAATAAATTTATGGTTAATTTTGTTTTTGTGATTATTTTGTTTACTGTATATATAACATAATGCCGAAAAGAGAAATTACAACCTCAAAAATGAGCAATGTGCTAACAACATCCCTTTCGTAGACTTTCTGCTTAATGCTTTTGAGTACTTTAATTACGAGATGTGTTACATCATATATACCATCATATGGCAGATCCAAGCTTCCATCTGAATTTACTTTTGCATACGCCTCAACTTTCATCTTTTTTCTGAGGGGTAGTAGGAAGTCCAAATAATAAGGAATGAAGAGAATCAGTGCTAATTTCTCAACATTGCCAAAGATCACCAAAACAGCTATAAATGCTCCTACAAGGTATGTGAAGGCATTTCCAGGAAAGATCTTAGCTGGATGCCAGTTGAATACTAGAAATGCTACAAGTGAAGCGACTATTATGCCTCCCAAAACCGCTACCCAACTACTTCCTTTGACATAACATACTATTGATATTGTTGCCGTTATTATTACTCCCATACCACACTCCAATCCGTTGTAACCTGCGAGCATATTGAATGCATTCGTTGCTCCTACGATTCCTACTGGGACGAGCAAAATAGGGTAGAACGTCCCCAAATCCACCGTACCCACAAATGGAAGCTCTATCACCGAGTGCCCAGCATTTATCACCATCATGGGCAAAGCTGCAGGTAGAGTAAGAAGCGGCTTCTGTAGCTTGGATAGTCCTATCTTCCATCCGAGCAAATCGTCCATCAACCCTATAATGAATATTATGAGGGCGGTGGTCATTCCACCTAGGATATAGATATTGTAAAATGGCTGATTTAGTAAGAAAGTATTAAGGGCCACGTAATATAGGGTTCCCCCGACTATACCCCCCATCAACGGTATCCCTCCCATCTCTGGGACTAGTGGGTTGCCAAGCTTGTTCAGATCCTTCCCGACTATGTTGACTTTCTTCGCAACACCTATCCACTTTAATGTGAGCCAGTAGGTCACGACAAAAGCTATTGGAAAAGATAAGAAAATGAGCAGGTTCATGTAATCACCTCAACCCACAATGTGACATACCAATATTGCAGATTGGACGGGTAGGTATTTAAGAGTATACTTCTCGTTAACTTAATGATGCATATGTTGAAGGTGGGCGTTGTAGGCGTCGGTGTCATGGGGCGGAATCACGCCAGGATATACTCCAGTACAGACGGTTGTGAGCTTATTGGAGTACTGGACATCAATCCAGAAATGGCCAAAGAAGTGGCAAAGGAACATAAAGTTCCGGCTTTTACAAGAATCGAGGACTTGCTCGCTGCCAAACCAGACGCTGTCAGCATCGTCGTCCCCACATCCTCCCACAAGGATGTCTCTCTAAAATTCTTGGAGAAAGGTATCGCTTGCTTGGTCGAGAAGCCCATATCATCAACAGTTGAAGACGCAGAGGTTATGATACGCTCTGCAGAGAGAAATGGCGCTATTTTAATGGTCGGACACATTGAAAGGTTTAATCCGGCCGTCTTTGCTATGAAGTCGATAATCTCAAACGGGGAACTCGGCGAGATCTTCACCCTTTCAGCCAAAAGAGCGGGTCCATTCGATCCTCGGATAAAAGATGTGGGCATAATCGTCGATCTGATGACGCATGACATAGATGTATGCAGGTACCTTGTGGGGCGGGAACCCCTTGCCGTCCATGCAGTCTACGGCAAATATAAAAGGGATGTGGAGGACTTTGCCTCTCTTATTCTTGATTTTGAAGGTGCCATCGCGACCATTGAGGCAAACCGTTTCACTCCATACAAGGTTAGGACTCTGAACGTCACAGGAAGTATCGGCATTGCTATGCTTGATTATCTCGACCAAACGGTTGAGATGCAGACTGGTCTCATTAAGAGAAGAGTGGAAGTCCAAAAAATGGAGCCCCTCCGGGTGGAGATCGAACACTTCCTAGAGTGTGTCAGGAAGGGAAAAGAGCCACTGGTCGATGGGGAGGAGGGGCTGAAGAACCTCAAGATAGCACTGGAGGCGCTAAAGTGTGGGAGTTCTAGGTAGGGATCCTTCCGACTTAAAGAAAGACCTTGCTGAAGGAAAAATAACTGTAGCAATTTATGGTATGGGGAGAGTCGGTCTTCCAATAGCGGTCGCTTGGCTGAGGGCTGGTGCCCGAGTTATAGGTGTGGATATAAATCACGGGTTGGTCAAAACCCTAAACGAAGGGCGAACTCCCTTAGAAGACGAGCCTGGGATAAATGAGTGGATTAAGAAGGGTGTCGAGGAGGCGAAGTTCTACTCCACTAGCGACGGGATCGATGCCTCCCGAAAGTCTGATATAAAGATAGTCGTTGTCCCCACGACCCTTAACTCAAAGAAGAGGCTAGACAACACTTCTCTTATCACAGTTGCAGAGAACATAGGTAAAGGTCTCAAGAGAGGGGATGTTGTTATTCTGGAGTGCACCGTCCCTCCCTTGACCACCGAGAATCTGATAAAGCCTATACTGGAGAAGGAGAGCGGTCTTATTGCAGAAACTGATTTCGGTCTAGCTTACAGCCCCGAAAGGATCTACGAGGGAAGGGCCCTCCAAGATATCGAAGAGAACTATCCAAAGGTAGTGGGTGGCGTAGGACCTAGAAGCACCGAAGCCGTCGCCTCTCTCTACGAATCCATCGCTAGGAAGGGCGTGATCCGCCTAAAGAGCCCGCGGGAGGCAGAAGCATCTAAAGTGTTTGAGGGCATCTACCGAGATGTTAACATAGCTCTGGCTAACGAGTTCGCGAAGTTCTGCAATTCTGCGGGTATAGATTTCATGGAGGCGAGGAAAGCTGCCAACAGCCAACCTTTCTGTCACATACACCTTCCGGGCATAGGGGTGGGAGGTCTCTGCATTCCAATTTACCCGTATTTTCTCATCGGCACTGCCGAAGAGTTTGGTCTGAGACTAACACTTACCCGATCGGCAAGGAGGATAAACGAGGGGATGCCTCTATACACGCTCAATTTACTAAAGGTCGCTCTTAAGGAGGCTGGCATCAGGATACGAGAAGCAAAGGTAGGCGTTCTGGGTCTCTCATTCAGGGGCGCTGTAAAAGACACGCGCCTCTCTCCCGCACTAGCCTTCATAAACCTAATAAAGGGAAAAGTTGCATCAGTCAAAGCTTACGATCCTTGGGTTCCCTTTCTCGATGGTGTAGAGACATGTAGTTCTTTGGAGGGGCTTGTAAACTGGTCGGATGCTCTAGTCGTGGCAACAGACCATCCCGACTTCAAGGAGATTGACCTCCGAAACTTCAAAAAGAGGCTGGTCGTGGTTGATGGGCGGAACATCCTCGACCCTGCGCTCCTACCAGAGCGCTCAATTTATATTGGGATAGGTAGAGGTAGCAGAAATAGAATCGAAACTGGAACTGGAATTGAAATAGGAAGAGAGAAAAAGAAAGCACGCCCCAATATGAATGAGGGAGATGCCTGAATTGTTCATTTCAAAAAGTGCCACAATAGAGGGTTTCATTGAAGGTGATGTAAGGATCTTGGGACCCTCTTATATAGGATCTATGTCATTAATAGGAGATAATGTAACTATCGGCTACCCCGTCAGGAAAAAAATCCTACCACTCGAAAGAAAGACCTTGGAGTCATACGATACTGTGAGCGCAGGATCCCGTATAGGAAAATCCTGCATAATAAGATCCAACACAATTGTCTATGAGGGTGTCGAGTTAGGAGATAGGGTCGAGACTGGACACGGCGCACTCATAAGGGAGAAGACAACTGTAGGCGAAGGGACAAGAATAGGTACATATTCCGTCATAGACGGAAATGTGAAGATCGGAAACAACAATAACATACAAACTGGCGTTTACATCCCTCCTGGGAGTGTTATTGGCTCTGGCATTTTCTTGGGACCTTACGTTACTATTACTAATGATCGATATCCTCCCACTCCCAAAATCTCTGGCGTGACCGTGGAAGATGAGGCTGTAATAGGATGCAGAGCAGTCCTCATAGCGGGCGTTAAAATTGGACGCAGATCCGTCGTGGCAGCTGGCGCTGTCGTTACAAAAGATGTTGATCCAGAAACAGTCGTGATGGGTGTACCTGCGAGGGCAGTGATGAGCAGAGACGAGTATGACAAGAAACAGAGAGAGTTTCTCGAGGCGATATAACAGAGGGGGTGCGTTTGCCTAATTGACAAAAAGACAAGTAGCTGCAAAAGGGGCTGCCATTTGAAAATACTCGCAGTGTTGGGTAGCGGCGGTCACACCGCCCAGATCATCAAACTAATCGAGCTGTTGGGAGATCAGTTCGATTATCAATATATGGTTGGTTTTGGTGATGTACTATCGGTCTCGAGAATAAGGAGAAAAGGGAAGGTCTACTTCGTTCATAGGGCTAGGGATCACGGTGATGACTTATTAACAACAGCATTTAAAGTGATGAGGCTATTCTTTGAGTCATTATTCGTCATCATTTCAGCAAAACCTGATGCCGTGATCAGTGCTGGACCAGGTCTGGCTGTCCCGATATCTATACTTGGTAAGATCTTTGGAAAAAAAGTGATATTTCTTGAGTCGTGGTCTAGGGTATACCGCGGCTCTACAGCTGGGCGAATCCTCTACCACTTCGCAGACCTATTCTTTGTTCAGTGGTCAGAGTTAAAGAGAGTGTACCCAAGAGCGATATACGCGGGTAGACTTCTATGACTATGATATTCGTCACCGTCGGCTCTATGGCATCTTTTGACTCTCTCGTCATGGAAGTGGATCAGCTTGTAGGAGATGGGCTATTCGAGAAGGGTATAGCGCAAATAGGCAACGGTCGCTACATCCCAAAGAAATTAGAGTGGTTCAGGTTCAAAAAAGACCTCATGCCTTTTTACAAGCAAGCTGACCTAATCATTACACATGGGGGGGCGGGAACTATATTTGAGATCATTCAGACTGGAAAGAAGGCTATAGCAGTACCAAATCCCGATTCGATCTACAACCCTGATATAACCATCAAAATGAGCAGGGAAGGTTACATCCTCTTGTGCCCTAGCCCAAGGCATTTGAGGTATTTTGTTGAAAGAGCGACGGGATGGACGCCAAGAAGATACGAACCACCCCCCTGCCAGATACATGAAATTATTATTAAATACTTACTGTAGCCCTTAAGATCTTCTTTAAACCCCTCATAAACACCTTAATATTTTAAAACAAAAGACAACAAATGTATACAATAATAAAGGCAAGGTATTTATAAAGATTTCATGATAACTCTTCAACAGGCCTACCCAATAGGCTAAAAAGGTGAAATAAAATATGAAAAAAGTATTGAGTACTCTATTATTAGCAACTCTAGTGCTTTCAGTCGTAGCAGTTGCAGGCGTTGTACCGGTGCGCGCAGCAGTTGGCGAACTTTCTGTATCCACCAAACAATTTTATCGCGATGCCGTAGTTCAGGTTCGCCTATACGATCCCGACCTCAACTTAAACCCCAATGATAGAGATGTAGCATTATTATCAATAACAATAAACTGTGCTAACGGTACTACAGTTGGTCCAATTGCCGCATATGCAAATGAGTCCTTGCCAAACTCTGGCGAGTTCTACTTCTACTTCGCAAATGCTAGTGTGGGCTCTACGGTAACTGTTCAAAATCCACCATACGG
>JAOAJN010000006.1 GCA_026414165.1 Candidatus Methanomethylicaceae archaeon
GTATGGATACCATATCCATGAGCGATAACCCTAATCATGAGTTACCCTAATTCTTAAAAACATTGCGCAGACAACTCTTAGTGTTTTTGTAAAAATAAATAACAGTTGAATAGTAGATCCTCATAATCTCATATTCTCAAATATAGCAATATTCCAAGTTCTCGATAGTGTGAGACTAGAAATTGTGTTATGGATTGGAAAGTTGGTAATTTAAAAGCAGAAATTGATATAAGTGCGGCATATTCTACAAAATTGTAAGGCGGGTGAGTGGTCCTCCCACCCGTTCCGCCTTATAAACCCCGGAGTCGGGAGGGATTGGTTTGAATTCGAGATTAGAGAGTAGATATATAGCCAAGGCGGCGGTGATAGCCGCACTTTATGTTGCACTCGTCTGGGCTTTGACGCCTATAAGCTTCGGCGCCATACAGATCAGAGTGTCCAATGCGTTGATCGGAATCGTCCCGTTGGTTGGGATGCCAGCCGTTTTCGGTATAACTCTAGGAGTTCTGATCGGCAACATCCCAAGTCCGCTCGGACCTGTGGACCTCCTAAGTGCGATCCCAACATTCATAGCACTTCTTCTGGTAATGAGGCTCAAAAACAGGAGTGTGCTGTTGGGGCTTGTGATATACTCGGTAATACTCTCAGCATGGGTAGGGACGCTTCTGAACTACGCCTTCGGGGCTCCTTTTTTATTAACTTTTGTTTATCTATTGGTAGGAATTGGGTTCGCTACTGCGGTTCTCGGTTACTTAGTCTATAGAACTTTAAGGCGTTTGCTGGAGGTGAAATAAAATGAAAAGAAAAGCTGTTGTGATCTTCTCGGGCGGACCAGACAGCACCACGCTCCTATATCTAACAATTAAGAGAGGATATAAGGCATATCCGATAACCTTCGACTACGGTCAGATAGCAAAGAGGGAGATTGAGGCAGCCAAAAAGATTGCTGAAGGACTGGGGCTAGATATCAAGATAATAGATCTGAGTGTTATAAAAGACGCTTACTTGGGCGCCACATCCTTAGTAGATGAAAATATGCCAATAACCAAAGAATTCTCAAAACAGCTAATAGTGCCGTTTAGAAACGGTGTAATGCTATCCTTCGCAGTTGCGTATGCTCAGTCCATAGGCGCAAATTACATATTCTACGGGGCACAAGGGTCTGACGAGCCTTATTACCCAGATTGTAGGACGTCATTCGTAAGGGCGTTTCAGAGGGCGGCAAGGCTCGGAACGGATTCTAAGCTTGTGATCAAGGCTCCGCTCACCAAACTGAAGAAGAGCGAAGTCATAAAGCTTGGGAAAGAGTTGGGCGTTCCGTTCGAAATGACATGGAGCTGCTACAGGGGAGAAGAGATACACTGTGGCGTATGTGAGTCGTGTGTTAATAGAAAGAGGGCGTTCTCGGAGGCGAGTGTCCCTGACCCCACAGTTTACAAGGTTGAGTAAATCTAAAATTTCATCCGAAATGGGATCCTTGCAATTCAAGTACAATCCACGACAAATCACACTCAAAGCAAACACTCTAGACCTTTGAGGAGAGGCTTAATAATTGGAGCTTCCGTATTAAGTTAATGCTTTAATATGGCATAAACCTCGGACATCTTGGATGCAACGGCATCGGCCCCTATCTTGCCTGCGATCGGTCCTCCTGCAATTATCTTGACATCCGGTCTGAGCTGCCTGACTAGTGCAACTGTACTCTTTAGTGTTTCTTCGGTATCTGGATCGATGCATGAAAGAACTAGGAACTTGAGAGATTTTTTGGAGAGTTCTTCCTTTATGTCATCGATAGTTATACCTATCTTCGGGCAATGTACTCCGATATTCTTTGATCTGAGGTAAGTTGCGATTATATCTCTCATCAGCGTGTGACCCTCGCCCCTGACCGTGGCGACTATTACCGAAAATAGAGGATCCCTCACAGAAATACTCGACTCTATCAAATTCAGTACCCTTCTGGTTGTAAAGTAGGCTGCGTCCCAAGTCTTCAAAGTCCCAACAGGATCCTTCTCATAAAGGGATACAAAAGTCGCCCAAGCTGCCAGAACTCCTTTGTTTAGAATGTCATCAATTGAATATCTCTGAAGAGCCTCGTTCGTGGCATTAATTGCAGACACCTTATCTCCTGAAAGGATAGCATCCGACAGACGTGCCAAGGGATCATTCTTTGACTGGGATTCCATTTTCCATAACCACTTTTCCATCAACGTATAAAATGCCTTTTTCCATGGGTTTTATCATGTCGAGATGGGCAGAGGCTTTATTTGTTCCGTGGTAACTTCCTGTGTTGTTGCCAATAGCGATGTGTATTGTTTTGTAGATCTTCTCGTCGACAATTATGCATCCATTTGTGAACTCTGCGCCAGGGTTGCACCCTATGCCAAGTTCTGCTATGCGGTCTATTTCTCCTGTATTTGAGTTGAAGAATGCCTTGAGGCGCTCCCCGCCCTCTTCGGCCTCGAATGATGCCACTTTGCCTCCTTGGAAGTTTATTCTTAGATTGATGACCTTCCCGAAGCCAGGTATCACCACAATGGGGAATCTGATGTAGCCCTCTGCAGAGGTCTCTAAAGGTGCAACAAAGACTTCGCCAGACGGGATGTTGAGACCCACATCGCCATTAACGATATCCTCCTCAGAGATGATGGCATCGTCGACGATCACAGGTCTTCCCTTTATGCTGAAAGATAGGTCTGTATCATCGGAAACTATGCGGATCCTGTCGACCCCGCGAAGGGCTTTTGAATAAAAGCTGCAGAGATCCAGCATCTCGTTTTTGAAGGATATCCTAATGCTGTTGATGAAGATCTCCCTGAACCTCTCCTGGCTAATCCCATAAGCTCTTGCGGCGCCGGGTATGGGCCACCCGAAGTAGACCCATCTCATGCCTCGCTTGTCCATTATCTCGTAGAGCTTTTGGCGGTTCTCTCCTGTGAGCTTTATTTTATCTTGAAGTCCTTCTGACCATGTAGGGTCATCCTCCTCCCCGATGAACATCCTGACGTCCACAGTCTCCGCTATGGCTTTGGATATGGGGTCCATCCTCTTCAGTGACTCCTCTGGCAACAGTTGGTGCTTAAGCCTACTTCTCGCAGAGGAGTACTCTCTGATCAGCGTGTAGGCACCCACTTTCCAGCACTCCTCTTCCACCATTAATGCGAACTCCCTGCATGAGGGGTCGGTTCCGTTATAGAGTATAGATACTGAATCAAAGTCGCCGTTGCTCTTCCTTCCGATTCTCATAGATCTTTTGACCAAATATTCCGCGATCTCTCTCTTTTCATTATGTGTGAGGTCTGTCATCTTAACCACCCAAAATAGCATTTAATCTATTCAATAACAATAAACATTATGTCCTCAAGTACGTCCCTGCTGCTGGAATATTTGCTCTAATGCACGAGCGGCCGTGTAGATCGTAGAGGCGCCGCATATGTGATAAGCCACCCTTAGGGCTTCGAGTATTTCGTCTTTCGTTGCGCCAGCCTGCATGGCACCCATAGCCAAAGAGCGAACACCCTCGGCTGCGCCCAAGGTCGCGTCTATAGCCATAGCTATTAATAGCTTGTACTTTCTTGGTAGAGCGCCGTCCGATAGCGCAAAATCCCTACCTTTGTCCATGAGCTTCAGGAGTTCAGGGTCTAAAGTCTCGAAAATTTTCAAAGGGCTCGACATAATCTATCACCTATGGTTGTATTTGACGCTGGATCTATAAATAATGGATGATTACAGTTTTTTTCCCACGGCGGGTATGGAGTCTATTTCATTCAATTATCTTAAACTATGAGACAAATACTTACAACTAAGGCATACCGCATCATTGCTTATTCATTGATAATGGATTACACTGTTTGAGCGATGGCTTTGACTATAGCTTCTCCAAACTTACGGGAGGCATCCGGACCATTTGCTGTAATGACCTTCCCGTCTACAACCACATCCATATCCTGGAGTATGCCACCGCCATTACGCATCTCGCTTAATGATTCTGGTGTTGGGTAAACGGTGCACTTTCTACCCTTGATTATGCCAGCCCTCGCGAGCACCACGGGTGCAAGGCATATGGCAGCAACCACCCCGCCCTTCTCGTAAATTTCCTTTACGGTAGACTGGAGTCTCTTGTTTGGCCATAGATATGTCGGTGAGCCAGGACCGCCAGGTATTACTATTGCATCATATCTTTTTGAATCGACCTCATCAACCGTGGTATCTGGATTCACCACTAATCCAAGCTTTCCCTTGGCAGGACCCTTGCCAGTGCTTGCCAATGTCACTTGATGACCTGCCTTCTCGATCATTTCTCGGGGAATAGAGTATTCTTCATCCCTAAACCCCTTCTCGGCAACTACTATTAGTACTCTTGCCATAGATCTCCCCAAGATAAATAGGCAATATGAAAATATAAAAGGTGTTCCTAAAGACCGCAGGCTCTAAGGAGGTGTGAGGGGTCAGATTTTGAGAGTTCAAAATACTTGAATAGTCGCTCAGCGTCCTTGGATATCAGTTCGGGTTTTGCTTCGTCGGGATTGAAAGACATCAGTCTGGACGGATCTATCGGGCAGGAGATCAGTCCAGTCTTGTAATGCATACTAAATGGTGCCCTCACGTCGCCATAGGGCTTCATGGAGCTCCAGTCTATGAGGACTTTCATTGATCGCTCCTCTTTTTTTGCCACACTTGATGTTGTGAGGCCTTGCTCCACCAATTCCCTTAGCCCAGTAGGTACTTGAGCGGTGGAGATACGATCCTCAATATTCCGCTGAATACTCTGTATGATAGAGCGGTAAGCCGCAAAGAGGTCAGCCTTCGGGATCTTGGAGTTTTCGAGGGTTGCCCAAACTTGGATGCCCCTCGACCCGCTGAACTTTACTGCCGGCACGACCTTGTTCTCCTCGAGAAAGTTGAAGATCTCTTTGGCGACGAACTTTATTGCCAAGAAGCCCTCTTCTCTTGACTTTAACTCCTCCCCAGCATCGAGATCTAGGACCAGCCAATCTGGCTCCTTCATGTCAAATCCATGAATGTAGGGGATGTAGTCTATAGCATGGTCGTACACGTACCTCATCAGTGCTTCCTTAGAGTCAATGGAAATGAATGTTGGTTTGGGCTTGTATCTCGCATAACGGACGAAGAGAGGCTTGATTTGATTAATAGGATCTTGATCATTGCTGAATATTTTGACCACGCTAACAGGTCTATCTTTCAGGAACGGTATTATTTGATCAGCAACCCAGCTGTAGTACTCCCTTGCCACTAGCATCATACGGTAAGATAGGTTTAGTGATTTTTCAATTGAGGGTAGTCGCTCTTTTATTCTCTCGAGTCCTTCATTAGTAATGGCGTATCCTTCTTTACCTGAAGTGATTAGTCCTTCCTTATTAAGCAAATTAAGTTCATTAATGAGTTCTGATTCTCCGATTTTTCGACCTTCGTCCCTTGAAACTTTTTCGAGGATATGATTTAAGTCTATCCGCTTACCAATCTCCTTTATGGATAGGAGAAGCAAGACGCGATCTCGCAATGTAGCGTTCATCCATTCACCCTAAAATATTTACATGGCTCGATTCTTATTTTTTATGAGTCTTGGTCATCGAGTATTTGTATCGTTTATGTGGACCAATTTGAATAAGAAGCGTGATTAAATATGAAATTCCCCAAGGAGTTAATTGCCGAGTTGGAAAGGAAGTACTCAGGTTATTGGTGGAAGGACGACGAAGAGCTCAATTATGACGAAATTGTTGCTGACCCCTTTAAAAACCTAATATTCACAATCTTGTCCCAAAACACCTCGAGCAATAATACAAGGCGTGCTTACATTTCGCTTAAAAAGAAGTACCATATAGAGCCGAATGTTCTGAGTCGGGCAGACCCAAAAGAGCTAAGTAAAGCTATAAGACCAGGAGGACTTCAAAATATCAAGGCAGAAAGGATCATCGAAGTCTCCAGATTGATAGTGGAAAATTATGGAGGGGATCTCGGAAAGATACTTTCTTTGCCAAAAGAAAAAGTGCGTGAGGAACTTAAGAAGCTAAAAGGAGTAGGGGACAAAACCGCCGATGTCTTGATGAGCAGTATTTTTGGGCAGAGAGAATACTTCGTAGTAGATACGCATATGATGCGAATTGCAAGGAGGCTAGGCATAGTCGATGAACGAGCATCATATGAAGACGTCCAAAAGAGCCTAAAAGAATTCCTGCCTTTGGATGTGGGGGGCGACAGGTTGGCAGGGCTCTTCTGGTTATTGGCAAAGTACACTTGTGATGCGAAAAAGCCGAAATGCCTGGAGTGCATACTCAAAGACTTTTGTAAATATTCAAAAGGGCAGGGAATTAAAAGGTAATACTATCTCTAGGGAAAAGAGATGCCGACCTCTGAGGCTGAGAAGATCATAAAGGCGCTCTTCGATTATGCAAAGGAAAGAAGGCAGGAGGGGGTCAGGGACTTCGGGGAGATAATGTCTGGATTCCGAAACTCCTTGGTTTACATGGATTGTAACGGCGGGTTCTCGAAGAAATTTGTAAAGCTAATTAAAGACTTTTTGGCGACCGACCCGATCTACCAGAGGAGACTCTTTGACAATGAGATCAGGTTTAAGAGCGCCGGAAGCTCTCCTTGCTCATGATTGCAGGGATCATGGCTATAATTATGCAAGCTGTAGCTAAAATGAAGATGAACTGATATGAGGGGAAGCCCCTCGCCCCTCCATAGAGATTGTCCAATAAGAAGCCCATAAAGTATTGGAAGAAGCCCGCACCGAGAAATGCAAAGGTGTTAAAGGAGGCCATGCTAGTACCACTAATATCAGACCCAAAGAGCTCTTTTGAAATCGTCATATATATGTTACAGAAGGCAAAGGATGTGCCCAATAGGAACAAAGCTGCCATTAATGCGTAGATCCCTAGTGAGTTTCCAAAAAAAGATACAAGAAGCCAGAAGACCAGACTCATGATCATGCCAACCAAAAGCACCGGTTTCCTCCTCATGATCTTATCAGAAATGAATCCAGCTACAGGACTCATTATCATGAAGCCCAAACCTATAAAGAGTATTAGTGCTCCGGCGTCGGACTTGTTCATGCCATAAACATCCATTAGGAAAGGTCCACCCCATAGACCTTGAAAGCTTATGAAAAGTCCGTAAACCAAAAATGGTACAATGATCATTTTTTGGAACTCTCTGTAGGAGAATACGGTTTTCAGATCTTTCGACACGCTCTGCTTTGAGTGGAACTTATCTCTGCTCTCGTCTTCTATTCTGAACCATGCAACACCTGTCAACATTGCCATAAATATGGAAATAATTAAGAACGAATGCCTCCATCCCAACGAGAGGCTCATCACCGCCAGCGGGTACGAAGCAAAAATAGCGCCCAGGTTGCCAATAGATGTTAGCAAGCCCGCGAGCGTGGCGAAGTGCCTCGACTCGAACCAAACTGCGATGGCTTTGAGAGACGAGACATAAAAACCACCCACGCCGAAGCCTACCAAAGCGCGCCCAATTGTCAATAAAATCAGAGAAGGGCTGAGGGAGAAGACCAGGCTACCTATGCACGATATGGTCGCCAAGATAGTCACGGTTCTACGAATTCCTATTCTATCCAGAAGTAATCCTACAGGTATCTGAGCTATAGCGTAGGGAAAGAAGTACATTGAGGACATCAAACCAAGCAAGGACGCATCTGTATTAAACTCACTCATTATATCAAATGCTATTACCGCAACGCCAACCCTGTGGACTATAGCGAAGAAGTATAGCGAGGATAGAGAGGCGAAGACAACGAGAGCGGCTCGATTTTTCACCAAGTAGTCCACCAGCTAAATCTACCAAGCAGGGTAATTATCAATTTATTTTAAGTACCTTTTATTCAGGCTTTGCTTTTTTAGGGTTTTTAATCATTACGGGTCACCTAAAAGGAGTATGTTAGAATAAATCCAGTTAAATGGTAGCCCTCTTTATATTTGCCTTAATGGTTGTAAAAGATACATGATTAAGACCTATGGATAAGTTTTGAACTTAAGGTGTAAAGATAATACACTATTACTTAAATTAGTAGATTCTTTGGTTTTGAAAAAAAAATATATTTCGGTTTTACAAGATAGTTTTAGGTGGTTCTTTTTGTCAATTAAAATAACCGACGGCGTTTTTTGGGTCGGAGTCTTTGACTGGAAGCTTCGAGTTTTTCACGGCATTGCCACGCCAAAGGGCGGAACCTATAACGCTTACCTTGTCTTAGGCGACGAGGGGGCGCTCATAGATACCGTGTACGAGCCTTTCTTCGAAGAATACAGGCAAAAGATCATGAGGATCACAGATCTTGCCAAGGTAAAACATCTTATAGTAAATCATGCGGAGCCCGATCATGCATCATCAATAAAAAAAGTCGTAGAGATCAACCCGGATATAAAGATATACTGCACTGCTAGATGCAAGGAATTCATCGAAGCTATGGGGGTGCGAGGAAATTTTGCTGTGGTTAAGGACGGAGATAAGCTTAACTTAGGCGGAAAGACGCTGCGCTTCTTAGAAGTGCCAATGCTACACTGGCCAGAGACTATGTGGACTTTCCTGGAGGAGGACAAGATACTCTTCTCCTGTGATATGTTTGGTAGTCAAGTTATCTCATCAACCATGATTGCGGAGGACGTTACGGACATAGAAGCTCATGCGAAGAGGTATTTTGCCCTAATCTTCAGACCGTTATCGACTATGGTTCTCAAAGGTCTTGAGAAGTGCGAAAAGCTAGCACCATCGGTCATATGCCCTTCCCACGGACCAGTATGGAGGGATGTAAAAAGGATAACAGAGCTATACAAGAGGTGGAGCACTAATCCAGAGAAGAATAAGGTCCTCATACTTTATTCGTCCATATGGCACGATGTTGAAAAGATGGCCAAAGGTATTGCCGAGGGTGTCGCATCCACAGGAGCAGAGGTTGTTTTGAAAGATGTTGAAGAGTTGGGCTATCATGGTTGGGCAGACCTCTTAGCCGAAGGTATGGAAGCTAAGGGGATCGCATTGGGATCACTAACAATACTTGGAGGCATATTCCCGCAGCTTCTCTATGCAACTTCTCTGCTGAGACTAGTTAAGGCAAAAGGCAAGGTTGGTCTGTCCTTTGGGGCCTATGGGTGGGGACCGGGTATAACGAAGAAACTTGACGAGGAGTTGAGAGCGCTCGAAGCGCCACCTTTCAGGCAGGGCATAGAGGTGAGGTTTTCGCCCACGGAAAAGGATCTACAGATCTGCAGAGAGGCTGGAAAAGAGCTAGGAATGAAAGTTATGGGGGTGAGTTGATGGACAAATGGTCCTGTAAAGTCTGCGGGTACATATACGATCCAGAGAAGGGCGATGAGATAAACGGAATACCACCAGGTACTCCTTTCGAGTCTTTGCCAGATACTTGGGTCTGTCCAGTTTGTGGAGCACCAAAAGAAATGTTTGAAAAATTGTAGTGGAAAATTATTAAAATAAAAGGAGGGAGTATGATGAGAAAGATGACTGAGGATAATTTGAAGGCAGCTTTTTCGGGCGAGAGTCAAGCGCACATGAAATACACAATATTCGCCGACGTTGCTGAAGAGAATGGTTACAAAAACGTTGCACGATTGTTCAGGGCCATAGCATATGCTGAAAGGGTGCATGCAAACAACCATCTAAGGGAGTTGGGTTATATAAAAGAAACCAAGGACAATCTACAGTCTGCGATCGAAGGTGAGAACTACGAGGTCGAAGAGATGTACCCAGCGTTTAAAGTTGTGGCGGAAATGCAGAAGGAGTTTGGTGCGCTCAGATCTATGAATTATGCACTTCAGGCAGAGAAGATACATTCAGCCATGTACACAAAGGCAAAGCAGGCTGTTGAAGAAGGCAGAGATCCGGAGATCAAAGAAATCCAAGTTTGCCCTATCTGTGGCTACACTGTGGAAGGAGAGGCGCCCGAAAAGTGTCCTGTATGCGGAACTTCAAAGGAAAAATTTAGGAAGTTTTAGTTTTTTAATTTTTTTAATTTTTTAATTTATTTTATTTTTTATTTTATTTTTTTATGAAGGTTCAGCAATTTTATTGGATTTTCTTAGAGGCCAAATTTTCTAAGAGCTTCGGGGATCTTTTCAACTAAATCCTTAGCAGTGTAGTGATAACCCCTTTCCATTGCTAAAAGGTCTCCTGTGAAGGAGTTAAGGAAGGAGCCTGCTACCGCAGCCCTGAATGGATCGGTTCCTTTGCTTATAATAGTACCAACTATGCCCGAGAGCACATCCCCAGTTCCTCCAACAGTTAGACCAGGGTTTCCGATCGTTTTAATCTTAAACCTCTTACCGTCCGTTATTATATCATAGCGAGATTTCAGAATTATTGTAGTGCCAAATCTTGATGCCCAATGCATCACTGTCTCAAGCCGACCCTTCCAACCAGATTCACGTTCATCAGAAAGCCTTTCCCCTGTCAGTGCGTAGAACTCGCCCGCGTGTGGTGTGAGAACGGCTTTTTTCAATTTTAGATTATCTCGGATCTCGCCGAGGGCTTTTAGCGCGTCTGCATCTATTACGACCGGCTTTCCAGTTGAGTTTAAATGTTCAATGAATGCCAATACTGCCTCTTTGGTTTTTGTGTCTGTACCAAGTCCCATTCCCAACACCACCGCGTCGGCACGATCAGTCTCTTGCTTCAGTACATCTAAGGATCTCATATCAAGCACTTCCTCAGAAGGGAGGGGCTGCACTATTAGATCGGGAGAAAAAGATCTGACCGCTTGGGCTATAGAGGAGGGGACTGCTATCACAGCCAAATCTACACCGGTTTTGAGTGCGGCCATTGCCGCTAAAGTGGGCGCCCCCACATATCTGAAAGATCCTCCGACGACCAAGACTCGCCCGTTTTCGCCCTTATGGGAGAAAGGATCCCTTGTCCTCATAGCAATCCTGAGATCGCCAGGACCTGAGTAAATCTCCGCCTCCGGCGGGATTCCTATGCTAACTACTTCGACATCTCCACATATTTTCTTTGCAGCATTACTAATCAGACCTGTCTTGGGTCTATGATGTGTAACTGTGAGGTCGGACTTGAAAGCATTCCTAGAGACTGTGCCAGTAGCAGAGTCTACGCCTGTGGGCACATCTATGGCAACCTTATAGGCTTTTGACTTGTTGCAAAGTTCAAGTGCAGTTTTGATAGGCTCTTTGGGCTCACCTTTTGCACCAGTGCCCAACATGGCGTCAATAATTATTTCTGCTTTGTCAAATTTCTCCTTCAGTAAATATAGATCATTAGGAAGGGGGGCGATATGGAGCGAAATAGAGTGAGAAAGCTTCTCAACTATGAGAAAGTTTTTTCTTGCCTCTTCTGTGGATATCTGTTCGGGTTTTGAGAGAATTACGAGATCAACAAGGGCACCATGGTACGCAAGGTGCCTAGCAACAACAAAACCGTCTCCGCCCTTATTCCCAGTGTAAGAAAGTATTAAAACTCTTTTTCCTTCAAGTTGTTTTCTTTTTCGAAGAGCTTCAACAACCCCTTTGCCAGCGTTCTCCATTAGTTGGAGCCTTGATATTCCCAGAAATTCGGCATTTTCATCTAGAGCCTTTGCTTCTTCAGGGAGAATGGCCATCATCTCAGGCTCACAGACTTCTTTATGTGATTACGAACTTAAAAGATTGATAGGTTCGGGTTTTTGCGTACTCTTTAAAAGAGATTTCATAGATCAAATATTAGGTGATCTATTTGGCCAAAGGAGATATGTATAAATGTGAAGAGTGCGGTCTCGTTGTTGTCGTCGAAGATCCCTGCGGCTGTGCTACTGTGGACCTGATTTGTTGCGAAGTTCCAATGAAAAAAGTTAAGAAGGCTCCGGAGAAAAAGGCAAAACCCGCCGTAGAGAAGAAGTAGGCTGGGTAGATAGAATCCTCAAAGAGAAGAAAACGGGAGTGCTACCGAAGGCAGAAGTGATATAAATGATAGAAATTGATGCAGGAGTAATAGAATTTGTTAAGAATGAGGCGAAGAGGCTCGGAATAAACAGACCAGCCGTCTTGATACTCGATTGTGGTTGCATGATGAACGAAGAGGCCGTAGAACTTGATATAAAAGAGGACCAGCATTATGAAGGATATGAGCTTTACAATGAGGTCGAAGGTATAAAATTTTACATCAAATCGAAGATCAGGAGGGCTGCTGAAGGTGGCAAAATTGGACTAAAAACCTACGGAGCGGGCAAGTTTAAGAGACTTGAATTCTATCCAAGAACCTGCCAGAGGTAGCCTCCTCTCAAGTTTTTATAATAATAAAAATTTACAATTATATCTCAGAATTGTTGCAAAAAGTTAAAAATTAGAAGTTTCAGAGACACCAAGGGAACGTTTATGCCAATTTGCCCTATTGACATAGGCAGATATGGTAGTTTTGAGATGAAGAGGCTCTTTGAGGAGGAGTATAGGCTCCAGAAGATGCTGGATGTAGAGGTAGCGCTGGCAGAGACTCTGGCAGAGTTGGGCGAGATACCGAAGGAGGCGGCTGATGAAATAAGAAGGAAGGCGGTCGTCAGTCTGATCACGCCAGAAAAGGTAAAGGTCAGGGAGAAGAAGACGCGGCATGACATAATGGCAATGGTAGAGGTGCTGGCGGAGGAGTGCGGGGAATATGGAAAGTACGTGCACTGGGGTGCCACCAGTTATGACATAGTGGACACGGCATGGGGCATTATCTTCAAAGATGCGATCTCGATCCTTGAGAAGAGACTGACCGATTTGAGGGATTTACTCTGCAGGCTGGCGTTGGAAAATAAGAAGACCATAATGGTTGGAAGGACTCATGGTCAGCATGCCACACCGATAACGTTAGGGTTCAAGATGGCAGTATATGCGGCAGAGGCTGGCAGGAATATAGAGAGGCTAAAGGAACTCAAGAGAAGGCTTATTCTTGGAAAGATGAGTGGGGCCGTCGGGACGATGGCGAGCCAGGGGGAAAAAGCGCTGGAGATAGAAAGGAAGGTGATGGACAAACTCGGCTTAAAGCCAGCGGAGATAACAACTCAGATAATATGCAGGGACAGAATAGCAGAGTTCGTCTGTTGGGCTGCCATCACAGCCTCAAGTCTTGACAGAATCTCCACGGAAATAAGAAATCTTCAGAGGACTGAGATACTCGAGTTGGCAGAGGGTTTTGATGTTAAAGGACAGGTGGGCAGTAGCACAATGCCACACAAGCAGAACCCTATAGACTGCGAGAAGGTCTCAGGTCTGGCGAAGGTGATGAGAGGTCTAGTGGTGCCTGCCTTAGAGAACATACCATTGTGGCATGAGAGGGACCTCACGGATTCTAGTAGCGAGAGGTTCATAATACCATTCTCCTTCATAGTGTTAGACGAGATGCTCATCACAATAAACAAAGTATTGTCTAACATCCGCATATACCAAGAAAACATGCGACGAAATCTTGAGCTATCCAAAGGAGCTATACTCACCGAGGCGGTTATGATGGCGCTGGCTAAGAAGGGCGTGGGTAGACAGAAGGCACATGAACTTTTGAGAGAGGTTTCGATGACCGCGTTTAGGGAAGGATCCACAATAAAGGAGGTCCTTTTGAGAAGACCAGAGATAAGAGAGCATCTATCCGAACGGGAGATAGAAGATTTAATGAAACCAGAAAATTATCTGGGCAAAATTGACGAACTGGTAGACAGAGCAGTCAATTATGCAAAAAGCTCCTGATTTTTAAACTAGCAATAAAAAATAGTAATAAAAGTAAGAGCCTGATCCAAAAATCATCTAAGGTGAGGTGCACGAAAAGTCAAGAAAAGCTTTTATTCGGAGTTGCCGCAAATGTGCTCTTTCTTGGGATTGTTAGCTTCTTTACGGACGTTAGTACAGAGATTGTAGTGGCAATACTGCCAACTTTTTTGGTAATACAGCTTGGCTCCACCCCTGAGATTGTAGGAACGATAGAGGGAATTGCGGAGAGCATAACTTCTTTTCTAAAGATAGCTTCTGGGTCCTTATGCGATAGGATGGGAAGAAGGAAGGGGCTAGTGATCCTCGGTTATGGAATATCCAATGCGGTGAAGCCATTCATGGGCTTTGCCTCAAGTTGGACCCATATTCTTGGACTCAGGTCAGCAGATAGGGTGGGAAAAGGATTGAGAACGCCCCCCAGAGACGCGATTATTTCGGACTCCGCGGTTGGGGAAAAGATAGGGAGGGCGTTCGGGATCCACAGAACCTTAGACCAACTTGGTGCTATCGTTGGACCAATTATAGCATTTCTTTTACTGATGCCTCTTGGTTACCAAGGTCTATTTCTGATCACCGCAATACCTGGAACCCTAGCAATTTTGATACTCGTAATTTTTGTAAAGGAGCCACAAAGAAAGGCTTGCCCAACGAAATACACGCTTGGTGGAGCAAAGAGTATCTTAACTAAGAGTTTTTATATGTACCTAATTTCCGCAGCCCTATACTCGCTGGGTGCGATAAGCTATGCATTCATATTGCTCAGGGCTTTAGAGCTTGGGGTTCCGCAAGAGTACGCCCCGCTGTTATATGCTTGCATCCAAGTTTTTCATGTTCTCTCGGGACTGCCCGCTGGTGAGTTTTCGGACAGAATTGGAAGGGTGAAAGCGATCCAACTTGGGTACTTTCTACTCCTCAGCTCACTTTTGACCATAGCTTTAGCTCCCAATCCCTTGATATTCGTAATCGGGGTCGCACTGTTTGGGGCGCACCAAGGTGTGGTTGAAACTTCCCAAAGAGCTATGATACCTAGCATAGTTCCCGAAATTTATAGAGGTACAGCTTACGGTCTATATAACATGGTAATCGGAATTGTAACATTCCCAACCAATTTAATGGCGGGGCTTTTGTTTTCAATAAATAGCAAGTATGCTTTCTACTACGGTGCAGCTTTTGGAGTATTAGCGTCGATAGCCATATCAGTCGTGGAAAGGAACATGAAGATGACACAGTTTAAGAGTTAAAGTGTAGTGTTAAGTAAATCATGAAAGATACTAAGAGAGAGTTAAGTGGGACAATGCCAACGGGAAACAGTGCCCCAAAAAATGCGCCCACCATCCATGAGACGAGACCGCGCAAATATAAGCCTTGCTTTGGAACGAGTCTTTTTGAAAGAACATAGTATTCTGCAATGTTTATGCCTATCAACGGAGGTAGGAGGATGCCTATCAATTGTAAAAAAGATCTTAGCTGTTCTAATATGCCTATATTGGCAATGACTAAGCCTGCAAATGCAGCAAATGCAGTAGCTTTTTTCCTATCGACACCTGTGAGTTTTGAGAGGGCGATGGAGGGCGGATAGAGAGAAGAGGCGGCAGCAGCACTGCCCAATAATAAGAGAAAATTGGCGACCACCGGAAGACCTATAACTGTGAGGGCTTGAACCGGGTTTGGGATCAAGCTGTAATGCCCAATAAGACTGCCAGATATTAATGAAAAAACAACTACGGGAAGGATAACTAAAAATGACGTGATTTTAAGATCCCTGATTGACCGCGCTCCTTTAACAAAATCGGGCGATACTGTCGAAATAGATATTGCACCCCCAACGGCAAGAGCTAATGCATAAATAAAGTCCCCAGTCGGAGTTTCGGGCGGAATTGAATTATTTATCAGAATAGAGTACAATGCCCATAATACAAACGTTCCCGTGACCAACGCAGTAACTTTGGTGAACTTTGAGAGGTGAGTAAAACCAAAGTATGTTACGCTGGCCACTAGCACCCCAAATAGTGTTATGGAGAAAATATTTGACAGAGGGATCAGATTGGAGAGAGCCTCGCCCCCAAGGGTGATGAGTATGGAGAACCAGCCTATTTGGGTTATTGTTATTAGAGGAGATGCAAAAAACCTAGATCCTTTAATGCCCAATGATGCCTCCATAATTTTAAGGAAGGGCATATGTTCCCTTGACCCAACTCCTCCGTGTAAATAAATTATACATGAAAATATCAAGCTCGCAATAATAGAAACTGCAACTGCCATCTCCATTGGCAAGATTGTTCCTATGGTGGCTCCAACGGTGAGTAGGGCAGGGCTTATGAATATGACCCCCAAAGTCGGCGCTATTTTGGTCCAAGGATGTAGCTCTAAATCATCCATTTGGATGCTTCCTGCCTACTTTACTTTTCGGGAGGGCTTGGGGTTGGCGGGTTCATCGCTCTGTCCTCCTATTCTCTTTTTCATCCAGCCCCTCCCGTAACATCGCAGACCGAGTTTTCTGTAAAAGCTCTGCACATCGGTTCTTGCCCTCAAAGTTATTCTAACCTGTTGGTTGAAGAACGATGTGGTGATCCATTTTGTTAGGTGGTCGAAGAGGTTCTTTCCAATGCCTCTCTGCCTGAAGGATTTTGCCACAGCTATCCATTCTATTCTGACGGTTGGGTTGAGGGTCTTTAGGTGCCGGGCAGCAACTACCCCAACGATTTCACCTTGGTGTACCGCAATAAAGGTGATCCATCCCTTGTCTGACCTTAGGATCTTCTTCGATTCGTGCTCCCAGCTTCGGATTTTGTAATACTTTGCTTTCCCAGGAAAGCTCTCTCTCAAAATCGTTGCTATTCCCTCAATGTCCTTGAATATAGCGGGCACGATCTCCACATCGGATTGTGTATGCTCTTCCTCGTTCATGCCGGCTTCGTTCAAAGTCGATCAGCTCATAAGGACTCTACGATTCTTTCGGCAATCGCTTGCACGGCGGTATTTGAATAATCTTCGATATTTCCATTATCGCATGCTGCCGAGAGTTCGGGATCTATTGGAATTGAGCCCAAGAACTTGGTATTGATCTTCTCGGCAAGCATCCGCCCTCTCGGTTCGCCGAAGAGGTTTATCCGCTCCCCACATTTAGGACATATAACGTAAGACATGTTCTCCACGATGCCCAAGATTGGAACGCCAAGCATTGTGGACATGTTGATCGCCTTTGAGACTATGAGGTTTGCGAGCTCTTGTGGAGAGGTCACTACAACGACACCATCTAGTGGAAGTATCTGCATCACAGTTAACTGAGCATCACTCGTTCCAGGAGGAAGGTCAACCAATAGGTAGTCTAGTTCTCCCCAGTCTACATCAACATAGAACTGCCTTATGGCACTACTCACAAGCGGACCCCTCCAGATTACGGGAGCTTCCTGCCGACCAGTGATGAGGTTCATTGAGATTATCCTTATACCGCTCTTAGAAGCTGGTGGCACAATCTTTCCCTCCAGAACGAATGGTGGGGTGTTCACGCCAAAGATCTTTGGGATGCTCGGACCAGTTATGTCGGCATCCAAGATGCCAACCCGCATGCCTTTCCTAGATAGAGTCGCCGCAATAAGAGCAGTTACCGAGGATTTGCCGACTCCGCCCTTCCCAGAGACTATCGCAATGATCTTTTTGATGCCCTTCTTTGGCAATTTCTCGAGTAGGTGGGAGCTCCTAGCCCTTACTTTGGCAGAGAGGGCCCTCAATTCATCTTCGTTCATGGTAGTCAGTTCCAACTCTACCTTATCTACGCCCTCAATGTTTTTTACGGCGATCTCGGCCTCCTCCTTCAATCTACTAGCGAGTGGGCAAGATTCCGATGTGAGGGCCATTACAATCTTCACTTTCCCACCATCTACCTTTACATCACGGATCATATTAGCACTAACAATGTCCATGCCAAGTTCCGGATCTACTACGCTCTTCAAAGCCTCCAAAACATAATCTTTATTGACCAATGACAACGCCTCTTGGAGTGCTAAACATTTAAGGGTCTTATAAATTTCTGCCTTTGATCATAAGTGCAGGGCTTTGTTCTTAATGAGTGGAAAGGTAACCAAAAGTTTTTTAGTTGGATGGATAGACTATCCATATGGTACTGTGTATGGTAGAAGGGTTGCCAAGAGTAAAGATGATAACATACACAGCTATGGTGATAGCCTTAGCGGTATCACTAAGGCTAATCAAGTACTCCCTTTTTGGTTCCATTCAATTTGTAAATTTTCCTGCAGTGTTTACCATAATAGGTGGCGCTCTCCTAGGCCCAACATCGGGAGTGGTGACAGGATTTGCATCCTATGTATTGTCTGACATTATGATCGGGCTACCCGGACCTTGGACAGCTGTGAACTCTATTTTGATGGGGGGAGTCGGTTTTTTAAGCGGTCTTATATGGGGAAGGAATGGTGTAAAACAGATTGGAAAGCTGGGGCTTGCCGTCGGAGCCTATATAATGTTGCTAGTGTTTGATATCACAAATTCTTGGGCATTACTGGTCATTATGGGTTTTGATTGGTTCAGTGCCCTGATCATTGGAATAGTCGGTCTATTCTTGCCAGCGGCAGGGGGTTTCCTTTACGGGGTCGGACCAATAACTGAGGCGACCACAGTAATACTAATAGTAACATTGGTTAGTGTGATCAAGAGAAATGGGTTTTTACTGAGAACATAACACTACAATGTAAGAGAGAAAGGGGTAAAAAGAAAGGGAAAAACGAAAAGTTAAGCAAAAACTTCTAGAACTTCGTGAGTTCCCACTTTATCGTCTCGCCGTTCTTAAGTACATATTGGTCTGCACCCACAGGACCCATACTCCACCCATTGGATGTCCATGTATACCATATCCAGTATTTGTTTTTCGCCGGATCTTCTGAGACACCGTTTATGGAGTTTATCCAGATGCCCATTGATGGGTATACTGTGAAAACCACCTTGCATAGCTTTGATGTGGCATTGAAAAGGGTATAACCTATTGGCAGATATGTGTCGTTGAACCAAGTAACTGTCCCATTGCCATAACTGACCGCGAAGTTTACTTTGATTGCAACATTTGAGACAATGGATTGGAGGCTCTCTATCGTTGCCTGTTGCCTTTGCGAAAGCATATAATAGTTAGAGGTTGCGACGGTAGCTCCTACTGCCCAAACCAGAAAAACAATAGAAACTATTGCCCATATGTTGATCTTCAAATTGCCTCCCCATTTGGACAGATAATCCATCCATAATATAAGGATTACTGGTGAATTTATAAGTACAAGAAAAATTGAATAGACTTGTATGATGGGTAAAGGTAAAGCGTTATCTTTTGGAATGGAGATCGTTAGCGCACTGCCAGGTTTCTCCTGTAGGAGATGTGCAAGTTGTTGTAAAGGCAAGGTTGTAGTACTTACAGACCAAGATATATCTAGGCTCAAGCCCCACGCAAAAAAAGAGTTCTTCGTGAGAACTTCGAAACTTGAAAAGATTCTTACAGGGGCGGAGCACAAGATTTTAATGGTTGATGGTCATTGCGTATTTCTCAATGGAAATTTTTGTACCGTTTATGAATATAGACCAGATACATGTAGGAGGCATCCTTTTCTGGTTACCGATCGGTATATTCTTGTAGCCAAAGAGTGTCCGGGCATCGATTGGGGGCGAACCCAAAAAACTGATTACTACAAAGAACTTTCGAAAAGTATAGCCCACAATATAGAGGAGATTCTTGACAGGAATCATTAGATCTTAAGGGTAAGTAAATGGGCAAAGGTGCTTAATGTCCATGAGAAGATTCTTCAATTCTCAGACCAGGACTTGAAAGCGATACCTCGAATGGCATCCCTCCAGCCAGCCTGATTGCGAGGGAGACCTCCCTCACCCTATCGGGACAGAGTGCTAAGATGCAACCGCCACCACCTGCCCCAGTCATTTTTGATCCCAAGGCGCCCGCGCTCCTTGATGCGTAAACCATGTCGTTTAGTGCCTTTGTAGAGACTCCCAACGAGTCCAATAATCCATGGTTGATGTTCATGAGAGACCCAAAGGACTTCATGTCTCCCTTTTTAATACAAGCCCGGGCCTCTTCCACTAATAGACCAATAGCATCCATGATTAGATCAATCACCTGGGGGTTGCGATCCTTTGCAGCCTTCACTTTTTTTAGTATCTGAGAGGTCGTCTCCTCCCTTTGGGTATACCCCAAAACAGATGCAAAATTGCATGGCATATCTATGCGCTCCATGAGGGGCTTTGTGCCTTCGGGCTTGATATATAGGGTGCCCCCGTAGGTGGTTATCGCAGTATCCATTGGGCTCGCGAGCCCCTGGACGGCAACCTCTGTGGCGTGACCCATTCTCGCAATATCATTAAGGTCTATATCGTATCCAAGGAGCACCGAGTATGCCGCAACCGTTCCGACAGATATTGCGGCGGACGTTCCAAGACCAGCCCCGATCGGCATTTCAGACTGAACAATTATGTTTGCGCCCGATTTTTTCCCGTAGTGCCCGGATGTAACCTCTATAGCCTTAAGTATGTAGCGCAGGGGTTCTAGAATTTGGGTTTTCCTCTCCCCTGCCTCCAACTCAAAATCGCTCAGCCCACCGTTTATCTTTAATGATAATCCTTGAAGTTTTAGGTCGGGTGATAGTACCTTTATGGAGGAGTCACTTCTACTCTCTGCTTTTATGTAAATCCGCCTATTGATTGCGGATACAAGTGCGGGTCTTCCATAGACTACCGCATGCTCACCCAGTAAAGTGACTTTGCCGGGCACGGATACTGTTATTTGCATTAAACCACCCGTCCAAACATCTATCTTCAGATCACTTAACCTATTTCACTGAAAACCAAACTTATAAGCAGTTTCACCTAAAGAAGATTCTAATCGATGACTCCCGATATGGTTAAAACTAATTTCCCATAAAATACCAGAAAAGGGGATTCTCATGAAAGAGAAACTCTTCTCAATTGGTGAGGAGGTGTTGAAGACTCTACTTCAGAAGGGGGCTGACGGGGGCATAGTGATAACTGCGCACAAAGATAGGGCTATGATAAGATTTGCAAACAATAGGATAACGGTAGTTCAGAGTTGGTCTATCATGGGCGTGGATTTTCTGTGTACGCTTGGTAGGAGAAGGTTGATAGGAAGGGTTGAAGATTTCTCTGAAGGTGCGGTTAAATCGAGTGTTGAGAGGGCTTTGGCTGAGTCAAAACTCGTGCCCGAGGATAAAGAGTTTGTGCCCATACCTGAAGGGAATAAGTATGCTGCAAGGACGGCGAACGAAGAAATAGATCCCAATAGGATGAGTGAGAGTGTTAGGGATGCCGTGGATGCTGCCCTTAGAGAGGGTGCCGAGAGAGTTTCAGGAGTGCTCACTGGGGATATAACAAGGCGTTGTATACTGAGCGGTAGAGGGACTGAAGGGTATGACGAAAGATCCTCCTTTGAACTGAATGTCAGAGCCTTTAAGGGAGAGGCGTCCGGTCAGGGGTTGTCTTGTGCAACATCTATGAAATTCATTAATGCCAAGGGTGCTGGGGAGGAGGCAGGGTCGATTGTCAAGGAAGGGGCGAATTTCATAGGATGGAGCGAGGGCAAGTACAAAGTCCTTTTGGGACCGATAATAGCAGCAAACCTAATAGAACATCTGGGGGAGGCAGCTTCGGCCTTCTCTGTTGACACAGGCTTATCCTGCCTGGCAGGGAGGATCGGGAAGAGAGTCTTCTCTGAGAATTTTACTTTGATTGATGATGGATCAAGCGAGGATGGGCTCTCTTCAAGAACTTTTGACGATGAGGGAATAAAGACGAGGAAGAATATAATCGTAGAGAAGGGGGAGGTTAAGGGCTACCTCCACAATGTCAAGACTGCTGCAAAATTCAAAACAGAGAGTACTGGAAACGCGGGATGGATAATGCCATCACCTTGGAATTTGGTTGTCGAAGGAGGAAACGTTAGATTTGAAGAGGCCCTTGAAGACATTAAAAACGGTCTGTACGTTGTGAGTAACTGGTACACTAGGTTCCAAAATTACAGTACGGGAGACTTCTCCACAATATGCAGAGACGGCATCTTCTTAATAGAGAACGGTAAGCTGAAGGGATCGCTGAAAGGGGTAAGGATTAGTGATAACCTAGTAAGGCTCTTCAGTTCAATAAGCGCAGTTTGTAAGGAACGGAAGTGGGTAAAGTGGTGGGAAGTTAGGACGCCCGCATATCTTCCGGCGATGGTAGCGAACGATGTTAGAATAACGAAAGCTCAGGGAGCTTAAGTAAACTAGTAAATAGAAAAAAGGAAATAGTAAGACTATTTCCATAAAAAAGTAGATGAAAAAGTAACAAAGAAAAAATTAAATGAAAAGTAGAAAGCATGTTTGATTAGCGAGGAATAAGGAGAGCGACTTATCACTTCTCCACATCTGCGTCGGCAATCTTCAGAGCCTCATCGAAAGCGTCCATAGCGAAGTCGATCTGCTCTTTATTGATTATTAGTGGTGGCGCGATCACGAAGTGGCTTATCCAAGAAGATATGGACACTCCGCGTTTATTGAGCTCTGCCGCGACTTTGTCAACCATCAGTGGAACGCCTGCCGCTTTGTCTGCGCGGGTATTGAATGGTTTCTTTGTCTTCCTGTTCTTCACGATCTCCAAAGCCCAGAATAGACCGATCCCTCTCACGTCGCCGACTGAGACGTGCCTGTCTTTCAGCTCGTTGAGCCTCTTGCCAAGGTATTGACCCATCTTCTTCGCATTCTCGAATAGGTTGAGGCGTTTATACTCATTAATGGCAGCTATTACTGGCGCCATGGCCAACGGGTGAGCTTCGTAGGTGTGACCATGTGCAAAGTAATTCTCCTCAAAGTAATCAGCAATCTTTCGGGTCGTAGCAGTTATACCCAATGGTGTGTAAGCACCAGTGCTTCCTTTTGCTGTGGTGAGAATGTCAGGCTTTACCCCCCAGTTGTCAACGGCAAACCATGTACCAGTTCTGCCCCAGCCGGACATAACCTCATCCGCTATGAATATTACATTGTTCTCCTCTGCGATCTGCTTAAGTCTGGGCAAGTATTCCTTGACGGGCACTAATACTCCGTTGGTTCCAACAACAGGCTCAACTATAATTCCAGCAACATTTGCCTCATTCTTTATCATGTAGTCCACGTATTCAGCACAGGTTATGCCACAGTCAGGATACTCCTGCTTGAATGGGCACCTGTAGCAGTAACAGTCCGGTGCAAATATTACGCTTGAGATCTTGCCTGTTGGCTCTACGAACCATCTCCTTGGATCACCAGTGCAGGCGACAGAGCCCATTGTAGATCCATGGTAGGAGTAGTATCTAGAGATAATTTTGTACGCACCTCTTGGCTTCTGGTACATCATCACGATCTTGAGGGCCGCCTCATTAGCCTCGGTGCCAGAGGTGGAGTAAAAGATCTTTTCGAGTCCCTGTGGCAATACTTCAACGAGTGCTTGGCTTACCCTTGCCCGAACTTCAACGGCGTAGGCAGGGGATATGTATGGCATCTTCTTAGCTTGTTCTATTATGGCATCGATCACAGCCTTGTTCTTGTGACCGAGGTTGGAGCACATTAGCTGTGAGGAGAAGTCCAGCAGTTTCCTCCCACTAACATCCGTGAAGTATACCCCTTCAGCATCTACGATGTGGGGCGGCTTTTTCCAAGCTTTTTGGGCACGCCATGTGCCATAGGTATATTTTGCCACTAATTCAACAATTTCATCAGGTTGTCCCGACAAGTTTCGGCCTCCTGTAATGCGTATGGATTGATTGCAGATAGTATTAAGCTTTTGCTATAAATTTTAATTTAATATTATGGATAAAAATTGTCGGAATGAGGTGTTGTCGACATAGGTCTGGCTGAATGTTTTAAAAACAAGAAGCCCGCTTATATGATAGGTTGAGTTGGGATGGCAGTCCTTTCGAGAAAGAGAGGTTTTGAGGGTCTGAAAAAAGTAAAAGAGGCACTTGAATTGGTTATGAAGTTCTGCGGATCGAAGAGTTTAGGGTCTGAGGCAATACTTTCCAAAGAGGCTCATGGTAGAGTCTTGGAATATGATGTAATATCAAAGATCGATGTTCCACCTTACGATAGGTCGGCTGTAGACGGTTTTGCAGTGAGAGCCCACGAAACTTTCAGTGCGAGTCCGTCCAACCCTGCTTTCTTTAGGCTCAAAGGAACCATCGAGGCAGGATCAAGCGCAGGTGAGATCTCTGAGGGAGAATGTTACGAAGTTTTTACAGGAGCGCCTATGCCAAAAGGTGCAGATGCTGTGGTAATGCTGGAGGATTGTGAGATTGAGGGAGAGTATGTAAAGGTCAAGAGAGCGGTTCCCAAGTTTGCTAATGTATCAATAAGGGGAGAGGACATAAAGGCAGGGGAGGTCGTTATCCGGAGGGGCGAGCTCTTGAGACCTTGGCATATAGGGGTTCTGGCTTCAATAGGCGAGGAGAGGGTGGTCGTAAGAAGGAGGCCAAAAGTAGCCATCTTCTCAACCGGCGAGGAATTGATTGATTTTGAGAATGCAAAAAATATCTCGAATAAGATTTTGGACTCGACGAGGCCGATGATTGCAGGAGCCTTGAAGGAGATCGGATGCGAGGTTGTGGATCGGGGTATTGTGCCAGACGATTTCGACCGGATTTCAGATGAGCTAATCGACTTGTCTAAGATAGCGGACATGATTATAACTATTGGTGGGACTTCGATGGGCGGGAAGGATCTGGTTCCAGAGGTCATAAGTACCAAATTTTTTGTCGTCTTCCACGGGCTTGCAGTAAAACCTGGTAAGCCAACAGGGTTCGGCATTGTTAATGATGTTCCCGTGGTGATGTTGCCGGGCTATCCAGTCTCGGCATATATCGGTTTTGAGAATATAGTCATGCCCGTCTTATATACTTGGACGGGGAAGGCGCCCCCAAAGAGGGAGAAAGTTAGGGCGATTATGGCGAGGAGGGTGGCAAGCACGCCAGGTATAAGGCACTTCCTTAGGGTGATGCTGGTTAAGAGGGAAGAAAAACTGTTCGCAGAGCCCATAGCGATCACCGGCTCAGGTCTCCTATCTTCCATAACAAAGGCGGACGGGCTTGTGATCATCACCGAAGATCTCGAAGGCCTTGAGGAAGGATCTGAAGTAGAGGTAGAGTTGCTCAGGGAGGGGTTCTCTCGTTGAGAAGGATATTTCATAGATTGATGAGTATAGAAGAGGCAAAGGAAAGGATACTCAGCGGAGTCAAGAAGGACCTAGGGACCGAGGTCGTTAAGATATCAGACGCAGGTGGTAGGACTCTAGCAAACTCAATAATCTCGAAATTGGATCTGCCTCCTTTCGACAGGGCAGAGATGGACGGCTTTGCCGTGTATTCATCAGATCTGGAAGGTGCTTCAGAGCAGAAGCCAGTCGAACTGAGAGTCGTGGGCAGAATAGATGCAGGGGATGCCCTATTGAGGGAACTTGGAAGGGGCGAGTGTTTCGAGATAGCTACTGGTGCACCAATGCCTAAGGGGGCAGACTCGGTAGTAATGGTCGAGTACACCAAAAAAGTTGGCGACCATGTACAGATCTTCAGGGGAACCACGCCAGGAGAGAATGTGGCTTCTGCAGGTTCGGACATTCAGATGGGAGAGTTGGTTCTCAGAAGGGGGACGGTATTAGGCAAAAGAGAGATTGGTCTACTCGCCGCAATCGGTCTTGAGGAGGTCGAGGTAGTGAGACGGATTAAGATCGGAGTGCTGTCCACCGGGGACGAGCTTTTGGGGCAGGGCGAAAGTCTTCAGTTCGGGAAGATCTATGATGCCAATGCGCCTTCTATATCCACAGCCCTTCGGGAGTATGGGGCAGAAGTTATCAATCTGGGCAGAGCTAGGGACGACTATGAGGAAATAAAAACTCGGGTTAGGGACGGACTGAGTATTTGCGACGCGGTTATCTTGTCAGGAGGGACTTCTGCTGGTGCAGGAGATATTGTTTATAGGGTTCTTGAAGAGGTGTGTGATCAAGGCATCATTGTGCATGGTCTGAGCGTAAAGCCAGGAAAACCAACAGTTGTAGCATTGCATCAAGGGAAGCCTGTCTTCGGGCTTCCGGGCTATCCAGTATCGGCATTAATGATCTTCAATGAGATAGTGAGACCTTACTTAGAGAGTGCATCTTCTGTTAGAAAGAGGGAGAATGCGAAAATTTTGGCAAAACTATCTGAGAGGGTCAACGCTGCGAAGGGAAGGAGGTGGTTTCTCCCAGTCCATGTAATAAAGAAAGGAGGACACAACATAGCCTACCCAATATTCGCGAGTTCAGGTGCCATCGGAACGCTCGCCAAGGCGGACGGTTACATTGTCATTCCTGAAGATGTAGAATTTCTGGACGAGGGTAAGGAAGTTCAGGTCAATTTGTTCAACGATGAAGAGGGTCTGGCAGAACTTGTTATAATTGGCAGCAATTGTCCAGCGCTGGATTTACTTCTAGAGATGCTCTTCAAAAGATCGGGTATAAGATCGAAAGTGGTAAATATTGGGTCCCTTGGAGGTCTAGAGGCAGTTTCCAAAATGGAGGCAGACATAGCAGGAATTCATCTGCTGGATCCGCAGACTATGAGGTATAATGAAGATTTTGTTAGAAAGTTTGGTCTTCCGGATGGAAGCCTGGTTAAGGGCTATAGGCGCCTTCAAGGGATAATCTTAAAGAAGGGCAATCCGAAATCGATAAGAGGTTTGGAGGATCTTTTAAGAAAAGACATAATGTTTGTAAACAGGAACAGAGGCTCTGGGACTAGGATTCTGACAGATCATATGTTGAGGAAGATCTGCAATAACTTAGGACTGGAATTTGAGGATGTTATTAAGAAGATCAGAGGGTATAGGTGGGAGGCTAAGACGCATTCAGCGGTAGCGGCGGCAGTGTATCAGGGAAGGGCAGATATGGGCATCGGCGTGATGACTGCTGCAGCAAACTATGGACTTGATTTCATTCCCATCGGGTACGAAGAGTATGACTTTGTCGTCTCCCCTGAGAGTCTGAATAAGGAGGCAGTACAAGAGTTTTTGAGGTGCCTCAAATCGAAAGATTTCAAAGACGAGCTCTTGAAGCTGCCAGGTTATGATGCGTACTCCTAATCGATCTAGCTTTTAAATGGTTTGGGCTTCGAATATGGTATTGCATTTCTTTAAAATAGCTTGACAAAAAGGTATTTACACTTTAAAAACGATATACTTTCAGACCTTAAGTTGGAGTTGGTAAAATGGGAAAAAGAACCGTACTTTACAAGGTTCATAGTGAAATGGGGCATATTGTGGAATTTGCGGGTTTTGATATGCCATTGTTTTACGTGGGCATATCCGAAGAAGTGATGAGTGTAAGGAACAAGGCAGGAGTGTTCGACGTAAGCCATATGGGCAGAGTTCTCTTCTCGGGAAAGGAGGCTGGCACTTTTTTGGACTTCGTTACATCCCAAGAGATCTCCAAATTGGAGCCCAACCAGGCTAGGTACGCATTGATCCTTAATGAGAATGGGGGCATAAAGGATGACATTATAGTGGTCAGAAGGGATGATGAGTCTTATTTGGTGGTTTGGAATGCGGCAAACAGGGATAAGAATATAGCTTGGGTGGAGGAGCACGCAAAAAGTTTTGATGTGGAAATAAAGAATATATCTGATAAAAGTTTTATGATTGCCCTTCAGGGACCATATTCGGAGACTATTTTGCAGCAGATATGTGATAGAAAATTGGATGTTTTGAAGAGGTTTAGGGGCACCGAGGGTTATGTCAAGGCGGCAAAATGCCTAATAACCAGGACAGGGTATACGGGCGAGGATGGGTTTGAGCTGATTTCCGAAGATATTGAGATGGCTGAGGATATTTGGAGGAATCTCATCTCTTTGGGTGCCACCCCAGCAGGGCTGGGTGCTAGAGATGTCCTCAGGATCGAGGCAGGATTGCCGCTCTACGGACACGAGATAAACGAAGAGATTAACCCATTCGAGGCAGGGCTCGAGTTTGCCGTGAAGCTTCAGAAAGGAGATTTTATTGGAAAGGTCGCTCTGGAAAGGCTCAAGGATGCCATTGTAAGAAAGAGGATGGGAATAAAAATGACAGGGAAGGGCATACCAAGAGAGGGATACAAGGTTTATTCGGCAGATAAGGAGATAGGGTTTGTGACGAGCGGAACCTACTCTCCAACTATAAATCTCGGGATAGCCATGGCATACTTACCAGTAGGTGTAAAGTTGGGGGAGGAGGTAATAGTTAAGATCAGAGGCCGTGATGAGAAGGGAGTTGTTTCAGATTTCCCCTTCTATGATACTGAGATTTATGGGTGGAGGAGGAAGAAGTAGAGGAATAATTAGAGGAAGAGGCTTAAGTTATAGGTAAATTATGTAGGACTAGTATAAGCCATATAGGCAATAGGCAGGTTTATCAAAAGCGAGCCGTATTTTATGAAAGAAGGTGTGTATGTTGAACATAACTATAAACTTGAGCCATATTTCTGGAGAGAAGCTCATGGAGGCCGGAGGGACCACCAATATTCAGATAACCACCAACATAAGCGTTGTTAAACTTACACCAATCAACGATAGCCTTGAGTGTAGTTTTATATTCAATGTAAATTACAACCCTGCTGTTGCGACCCTGACGATAAAAGGTGTAGCTAAGGTGACGGGTGATAAAAAGGAACTTGAGGAGATCAAGAAGTCCTTCGAAGGTAAAAGGATGCTTCCATCCCCGTTATTGCAGACTATAGCAAATGTATCTTTCATTGAAGGGGTTATACTCGCCAGGTCACTCAACATACCGCCGCCATTACCGCTTCCGACGATTCCACAACCACCTGAAAGTAAGGAAGGTTCTGTGAGACCTAGTTACATAGCCTGAGGATACCTCCGGAATGGCTTTTGTTTCCTCCTAAGTCAAATGCTATAAAGATATTGATCCAAATCAGAAAACACCACCTAAAATTCTGAACATATGTCTTAAATGCCATGAAAGCTCTTATAAATAGCGTCACCATAAGTACTTGAGGAGAACTTTATGAAAGTAAAAGTGGCTGTTGATGGAAGGGAGATACCGCTCAATGAATTTGTTAACCAGATACTAGGCGGCATGATCTCAGGAGCAGTTATGACGTTAAAGGGCGTTAACAAGGAGTGGGAGACAATAGAAATCAGGGTAGAAAGGAATAACACTTAACTTAAACTTCTTAAGGCATCATATATCATAAATTTTTACCATTTAATAGGAATGGCGGTCTTCACTTTTTAAAGTCGTTAGCGGCTTGGATAAATGCGAGTCAAAGGATAGACGAGTGAAGAGGAATTAAAAGTAGGAGATAACTTGTTCTACGTTGCCAGTCCCAAAGTTTAACCCTTGGCAAAGACCGACAAGTAGATCTCTGCAAAGGCTTCGCGCTTTGCTTTACAAATTGGACAAATGTAGGGGGGCTCTTCTCGGAAGGCTACATAGCCACACTGTTTACAATACCAAAATTTCATACCATCAATCGCCTCCATAACTCTCTCTTCCTTTTTAACTTCATGGGCGGGTTCTTTGGTTGTGCGACCGCTTAGTGCCCTTTCGATGAGCTTGCTGGGCCTGCGCTCGGGCACTGGTTGGAGCTTTTTCTTTCCTTCGTATACCTCTTTGCTTACGAAGAGGCCGCAGTAGCAGGCACCAAACTCCTCAACATCTATGTCCCTGTAATCGCAAGGGCATATGATGTCCTTATCGAGATCAAAGATCCCGGTGGCATATCTACAAGGACAAGAAGGATAGCCATATCGTTCCTCATTAGTTCTTAGACCCTCAAGCAGGTCGTTTAGGAAATAGGAGTCAGGGTTCAGCTTGTAGCCCCTAGATTCAGCGTCCATCTCTACCCTTCTTCTTACTTCCTCCAACGAGGTCAAGCCAGAGCACCATTTATCTGGTCTTCTCTAAAGCCAGTAATCATCACTTTATCGTCAATTATTATCAGAGGGAATTGTAGCGGGACGCCTCTACTAGTGATTTCGGCTTTAACTTTTTCCAAATCCTCTTTCGAAAGGAGGTCTACATCCACATATTCATACTCAACATCTTTGTCTTTAAGGAACTGTTTAGTCTTTTTACACCATGCACATGTGCTGAGGGCGTAGACAAAGACCTTATGCTTCTTATTATTTCCCGGCACTTTTTGGATTTTCATAATCAATAATATGGTTTAAAGGAGTATTTTTGGATTTCTTGGGAAAATACCATTAGCTTTAGCATACTATGAGAGTGAGTCCAAGATGTTAGAAGGGACTTTCTGAGCTAAATTTATGAGTCTGTGCCCCTCGATTTGGTTTTGTGAGCGGCGGTTTAGCTCAATGCCATTATGAATGTTGGATCAATAAAATTTTGAATTTTTGAGATTTGGTAAGAGATTATGACTTGATTTCGAGTTTGTAAAGTCTTCTCCTGAACCAAAATGCCACATTTACCAAGGAGATCATAACCGGAACTTCTATAAGGGGACCGATCACCGTCGCAAAGGCCTCCTTTGAGGCAAGACCGAATACAGATACTGCAACCGCTATTGCAAGTTCAAAGTTATTGCTTGCTGCAGTGAAGGAGAGTGCAGTAACACGTTTGTAATCAAGACCTGAACGGTGGCCCACCAAGAACGAAAGGAGGAACATTATTATGAAGTAGGATAGGAGGGGCATAGCGATCATTGCAACATCCAATGGGAGCGTGACGATATATTCGCCCTTCAGTGAGAACATCACTATTATGGTGAATAGAAGGGCGAAGAGGGATGTCGGACCAAGCTTGGGCATCAGAACCCTGTCGTACCATTCTCGACCTTTGCTCTTTAGGAAGTAAAAGCGCGTGATCATCCCGCCGAAGAAGGGTATACCCAAGTAAATCAGAACAGAGGTGGCTATGTCAATAAGAGAGATCTGGACCACCGTGCCACTCCCCGCGATCCATGAGCTTACAAGTGTGATGTAGAAGTATGCATAAACAGAGTAAAATGCGATCTGAAATACCGAGTTCAATGCAACGAGTATGGCAGCCCACTCATTGTCTCCTTCAGCCAAGTCGTTCCAAACTATGACCATGGCTATGCACCTAGCAAGCCCAACGAGTATGATGCCGTTTCTGAACTCGGGGAACGGTGCAAGGAAGATCCAAGCCAAGACAAACATCAGAAAAGGACCCACCAAGTAATTCAGTATGAGGGACTCTGTTAGCATGATCTTTGATCCCTTCGCGGTCACGATTTTTCTGAGCTCCTCGTATCGGACCTTGGCAAGCGGAGGGTACATCATCCATATTAGACCTATAGCTATCGGAATAGAGGTAGTCCCAATACTCATCTTTCCTAAGAGATCTGCTACGCCAGGGAAAACATAACCCAAACCAATACCAATTACCATTGCTAAAAAGATCCATAGAGTCAAAAACCGGCTCAGTATTGGAAGCCCAGATTTTGGGTTGCCCAAAGATGATCCTCCTAAAATTAATTCATGGATTACAATTTTTAGATATAAAAGTATATCTATCGCTTTGAGCGCATAATCAATTATGGACAAGAGCGTCTTGGAGCAAAGAGCAAATTTGTTCAAGGCAATGGCAGATCCTGTCAGGCTACAGATCTTAGAGTTTTTGAAGGATGGTGAGAAGTGCGTCTGTGAAATTATACCATTTATCTGCAGGTCTCAGTCCACGACTTCCAAGAATCTAGACATATTGTATAGAGCAGGTATACTAGAGAGGAGAGAGAACGGGCGTCGGACTCTTTACAAAATAAAGAGTCCTAAAGTGCTAGAGCTCCTCAATCTGACGGATTCTTTGTTAGTTGACTGGCTGTCCACATATGCAAAGACTGTAGAATATTTGGGATTGCAAAAATCAAGTAAATAAATGCTGATACAAGCAAAAAATAAAAAATAAGTTTATGAATAACTGTTCCTTTTAAAGACCAGCCGGCGATAGGCGATGATGATTGAAACTTTCGGCATAACAAAAGTCTTCAAAACATTGGTTGCAGTAGACCACATAGACCTCTCCGTGGAGGATGGAGAGATCTTTGGGCTATTGGGACCGAACGGCGCGGGCAAGACGACTCTGCTATCAATGCTTGCTACGATACTCAGACCAACGGAGGGCAATGCGAAGGTCAATAGTTATGACATCATTAATCAGCCATCGAGAGTCAGAAAGTCGATAGGGATGGTCTTTCAGGCTCCGAGCTCTGATGAGCTTCTTACTGGATGGGAGAACTTATACTTGCATGCCATGATGTACGGCGTTCCCTCTGAAGTTAGGCGGTCAAGAATAGACGAAGTGTTAGAGCTTGTGGATCTGAAGGACAGGGCAAAGGACCTAGTGAAGACGTATTCAGGCGGTATGAGGAGGAGGCTCGAGCTCGCGAGGGGGCTACTCCACAAGCCAAAAGTCCTATTCTTGGATGAGCCAACCTTGGGATTGGATCCCCAGACTAGGAGCCATATATGGGATTATATAAAGAGGCTATCAAAGGAGGAAGGGGTCACGATTCTGATTACGACACATTATATGGAAGAGGCAGATGCCCTCTGCGATAGGGTTGCCATAATAGACCACGGCAGAATAAAGGCGCTCGACTCTCCAGCAAATCTAAAGATGAGGGTAGGGAAGAGCATGATAAGGGCTAAGGTAAAGGAGCCCAACTTAGAAAAGATAAAGACTTTGCCGTATGTGAGCAGGGTTGAGGCAAAAGATGGGGACGTTATAATAATACTATCGGAGGTGGGGGCGCACATTCAGGAAGTTCTATGCAATATCGGAGAGGCGTCCTTTGTGGAGTTGAGAGAGCCGACCCTGAACGACGTATTTTTGCAACTGACGGGGAGGGGTATAAGGGATGAGTCGGCAGAAGGTTGGGAGGATAAGTTAATTCAGGTGAGGCAGAATGGGTGAGCTTTCAGGACTTTATGCACTCTGGTATCGAGAGGTGAAAGTATTCCTTAGGGAGAGATCCAGGATAATATCATCAATTGTGAATCCAATTATTTGGTTGATCGCCTTTGGTGGAGGGCTGGGTTCAACCATATCCTTCGGGGGCGCAGACTACCAGACGTTCATATTCCCAGGAGTGCTGATGCTCACAGTGCTCTTCACCTCAATATTCTTTGGCCTCTACATAGTATGGGACAAAAGGATGGATTTTTTCAAGGAGGTAATGGTAGCGCCCCTTAGTAGACTAACGCTCTTCACCGGTAAGATGATGGGAGGGTGCACCGATTCGCTATTACAGGGGTCGTTTCTAATAGTGATTGGGGTTTTCTTCAACATTAATTATACGCCATACTCCCTTATTGTGGTAATTCTCTTCTTGCTATTCCTCTCCGCCGCCACAACGAGCTTGGGGTTGGCAATAGGGGCACAGATGAGTAGTTTTGAAGGATTCGGTCTTATTCAGAGCTTTGTAATAATGCCACTCTTCTTCCTCTCGGGCGCACTATATCCGCTAGAGAATCTCCCGGCTTGGTTGCTTTTTGTGACTAGGATTAATCCCTTAACTTACATAGTGGATGGTATGAGAGGGGCGCTATTGGGGCTTAATCATTTCCCGATCTGGATAGATCTCGGAGTTGCACTGGTATTCATGATCACCATGATTATTGCAGGCACTGTGAGCTTTATGAGAATGCACTGAAAATAGGAAAGTGTGAATATATGAGGTACAAGGCAACTATAATTAGAGTTCTTAAAAGGGCCGAAGACATTAGAAGTTTTCAGTTCATTAAGCCGCGGGGGTTTGAGTTTTTACCTGGACAGTATTTGTTTGTTTCCGTACAAAAAAGTGGTAAAGCATTAACTAAGCCACTTTCTATAAGTAGCAGCCCCACCGAGGATTTTTTAGAGGTCACAAAGAGGCTTACAGGACACGAGTTTTCGAACGCGATGACAGAACTCCGTGTTGGCGACGAGATTTATATCGACGGACCCAACGGTAGTTTCACCTTTATGGGAGAGTACCCAAAGGTGGGGATGCTGGCAGGCGGTATCGGAATAACGCCCCTAATAAGCATGATAAAGTATTGTACACATAAACAAGTTCAGTCAAGCATAATATTATTGTACGGAAACAGGTCTGAGGAGAATATACCATTTTTTGAGGAATTGAATCAATTAGCAAAGAACAACAAGAATTTCAGAGTCATTCATACGCTTTCCCGTGCCGGGGATTCTTGGAAGGGTAGGAGGGGACATGTGGACTCTGAAATGATCAAGGAGCATATACCTGATTATGAAGAGAGGGTCTTCTATGTGTCAGGGCCTCCAGGACTTGTCAAGGACTGTACTCAGCATTTAAGATCCCTAGGGGTAAATGAGGAAAAGATCAAGACAGAAAACTTCATTGGTTATTGAAGGGGCTTGAAGAGGTTTGCTGCGGCTCGATCTATGACTTCGGAGAGTGCAGGGTGAATGTGAACGACCTTCCTGATGTTGTCCAAAGTTCCATCCCCACATTTCATCGCGACCAAGACCTCGTGTATTAGGACTGAGGCGTCGTGTCCAAGTATGTGACAACCAAGAATCTTCCCTGATTTTCGATCCACCAAGAACTTTACAAATCCCTCATCATCGCCAATCGCATTTCCCATACCAGTATCAGCGTACCTGTAGAAACCGATCAGATATTCAGCACCTTTAGATCTGAGCTCCTGCTCTGTCTTACCAACACCGGCTATCTGGGGGTTCGTGAAAACCGCGTGCGGTATTGCGGTATAGTCAACAGGCACCATGGCATCGGGATTCATGATGTTATGATAGGCGTACTCAGCCTCTAGGTTTGCAGCATGTTTGAATTGATATCGTCCAATGATGTCTCCCAGTGCGAATATCCCGTCTACATTTGTCCTCAGGTACTCATCAACTATTATGAAGCCCCTGCTATCGGTCTTGACTCCGGTCCTCTCAAGATCAAGTAGGTCGGAGTTTGGAACCCTACCTGCGGCTATTAGAAGTTGGTCAGAACTTATTACACGCTGCTCTTTGGTCTCTATATTCTCGACCTTGACCTCATAGATTCCGCCATTCCTTGAGACGCCTATGGGGGCGTGTCCTGTGAGGACATTGAATTTTTTAGAGAAGATATGCGTGAATTTTGATGATATTGATTCGTCCTCGTTCGGCAGTAGGATCTTTCTCCTCTGCACTATGTTAATATTGGCGCCTAATGAGCCGAAGAAATGTGCGAGCTCTGCGGCAATGTATCCTCCTCCCAGAATTGTGAGTGTTTGGGGCAGTGTCTCGAGTCGAAGGGCTTCATCACTGGTTATGTACCCGGATTCCTTCAACCCAGGTATATTCGGTACCTCGGGCCTACTACCCCCAGCAATGAGAATTTTTTCAGCGCGGATCCTCTCTCCATTAACTTCTAAGGTCTTCAGATCAACAAATCTGCCTACTCCCTTTAATAGAACAGGATTTGTTACTCTCCTCAGATTTCTTTCTATTTCTTGAGACTCTCTATCCACTTCATCCTTTACTCGCCGAACTATTCGCCTGAAGTCGATCTCAAAATCCTTTACATTAATGCCAAATTTATGGGCACTTCTCAAAGCCTCCATTATATCAGCGCTGTGAATAAGCATCTTTGATGGGATGCAGCCTCTGTTTAGGCAAGTTCCGCCCAGTGGCCCTTTCTCTATTATAGCAACACTCTTTCCAGCTTGGGCGACAGCAACAGCCACATCCAGACCAGATCCGCTACCGATTACAATAAGATCGAATTCGCGCAAAATTCTTCCCCATTTAAAAACTTCGTGCTAAATATATATGAATTGAGTAAGCCTATTCTATTAGCATTATTAATTCTATATCTAGAGGCATTATACGGAAGGAGGACCTATGAGTAAAAACCAGCAAAGCAATATTCATGATGTTATAATAGTCGGCTGCGGTCCTGCAGGAGTCGCTGCGGCTATCTACGCCAAAAGGAAGATGCTTGATGTTTTGGTCATAAGTAAGGACATCGGCGGGCAGGTAATTTTGACAGGATTTATTGAAAACTACCCAGGTTTCAATGAAGTGAGGGGGGAGGCATTGGTTGAGATCTTCGAGAGGCAGTTGAAGGGACTAGAGGTTGATGTGAAAATTGGAGAGGTTGAGAGGGTGGAAAAGGAGGGCGAGATCTTCAAAGTCATTAGTAGTGAAGGGAACTTTTTTGGGAAGGCGGTCATTGTGACGGGCGGAAGTACGTACAAGAAGCTAAAAGTTCCTGGTGAGGACAGGCTAATAGGCAGAGGTGTTAGCTTCTGCGCGACCTGTGATGCTCCCTTTTCGAGGAACAGGGAAGTCGCGGTTGTAGGAGGAGGGAATGCGGCTCTGCAGAGCGCCGAGCTTTTGTCCCGATATGCCAAAATGGTCTACGTCATCCATAGGAGAGACAAGTTTAGGGCGGATGAGGTGCTAGTTGAAAGGGTAAAAAAGCACTCGAATGTTCAGTTCATTATGAATGCCATGGTAACGGAGATTAAAGGGGATAAAAAGGTAGAAGGAATTACCGTGAAATATAAAGACGGAAATCTTGTAGACATGAAGGTGGACATGGTATTCATAGAGGTGGGCAGGGAGGTCAAGGTCGAATACATTAAACACTTGGTCAGGACGAATGAGTGGGGGCAAATAATTGTAGATAGAAGACAAAGGACTTCATGTGAAGGTGTGTTTGCTGCGGGCGACATCACAGACAGACCGTATCAACAAGCAATAATAGCGGCGGGCGACGGCGCAGTTGCTGCTCTTTCAGCGTACGATTTCCTAATGGAAAAGGAGTTATGAAAATAATTCGTTCTTGGGCTGCAAAGAAGGAACTGAAAAAGATGGAAACATAGCGTTAAGTGGAGGGCATAAAACATTTTTAGACGGCTTTCTTCGCCAAGTTTATTGCCAATTCGGCGGCTTCCTCTGGGTTCTCTATAAAATGCAGTTTAACTAGATGTCGGTGGTCGATGTAACCATCTGGGAACATCAGCGGCAACTTGTCAGCCATCATCCCGCTGCCCTTTAAGACCACAATTGGCTTCTTCAGATTATAAGCAATAGAGACTTCGGTGAGCGTCCCGACACCTCCTGCAACGACTATAACCGCGTCGCTACTCCTGACCACAATAGAGCTTCTTGATGTAAAGGTCTGACCTGTCTTTATCTTTATGGTGTTATATGGATTGAACCAATGGTGTCCTGGTCCTATGTCCTCAAGTTCTATGGCTAGTATTCCGACAGTTAAACCGCCAGCTTTTCTTGCAGCCTCTGCCACCAAGGTCATCAGACCGCCGTTTCCACCCGTTATAAGTATGGCGCCCCGCGCGGCTAGTGCCATGCCCAACCTCTTTGCCTTCTCTTCCACATCGAGCGGTACAGGATCGTAAGTGGTGAGAACCCCAATTTGTACCATAATAATTACTCAGGTCTGGAGTATTTTTAAGACTGCTGGCTTTTTACCGCAGTTATTGGTTTTTGATAGGTATTTCATTAATTTTTCAAGTGGTATAGAAAAATAGAATTTAGCTCAATCCACTGTTACTGGAATATTGCCCCTGAAGCATATAATGCGTTCATTTTCAAGCGAGACTTTGAAAGATGTTGTAGAAAGCCCAAGCCTTAGCCCCTCCTTGAGCGTCTGGTAGAAAAGAGGATCTGTTTCCATATTTGGGCGCAGATTGTTTGCATCAGGCCGCATTACTACGAAAATAAGCAGGGGGCAAGCTCCAGGGTATTCTAACATTCTCTTGATTTGTCGGCTCCCCCTTGACGTGGGCGCGTCAGGAAACAGTGCAGTGCCACCTCTGCAGAGCGTGCATCCCTTCACTTCGGCAATGAATCTTGTTCCATCTTTCTCTAAAAGGTAATCGATTCTCGAGTCCCCGCATTGTACTTCCTTGTCAATAATCTTATAGTTAAGAATGGAAAGTTCAACGACCCTCCTCAAGATAATATTTGGCATCCTTGAATCTGTGATCACCCAAAATCCTGGCGAGCGTATCGCCAAAATGTCATACTGGGTTTTCCTTCCAGGGCTTTGAATGTCCCTGAAGAGAACGGGAACGCCTGGCAGGAGTAGTTCGCTGAGTCTGCCAGGATCATGGAGGTGGCACTGCAAAAGACTACCATTATACTTCAACAAGACCGTAAACCTATTCACTCTAGTTACGAAAAGACCTCTTCGAATGTTTCCAGTTATCTCGAGTAGGGGCACATGGAATGACCGGTTTTCGCCCTCCATTATAATTGCCCCCATCAATCAATATTAGGAAGTTCCCCTTTATCCTCTTTGACGGATTATGGATGAAATTCTCTCATACTTCTCAAAGCCGATTCAGAGGTTGTTAGAGGAGAGAGGGTTTGGAAAGTTCACCGAGCCTCAGAGGAGGGCTATACCGACCATCCTTAAAGGAAGTAACGTTTTAATAATTGCGCCCACTGGAACGGGCAAGACCGAGGCGGCCTTCCTGCCAATCTTGGACAAGATAGTCAGGGAGGGAGGAAGAGGAGGCATAAGGGTACTTTACATAACACCATTGAGGGCGTTGAACAGAGACCTTATGGAAAGGTTACAATGGTGGTGCAGCAGGCTGGACCTGAGGGTGGCTGTGAGGCACGGGGATACAGAGACTAAGGAGAGAGGTAAGCAGGCGATGGCGCCTCCAGATGTTTTGATAACTACTCCCGAGACACTTCAAGCAATTCTCCCCGGAAGGAGGCTTAGAAAACACCTCTCCAAGGTGAGGTGGGTGATAGTTGACGAGGTGCATGAGTTAACAAACGACAAGAGGGGTAGTCAGCTTTCGGTCGGGCTGGAGAGGTTGAGGAGGATAACTGAGGCAGAGCCTCAGATAATCGGGCTCTCCGCAACAATAGGATCCCCCGAAGAGGTTGCCAAGTTCTTGGTCGGCGTAGGAAGGGACTGTGAAATTGTGAGGGTCTCGGTGGCAAAGGACATGGAGTTAGAGGTGGACATGCCAGAGGCGGACGAAGAAGACGTGAGGTTGGCGGAGAAGATAGCAACCTTCCCCGAGGTCGCAGCGAGGCTGAGGAGGATAAGGGATCTGGTGGAGAGGTATAGGTCCACGCTGATCTTTACTAATACCAGGTCTGAGGCCGAGATCCTTGCCAGCAGGTTCAGGGTTTGGGATATGAACATGCCAGTTAGCATACACCACGGTAGCCTGGCAAAATCCTCAAGGGTCGAGGCGGAGACAAGTCTCAAGAAGGGGGAGTTGAAGGGCGTGGTTTGTACTTCATCCTTGGAGCTAGGAATCGACATCGGAAGCGTCGATCTTGTGGTTCAGTACAATTCCCCGAGGCAGGTGACCAGACTCCTCCAAAGAGTGGGGAGGGCGGGACATTGGGTTGGTGGAACCTCGAAGGGGGCAATTATTACTATGGACTCGGATGACGCGCTTGAGTCCTTGGTAATAGTCAAGCGTAGCCTTAGAGAAGAGTTGGAAGAAGTGAAGATAATTCGAAAACCCCTAGATGTACTAGTCCACCAGATAGCAGGCTTGTTGCTGGAATACGGCAGACTCACCGTTGATGAGATTATGGAGATCGTCAGAAGCGCTTACCCATTCCAAGACCTAACTGAGGAGGAGCTCAAAGAGGTGCTTAAATACATGAGTGAGAGGAGACCGAGGCTCGCTCTCTACGTGCCAGAGGAGGGCGTTGTGATCAAGACGAGACCTTACGAGAGCATCTTCAGGTACTATTTTGAAAACCTCTCAATGATACCTGAGGAGAAACACTACCTAGTAATTGATGAGGAGAAGGATGAGCCCATAGGTACGCTGGACGAGGCTTTTGTGGCAGAATATGGTGAGCCAGGAGTGAAGTTTATAGTTAGGGGATCGCCATGGAAGATTGTCCAAATCTACAAAGATGTGGTTTATGTTAGGGCGGAGGAGGATCCAACAGGTGCTATACCTGATTGGGTGGGAGACGAGATACCCGTGCCCTTCGAAGTGGCACAGGAAGTAGGTAGGATAAAGGGGAGAGTATGCGAGCTTTTGAGAGTTGGCACACCATTTGAGGATTTGGTCCAAGAGCTCAGGAAGGAGTATCCCGTATCGAGAGAGTTGCTGACCAAGGCGCTGACAGAAGTAAAGGAGCAAGCTGAAGGTATATGGGAAGTTCCGACTGACAGACTTATCACGGTGGAGGGGTGGGAAGGATACGTAATAGTGAGTTGTTCCCTAGGGCTCATGATAAACAAGACGCTCTCGAGAGTGCTGGCTTATTTGATCACCATAAGGACTGGGAGCGGTGTTGGGGCTTCTCAGGATCCCTACAGGATCTACCTGAAGACTTCGGTTGATGTGGATATTGTGGCAGAGGTATTGAAAAGCCTCGATCCAAAAGATGTTGCCAGGCTGGCTGAAGTGTCCGTAGAGAAGACGGGACTTTTCAGGAGGCGGCTGCTCCATGTGGCAAAGAGGTTCGGCGTTGTAGAGAAGGGGGCCGATCTTAGCGAGATGGGTATGCAGCAACTGGTGGAAAGTATGAAGGGAACTGTGATATGGAGAGAGGCGATGAAGGAGGTCTTATTCAAGGATCTGGATGTTGAAGGGCTAGAAAGGTTTGCAAGGGGTCTGAAGGATGGGATCTTCAAGGTCGTCGTTATGGAGAGAGACCTGCCTTTATCACCAATATCGAGAGTCGGCATAAGGAAGTTGAGCTGGAAGACAGACCTAGTTCCAGCGGACCGGTTGAGGAGGATCTTAATAGAGGCTGGAAAGGCCAGACTTCTGAACGAGGCAAGGGTCGCAGTTTGCTCAGAGTGCTTCAGGTACGTGGAGAATGTGAAGATCAAGAGGTTTTTGGGGGATTTTGTCTGTCCAGAGTGTGGGTCCAAGAAGATAGGTTTAGTGGATGGAGATCTCCTAGAAGTAGCACAGATGGTGTCAGAGAGGGCGGAGAGAGGCAAAGTCTCTGACAAATTCAAAGAGATTTATAAGACAGTACTGGAGAGTGGAGAGCTTATAGGGATCTATGGGCTGCCAGCGGCCCTTGTGTTGGCAGCCAAAGGACTCTCTAAGACTGCAATTGTGACGCTAGCATCCTCAAAGACACCAGACATCGATTTCCTCGTAGATATGATCCTGAGGGAGGAGAGGGAAGTACTAAGAAAGAGATACAGAAGAACGCACCCATAAAGCCCAAAGCATATGCAGGTTTAGAGTTGTTAAGCCGATGGAACCAAATTAGGGTTAAATCTAAACATAATTCATTCCCAGTCATTTTGAATGAGACGAGGGTGAAAAGAATTTATTTTAAATAATTTTTTGGGAACTTATTATTCGGGTGAATGGTTTTGGTAACCATCAGGTGGCTTGGGCACGCAGCCTTTCAGATCAAAGGTAAGGATAAAATAATTTACATAGACCTTGGAAAGGATGCGAAACCTTATGATAAGGCAGACCTATTACTCGCCACTCATTCCCATTGGGACCACTTTGATCCTAAGGTCATAGAGAGCGTCATGAAAGAGGGCACCATCATAATCGCCCCAAAAGATTGTGCCCAGAAGATGAAGGCAAAAGTAAAGACTGTTGAGCCCGGAGATAGTCTGAAGATCGACAATATTGAAGTCAGTACAGTACATGCCTACAACGTAAAGAGGTACAGGTCTCCGGGCGTTCCCTTCCATCCTAAAGGATTTGGTGTGGGCTATATCTTGACCATAGAGGGCAAGAAAATATACCATGCAGGCGACACGGACTTCATACCTGAGATGATGGGGTTTAAAGGTGTTGATGTGGCCATTTTGCCGACCGGGAACACCTACACAATGGATAATTCAGAAGCTGCCGAGGCTGCTGTGACAATAAGCCCCAAGATAGCGATCCCCATGCACCGCTGGACAACAGATCCAGAGGAGTTCCGCAAAAAAGTTGAGGCAGCATCTAAAGTAACAGTCAAGGTGTTAAAGGAAGGTGAAGAGATAGAGCTGTAAGTCCGCGGAGTATTCGATCAAGCGCCGCTCAAATACGCAAGTGCTAAAGCTGTTGAGTCTGAGAAGATCCCGCAATAATGCTGACTAAGGTTTTAAGGTCTATCTCGGCGCGAGTCCTCCATCCAATGTAGAGGTTGCCCTCCTCATCCTCGTCCAAATACCCCTTCCTTATAAACCTGTTGAGGTCTTGGTCGACCTTCCAGTCTGGGAATTTCTCCCTCAGAAGGCCCTCAACCTCATTCCTTGTAGCCCTGCCCTGCTTTGAAGTTATATAAGCCAATGCTGCCGCCAATACGGCAAGTGTGTCTATCCTCCAGCCTGAAAGCGAGACCTCGCCGATCTGAAGTGGGGACCTGCAGATAACATAGAAGCGAGCCTGCTCAAGATCCTCCTCTGTGGGAGTTTGGTGGTCTATACCGTCCTCATATACGATCTTTATCTCCAGCCCTAGCTCATCTAAACGCCTCTCCAGAAGCTTTATTATCTTCATGTAATCCTTGCCCAATACCTTCCTCAGCTCCCACCCCTTAGCACCTGGTAGGCGGTGATGTTGAAAGAGAAGGAGCTGGGCAGCCTTCTTGAGCTTTCTTGATATGGTGACGTCCTCACTCATTTCTTATCCCTTCAGTTTTTATGCTATTTTTCATCGTCATCCATTTCTCATAGGTTATGGAGATGGGCACGGATTTGCCTCCCTTCCTTTGCGTCTGCTTTCCCGCGGTCTCGATCATAATACTCTCCTCCACAGGGTTGATGATGAGGTTGGCATAGCCGTTCGATATGATGAAGCTTAGTGCGTATGCCCTCAACAGCGTCTCCTCATAGGTATCCCTGATCACGAACTTCCAGTAATCAATGGGTCCTCCCTTTGACTCGTAATCTTTAGTCAATTCTTCTTGAAGTCTCCTAACCTCTTCATTGAAAGCGCGCTCAGAAAGGAATTTCAATCTGATGAGTTCCGAGACCGCCAAGGTCTTTTCCTCTGGGAACTGGGCTGCCTCGATTTCCTTCATTCTCTGGGAAAGCGGGAGGAGCACCCTCCAGTAATCCAAAGCCTCTAAGAGTCTCTTTGGGGTCAGTTGCTCGGCGGCAATCAAAGGTCTCCAAGCGGCAAGAAGGGCGGATGCAAGCTCTTCCTTACCTAGGAGCTTTATCTTGACTTCTACGAGGAACGGATCAATAAAGAGTCCTGAGGCACGCCTCTTCACCCAGTCACTCTGAAGTTTTACCATTAAAGAGAGCTCCTTTAGAGCCTCGGCGTCCATGAGTAGCTCATCGAGAAGCTTCCACTGAGGCAAGAGCCTCTTGAGTACCTGTAACTTTTGGGGAACGTCCACAAGGAATGGATCCTCCCCTTTGGCCCTTATGCTCTGACACAAGTTTATTATGCGGGCGAGTTCCTCGTAGTACTCTTCTTTACGCGCTCGCTGTGGCAGCTTTGGCCACCTCCGATCTTCCGTGCACATTTTGGACAAATATTATGTTCGCGAACTCGCCGACCGCGCTGAGCTGACTCGGGGTGATCACTATAAACTGCACATCTGAACTGTCATTCATGAAGGAGAAGAGCATCCTCATCATCGACTCCCTGTTGTGCGGATCCATATGCACATCGAACTCGTCGACGGCCCTCACCGGTGATTTCAGGTGATCCTGCAATGCCAGAAGGAAGGCCATGGTTGCCACAGCCCTCTCCCCTCCGCTCTGAGAATAAGCATCCAATAGTACAGGCGATGTGCCCCGAAATCCAACCGTGATCTCCACCCCGGCCCTGTCTGGGTCGTCCATATTCAGTAGACGTATGGCGCCAGTTCCGCCGACCCTTCCCAAGACAGAACGGTATGTCGGGTTGATATCGTCTATGAGCTTTTCCATTACTCCTCTCCAGACCCTCTTCCTCTCCTCCAACTCTTCGATGGTTTTCCGCCTATTCTCACCTACGACCTGAGCCTTCTGCTTCAACTCGTTGTAGGTTTTCAAGTAGGTTTGGTACATGGAGGGGGCATCCTCGGGGACGTCGCCAAGGGATAGCAGATGAGCATTCACAAACTTTATCTCGTCGGAGATCTCCAAGATTGTCCTACTGGTCTCGATCCTTTCACCTGCCTTATCCTTGAACTTCTCGGACTCTGTCAGAGATGCCTTGGCCTCCTGCAAAGAATTTTGCAATTCCTTTAGCTCCCTCTCGAGTTCGCCCTTGCGGTAGCGCATCACCGCCTCATCCACCCTCAGCTCTACATACCTCTTGACAACCTCGTCAAGTCGCTCGTCTACTAGTCCCAGCTCCTTCAGTTCCGCTTCTCCTTTCTTGACATCCAGAAGTATGTTCCTGAACTTTTCCTTCAATAACAGATAATCTCCCCAGAGGTCTTTCGCCTCCTCGCTCTTTGTGCGGATCCCCTTCTCTATCGCCTCGAGCTGGGACGACTTGAGGCGGATCTTCTCCTCGATCTGTGATACCGCACGCTCATTCTTCAATATCTGGGCCCATATCAATTCCCTCTCAAGGTAGGCCTTCCTCTCTAGTAGGGACTTCTTCTCGTTATACTTGTCGTTTAGCTCCTTCCAGTATGCCAAGGTTTGCTCGGCACTGGTAAGAAGCTGTGATGTAGCCTCCTCCTCACCCAGTATCCTGTTGAGCCTCTCCTCAGACTCGTAAATGGCGCGCCTATACTGGGAGAAGCCAACCGCCTCCTCCACCATCTTGAGTTTCTCTTCAGGTGAGGTAATAGCGAACTCTTCTATCATATTTTGGTGCATTATTATGAGCATGTTATCGGGGTTCATCCCAACACTCTTAAAGAGTCTATTCACATCAAATTTGCTAGCTTGCCTGCCATTTATCTCAAACCAGTAGGCACCATCCCTCTTCAGATACCTCGAGACCGAGATAATGTCGTTGTTTATGTAGGGGACGGGGCGCTTTCCATTTTCTGCTCTGTTATCCAGCAACAGAGTGACCCTGGCAGTTTCCTTGCCCCTTCGGATGAGGTCTGCCAACTTCCTAGAACGCTCGGTGTAGCTTTGTCCTGTTGCCACGGATATCGCGATTAGTATTGATGACTTTCCAGCACCGTTGGGACCGCAAATCAGATTGAGTCCGCGTCTGAGGGGCACCCTAGCGTACTCATAAGACATGAAGTTCTCCAGTACCACCTCGAGTATTGTGAGAGAGCTCATATCGGGGACCCCTCAGGGCGCCTCAAATTCCACAGAAGACCCTTATAAGCATCACTTTCACCCTTTATAGGTCGACTCCTTGAAGTTTTGTGATGTGAGAGTATTCAAATGCGTATAGATTGTATATCGTGATTATTATTAAAATTTTTTACTTATATAATTTCAATATTAATTTAATATTTTCTTTTACTGACAAAAAGTCGAGTAAAGTTTATGTAACGAGATTCATTTTAAATTGGTGTTCATGGCGATCTTGGATGGCGAGCATCGAGATAAAACAGCTTATACATAATGGAGTCCTCATACCTGTTTACAAGCCCGTAGGATTCAAGATAAAATTCAGGGGAGAGGAAATCTTACTTACCCCAGAGCAGGAAGAGATGGCGGTGGCTTGGGTTAAGAAGCTATCTACAGATTACGTGAAAGATAAGGTGTTCGTTAGAAATTTCTTCAAGGATTTCGGAAAAGCATTAGGTATAAAGGGCAAGATCCAACCTGAAGATTTTGATTTCTCGGAGATAATCGCTTGGTTGGAGAGGGAGAAGGCAAGAAAAGAGGCTATGAGTAAAGAGGAGAAGAAGGCGCTGGCACAGGAGAGAAAGAGGATAAGAGAAGAGAACAAGAAAAAGTATGGATTTGCAATTGTGAATGGAATGCCGATGGAGATCTCTAATTATATGGTAGAACCGGCCTGCATTTTCATGGGTAGAGGAGATCACCCCCTTAGAGGCAGATGGAAGCCAGGGGTTAAACCGGAGGACATAACCCTGAACCTCTCTCCGGACGCGAAGGTGCCTGATCCACCGAATGGGGGGTCTTGGAAGTCTGTTGTATTCGACCCGACCTCGCTCTGGATCGCCAGCTGGAGAGACAAGCTCAGGGGCAAGATGAAGTATGTATGGCTCTCTGATACAGCGTACATAAAACAAGTAAGGGATATTGAGAAGTTCAACAAGGCATGGGAACTGGAAAAAATAATCGATAAGGTCAGGGAGCACATAAAAAGGGGTTTAGAGTCGCACGATCTGCTAGAGAGAAAGATCGCTACAGTATGCTACCTCATTGATGAACTGAAACTCAGGGTCGGCGATGAGAAGGACGAGGATGAGGCAGACACTGTTGGCGCGACGACCCTCAGACCAGAACATCTGAAATTCAACCCGGACGGTACAATAACTTTTGACTTCCTCGGTAAAGACTCAGTTCGATGGGTCAGCACTATCAACCCACCTGAGGTCGTCTATAGGAATCTAAAGGAGTTCATAGCAGAAGGAAACGAGACCATATTTAACGGTGTGAGATCTCAGAAGGTAAACGCTTACCTAGCCGAAGTTATGCCTGGACTGACTGCCAAGGTTTTCAGAACCTACCATGCATCCACAACCGCAAAGAGGGCACTCCAAAGTGCCGATGTCAAAAAAGATGATCCTTTATACGTCAAGAAGTACTATGCGACCATGGCGAATTTGGAGGCTGCCAAGGTTTGTAACCACAAGAGAAAACTGCCCAAGAATTGGGAGGAGAGCCTCAGGAAGAAGATTGAAAGGTTGAAGGCGCTAAGGGAGAAGAATGCCAAAAAGGAGAAGATAGAAGAACTCAAACTCAAGATCAATGCGATGAAAGCGACGAGAGATTACAACTTAAACACCTCCCTGAAGAACTACATTGATCCTAGGGTCTATGCAGACTGGGGGAGGAGGATAGATTTTGACTGGAAGCTCTACTATTCGAAATCCCTCCAGAGAAGGTTTGCGTGGGTGGACGGGGGAGACCTCGGAGCAGGGTCAATTTTTTAAGGAAAATTTTTAAGGACAATTTTTAACCTAGTCGTTTAAATATTGATATTAATATTTATATTATGATATTTCTTTTAATTCATGTCCTTGAATAATCACAATAGTTGGTGTCATAGATGGTCCTTGCAGGGAAGGTCTTCAAGATTAAAGAGGATGTGGACCTAGCAACGATCTCGGGAAAGCTGAAGGGATACCGACAGGAGGAGGAATTCACGCATGGGGATGAAAAGATTACACTTGTTACAGAGATAGGAGATCTCGTTTTGGGCTCAGACTACCTTGAGGGGACTTTTTTCCAAGATGTTCCGTTTACCGTACGGCATAGGGGCGGAGAAAGGCTCGTGGTCAAGACTTTGGAGGCACCATTCCTGTTTCAGGTCGATAGGGAAAGAATTTTGCTCATTATTCTCGAGAAGAAGAGAACTGCAAACAACATAGCAAATCAGCTGAGCAAGATATTATTCATCTCTGCGGGGAGCATCGTCGAAGCAAAGATCCCACCCGAGACGCTCAGAAAATTTCATGAAGCGAACCCGGAGGACACGAAGGTCATATTCTTTGACGGTGTGGATATACCAAATGTGGATAAACTCTCGCTTTATGGATCTCAGCTCGCCGACACTGCGCTGTACAATGAGTACCTGACCCACGGAACCATATGGTATATCGTATTCAAGTCAAGGAAATATAGTATAGTTGCAGGAGTGACTAGAAACTCGGTTGTAACGGCATTCAGCGAGGTCAAGCCGAAGGATTTCCTTGACTACATCAGAGATGAGATCTTCCCTCTCATCGAGTGACTGCCACATTGAAGTAATCCCGGACAGACCCACTCCTAAGGCAGAATATTATCAACAGTCGCATAAAGAGTAGGATTACATAAAGTGCTATAGGGTCGGAAAGGAAGGAGAGGGTATAATTGATTATATTGATACCACTGAAAATCAGTCCAAAGAACCAGGACCACCTAGACCCGCGCATGAAGCCAATGATAAGTATGAAGTCAAGAACCCCCATTAGGTAAGACACAAGAAACTCGACCCCACTATAGTAAATGAAGGTGCCAGTCAGGAAGGGGGCTGCAAGATCGAATATCACAAACAATGCCTGTAGGAATGCCATAATGTATACGAGACTCGGGCGACGTGCCATTTGGGGCACCTCACAACATAAAAGAATAGGGAGGTGTTAGCATTTAAGCTGATCTTTCCTTGGAGGGCGAACAGTCTTTACAGCCCTCTACTTTTGGTAGTTCGAGAGAGCCTAGCCTCGTTGAAGACTTGATGATCTCGTGAGTTCCGGAGATCTGCCTCTCCTCGCTGCGAATTATGAAGGCGGCGTCGTATATTATGTAAACCTCGTAAGAAATTATCCTGGTGTCCCCCCTAGATTCCTCGATCTGCTCTCCATAGATTATCTTCGATCCTTCCATCTCATGGTCGTGAAGGAAGTGATATATCTCATGAAGTTCAATTTTGTTCTCTTCAACCCACTTTTCAATGAGCTCCATATCGTTCTTTGGAATGTTAAGCTCATCAGGAGTACCATACCACTCTATCATAAGCAAAACCAAGTTTTTAAAGCGAGACAGGAGTAATAAATATTCCCTTTAGAGGCCCATGAGTACTGATCTGATCTCCGATGGGGAGTATGAAAAGTCCCCAAATATGAAGTAATCGCTCTTGTAGACGCTCTTTGATTTTGCAAAGATGTTCTTGACCACATCCGAATATTTCGAGTTTAGGTCAGTTGATGAAGGGAAGTGTAGTAGATAACGAACCGTCAAGCCCGACTTGACGCTTCGCATCTCCCAATCTACATTATAAGAGTTGTTCCCAGATTTGAAGTAAGAGAAGCTTAGCTGATCATCCCCTAATGATGATAGGAGGTATCCGATTTTTAAGGAGTCGTTTGCGAAGAAAGGATTGGAGTTAGAGTCGATTATCAATCTTATGGCGTCTGTCTTCTTGCCCTCACTGAGTATGAGGGCGCCTCGGTGAAGGCAGATCCAAGCAGAATCCTGCATGGTTATCGGTGATGAAGGCAGTAAGTAAAAGGTGACGTTTTTATAAGTTGTACTTTCAAGCGAACTAGCATTAAGCATGAAGGAAACCTGATCAAGAATCGAAGTTCTAAGTGCGATGACGCTGACGATCATATCATCGCCTATGAGCATATCAAGACCGTATGTCACCTCGGATAGACTGATGCTTAGATTGATCTCGGGAATTGAGAGTATCGTCTCCCCAGAGAACAGGTTTGGATACGAGGAGAGCGAGGTAATGTTCAAGTACCTGAAGCCCTCAACTTGTGATGGTATTAATGACATCCATTCGGCCTGTTTGAAGGAAGAAGGAGGAGGGGGAGTTACATAGTTCGATGAGAAGAAATAGGCCACATAACTCAAAACCAGGATCAGGATAATTAAGGGGATGAATGCTTTCGTGATCTTTGATGGTCCGGATTTTCTTTTACTTTTTTGCGGCAAATCTTTCACCAATTTGCTCCGGAAATTATTCTGTTATGCGGATAGTAACCTCGCTCTTAATTATTTTTATTGCCGGATCTGTCAGAACAATATCTTTATTGGAGGAGATTTCGATATAATGCTTGGAGAAGATCCAACCCATAAAAAGGTCGTTTGCATTGAATAGATATATAACAGATTTTTGTATCATGAATCTCGTTACATTTTTGGTTTCAGCAATAACCTATCTTTTAGGAAAGGATTTCTTTAGCGCTTTTATGCTACTCCTGCTTGTAGAGAGCTCTGTTGCACTGATAATCGGAGGGGTTTATGGCTCAATAGTTTCAAGCGCTTCTTTTCATGGAATTGATCGATATTTCAAAAGAGCAGGGTTTGGAAAATTAAAGGTTGAAGTGCCAAGTATACAAAAAGATCAAGAAGAAAAAGAGCTGAAAAACGAGATAGAGAGAACAAAGAGAGAAGTCAGGATGGGGAAGAGATTTGTAATACTTGGAGCGACCTTATTATTGGAGTCTATTTTTATAGCATTAATTTTGATGATATAATACTTCATCAAAATTAATAAAAAAGAAAAAAGAGGGTTATTTTTTATTTCTTACGCATGCCAAGAATTGCAGCTATGATTATCGCAATGATGGCTAAAGCGATGGCGCCATAGGCTATGCTAGTGAGTGATGCTACCTGGGAGTTTAGGGATGCTACTTGGGAGCTCAATGAAGATACTTGGTTCTTGTATGTGGTTAGCATCTCATCGACGGAAGTTATTGTTACCTTAACCGAATCTGTTTTCTGGGACGGAATTGCTAAAGTTAATCCGCTGTACGGAAATGTTGGACCGGTCGCTGTCGAGGCAGCTGCGGTCTTGGCTCCTACTCCTGGCAGGGTTACCCTGAAGTAATATGTTCCAGTGCTTGTAGGAACATAAACTAGCTGGTAGTATCCACCAGTTGTTGTTATCGTCTGAGCTACTGGTGTAAAGGTTGAGTTGTCGGTACTCATCTCCAAGAGTGCTACGAACCCACCCTCCTGAATTGCAATCACGGGGTCAACACTGAACTGCCCTGTAAACACGATGGGCTCATTCACAAGATATGTGGCGCCCACAGCAACCTGTCCTGCCGCAGCTGGCACTTTGTATCCGGCCTTGGCTAGATACTCTTTGGCCTTGGCGGGGTTGTATTCTCTTGGTACACATTCAGTGTTGTAGTATGGGCTCAGTGGATTAACATGCACAGAGGCGGGTTCTGCGAATCCGCTAAGGAGATTGTCTATGATAAGTTTACGAGGTATGAGATATTCAAAGGCAAGTCTTACATATCTTGCCGCCTCAGCAGCCCTCGATGGATCTTGTTTTCCAAGTGGAGTGGCAGTACCAGTTCCAAAGACAGGGTGCCTCATGTTGTACCCAAGCTGTTGAATTCCTGAGCCTCTCAGTATGTAGTTAGTGGCAAAGTTGAGGTTACCAGCCTGATAGTCCCTGGAGAGCTGATAGTTCTGGTCGAGTATGTGTACCTCTCCATTCTTGAGGGCGGCAATGGCAGCATCCTTCTCTACTATGTATCTCACATAGAACTTCTGAACTTGGAATAGACCTTGTGACTCCAAAGCGGCTTTATTCCAGTAGTTATTGAACTTCTCAAGTGTGGCTATTGCCTTTACAGGATCGTATTTCACGAACTTGTATGGACCACATCCGATAGGACCTGAGAAGGTCTGCCCATTAGAGGTGTACGTTCCAGTGCCCTTGTTAAATGGATGCTCTTTCCATTTCTCAAATGGAACGTTGCCCAGAACATGTTTCGGAAGTATGGCTACACCATCGCCTTCTGGATGGAATGTTGCTGCTGGCTTACCAAGCCCTCCAAAGTCCGCGATAGTGATCCTTACTGTGTACTTATCAACGGCTTCTATTGTGGCCTTCCTTGGATTGCTCACATTAGCTGGTGCAGGGTAATAGCCCACACCATTTTCAAGGTCGATTACAAGCCTTGTTGTTGTTCCGTCAAGCCATTTGAAAGTTATATCCTCACCAATATAGCCCGCCTCATAAGCTGATTGCTGCGATCCAGACTGCGGGTTAAGGTATGCCAAAAATGAGAAGACTACATCGTCAGCGGTGACTTCTATGCCATCATGGAAGTAGACGCCGGACCTTATTTTGTATGTAAAGGTTCTTCCGTCAGCTGAAACAGTCGGGTGGTCTAAGGCTATGGCAGGCTTAAACTCGTAGTTTGAGTCAAGGTAGTAGAGGGAGTCAAATATGGAGTTGAAGACCAGAGTGTCGTACCAAGAATTGGATAATGGTGGACAGAGGTCCAACAATTCACCAGTGGTTGCAAGTACTACTTCACTCCTTCCAGTAAGGAACTGAGGTGTCGGACCGATGTTGTCGAAGATCCACTCGTAGCCGTGGAAGTTTAGGGCACTGTCTGCTGTGAAGACAGCCTGTGAGAAGAATATCTGTGATGCGGGGACATCATTGTACTGGACCATCTGCCAGTCCTTGAATGCCTTTATGCCCTCGGGAGTGTATCCCTTTGTCATAAAAGATTCTATTAATCTATCACTCTGAGGGTTATTCCAGAGGAAGTAGTTTGAGTTTGGTGGAAGGTTCTTGCTGTAGTAAATTTGGAATGTGCCAGAGAAGGGTGTTGAAGGAGCTCCAGGCGTCCATCCGATGAATAAGGCGTCCCAACCGCCCTCGTCCCAAGTCTTTCCAATTTTCTCGGGAGGCGGGGTCAATATCCTGTCATAAACAGAGCCCCAACCCAAGAAGACGACCCTAGCATCAATGCCTACTGACTGAAATGAATTAGCAATGATAAGACCCCACTGTCTTCTTAGTAAGTTGGCTGTTCCAGGTGCCACAAGTGTCATTTTGAATAGTGGTTGATCTGCGGAAAGCACCAAAGGTTGTACGAAGGCAAACACCGACACTACCATCATCCCTGCCATTGCTATTGCAAAAATAGATTTTCTTTTCATCAAATATCACCCATATTGGTGGTGTATTGAAATATTGGTCTTAAAGTGTATTTAAGATCTGTCATTCTCATTGGCTTGTTTAAAAAATACTTATGGTAAATATAAAACAAGAAATTTAAATGAAATGGGTGTCTCCAAACTTAAGTGTCGGCATTTTAGATTCAGAGAAACTTATTCCAGTAGTGACATGAAACGAAGTGATCTAAATCCACTTGAGATAGCACAGGCTTCTCTTCTTTACACTTAGAATCCGCATATTGACATCTTGGGTGGAACCTGCAACCAGGGGGAGGATTAATAGGACTAGGTACTTCGCCCGGAAGGACAATAATGTTCATCTTTCTTTTCGGGTCTGGTATCGGAACCGCAGACATAAGTGCCCTCGTATAAGGATGCACAGGATGATCAAACAGCTTCTCCGTCGGAGCATGTTCAACAATCTCTCCAAGATACATCACAATTACGCGTTGTGAGATCTGCCTAACTGAACTGAGATCGTGGGATATGTATAGGTAGGACATCCCCAGTTTTTCTTGAAGTTCCATGATCAAGTTCAGTATTTGAGCCCTTATCGACACATCCAATGAGGAGACGGGTTCGTCCGCAATAATGAACTTTGGCTCGACAGCCAACGCGCGTGCAATGCAGATCCTTTGCCTTTGTCCTCCGCTGAATTCGTGTGGGTATCTCTCTGCGTGATAGGGCTCAAGACCAACCATCTCTAGTAGTTTGTAGACCCTTTCCTTCCACTCGCTTGAGGGTACATGTCTATGTATTTTGAAGGGCTCACTTATGATGTCGTATACAGTCATCCTCGGATCTAAGGATGCATAAGGATTTTGGAATACCATCTGCATAGATCTTCTGAGTTTAAGCTGTTCTTCCCTGGATCCTTTTGAGAAGGTCTGGATGATGTCCTTTCCGCCGAAGAAGATCTGCCCTGAGGAGGGCTTCTCTAAATAAAGAATTAGCTTTCCAGTCGTGGTCTTTCCACAGCCACTCTCGCCCACCAGCCCTATAGTTTCCCTTTCATTTACAGTAAATGAGATGTGATCTACGGCATGGACGTTGCCAATTATCTTTTTTCTAAAGATTCCCCTAGAGTACACTGGGAAATATTTCACAAGATCCCTAACTTCAAGCAGTGGCGGCATTTCAGGATCTACCTCCTTGTAGCTCCCGCCATCTATGGCAGGAAATAAAGTGGGAGTTGCCGACTTCTTCCAGTGGCGGCTTTCTTTCCTTGCAAAGGTCTATGGCATACTGGCAGCGTGGATGGAATCTGCAGCCAGAAGGCGGGTCAATCAGGTTTGGAATGTTGCCTGGGATTGAGATCAGCTTTCTCGTCTCGTCAAGTCTTGGGACCGCCTTTAGTAGCGCTTCGGTGTATGGGTGGGGTCTCTCAAAGATGTCTTCTATACTACCGCTCTCCATGACATTTCCTGCGTAGAGAACGACTACATTCTTACACATTTCTGCAACAATTCCCATGTCATGAGTGATCATTACCAAGGTCATGCCCAGTTCTTTCTGAAGATCCTTGAGAAGGGCAATAATCTGTGCCTGAATTGTCACATCCAAGTTCGTGGTGGGCTCATCTGCAAACAGAAGTTCAGGGTTTAGTAGTAGGGCTCTGGCTATACATATTCTCTGTTTCATACCGCCGCTGAACTGATGCGGGTACTGATATATGGCATGTTCAGGGTCTGGAAGTTTCACGATTCTAAGTGCTTTAACCACCCGTTCCATGGCCTCGTCCTTCTTAACCTTCTCATGTTCGATTACAATGTCTGCTAACTGTGAGCCGATGGTGAATAGTGGATTTAATGAACTTGTAGGATCTTGAAATATGAGAGAGATCTTTTTACCCCGGTACTTCCGCATCTCTTCCTCTTTTTTGAGAAGGAGATCCTCACCATTAAACAGTACCTTGCCACCGATTATTTTTCCGGGTCTTGGTACAATTCTAAGTACGGATTGTGCAGTGACTGATTTTCCGCTTCCGCTCTCCCCAACCAATCCAACAGTGCTGCCCTTTTCCACAGAAAGGGTCACATCATCAACTGCCTTGACTACTCCAGCCTCGGTGAAAAAGTAAGTCTTAAGATACTCTATCTCAAGCAAATTCATTTTGAACTACTCCCTTAGTCTTGGATTTAGCGCGTCTGAAAGACCATCACCAACAAGGTTGAATGCGAGAACTGTTAGGAAGACTGCTAGTCCTGGAAATACCTCAGCCCACCAGACTGTCGAGAGGTCCTGCAAACTCTCCTCCATCAGGCGACCCCACGTTATAGTGTTGGGGTCTCCAAATCCCAAGAAGCTCACAGCTGCCTCGACTAGAACAGCAGAGGCCATTGTCAAGGTTGCCAGCACGATTACCTGAGGCAATATGTTGGGAAAAATGTGGCGCAGCATAATCCATCTAGAACTTGCGCCTAGGCTTTTTGCTGCTTGAATAAACTCACACTCCTTCATCCTCAAAACCTCGCCTCTTATCACACGCGCGTAGGACGCCCAACCGAATATAGAGACTATAACCACCACTATTGTGAGACCGACCGGAATTTTTATGCCAAAAACATTCCAAAATGGCTCTGCTACTCCCAACTGGTAAATCCTTGAGAATAAGAGTATGAAGAGCAGAGATGGAAATACAAGAAACACCTCAGTAATCCTCATCAAGACGTCGTCAACGAGACGTCCAAAGTAGCCCGATACTATTCCGACCCCAACCGAAAGTGCCATACTTATAATAGTAACGGCCACGGCAACATAGATGGTGTAAATTGAGCCATGAATAACTTCGCTGAAGACATCCGTCCCCATGACCGTGGTTCCAAATGGGTGTTTCCATGATGGTGGCTGCGCAGATTCCCCTTCGTAGAGGGGCTTGAAGGCGTCAGGATGAGGTCGGGCAGGGTAAGGTGCTATAACATTGTGAAAAGCCGCGATCGTCAAAAGTACGATAATCATGCCCAGTCCAACAAGACCAGACCTGTGCTTCTTGAATCTGCGCCAGGCAACCGCCCACTGGCTAGCACCCCTTTCTTTTATTTCTTTGTCAGATCTACGTCTAAGGTTCACTCTTAAAACCTCCTAGTCTATAGTTACCCTAGGATCAACCCAAGCGTAAACCAAGTCGGTAATAAGGTTCGCAATTAGAATCATTATTGTTATGATCATTGTTATGCCCATTATAAGGGGGAAGTCCAGCCTTAGAGACGCAGTTACATAAGCTCTACCAAGTCCAGGCCAGCTGAATACAGTCTCAGTTACGGGCGCTCCTGCAAGCATTCCACCTATGGAAAGCCCAAGCAGAGTTAAAAGAGGTGTTATTGCGTTCTTCAGTGCGTACTTGTAAAGAACTTTTCTCTCGGGAATTCCACTTGCCCTTGCTGCCATAATGTAGTCTTGCCTAAGAACCTCGAGCATGCCAGCCCTGAGCAGACGAACATTATAAGCCAAATTTGCGAATGTGAGGACCGTTACTGGTAACACGAGATGGGCAAGTTCGTCTAAAAATTCATTCTTTATACCAAAAACTGGCCAAAGATAAGGCGCACCATGTGCACCAGCCGATGGTAGCCAGCCAAGATGGTAAGAGAATATTAGAATTAACACGATTCCGAACCAGAAGACGGGCACAGAGATACCAAATATAGCTATGCTGGAGACCGTGTAGTCGGCAGCTGAACGTTGCTTTACTGCCGAGTACACTCCAGCAGGAATTGATATGAAGAAGGCAAGGAGAATGGATATGATCTGTAGTTTAGCAGTCTCCCATATAAGAGACGAGATTATCTCATTGACAGGTCTGCCACCGTAGAGAGATTTTCCAAAGTCTCCATGGATGAAGTGGTCGAGCCATCTTAGGTATTGGATCGGGATAGGATCGTTAAGACCGTAGTATTCCCTTAAGAATTGTCTTTGGGCCTCGGTTATGCTGGGATTTCCCGCTGTGGCAAGTTGAATAGGATCTCCAGCAGCATACATGACGAGAAAACTAACAAGGGAGATACCAATAATCAAAGGGACCATGTATATTGTCCGCCTTATAATGTACTTGGCTAGCCCCAAGCAATGACACCTTTTTTCTCAACTAATAGACTTTAGTATTTAAATTTTTGCAGAATTTTAACTGGATTTTATTTTTGATTTTTTGTATTTTACTCCATCGCGAATGTAACCCTAATCTGAAAAAGGTCTTTTTTTAGTATCAATAATGGGGATTATTTATTCTGCAATTGCTTCATATGCCCTTATGAGGGCCTGTGTCCCCTTCTCGCCTAGACCCTTTGCCTCTGCGATCCTGAATATCTGGTGTGCCAGTCCCGTGGCGAGTAGAGGTGCTCTAAGTTCCTCTGCAAGCTGAAGTGCCAACCGGAGATCCTTCTGTTGGAGCCTTAACTTGAAGCCTGGCTCCATGTCGCCTGAAAGTATCTTCGGGGCAAGGTTTGATATAATGTTCGAAGCGCCAAGACCGCCACTGACGACCTCGATCATCTTTCCAACATCCACAACAGTTCTCTTGCAAAGAGCGATCCCCTCACACATGGATACGATGTTCAACGCACAGATCACTTGATTGCAGAGTTTGACGATCTCGCCAGCACCATTTCCTCCTACGTGGACAATTACTCGTCCCATTGCCCTGAATATTGGCAAGCACCTTTCAAAGACTTCCTTCTTGCCACCAACCATTATTGAGAGGGTGCCCTCGATCGCCCCCTTCTGACCACCGCTAACCGGCGCGTCCAGCATGTCAACACCTTTGGCTGCAAGCGCGTTGGCGATCTCGACGGAAACTTTGGGAGAGATTGTGCTCATATCTACCACCACCATTCCAGGACGGACGCCTTCGATCACGCCATTTTCGCCCAGAATTACCTCCTTTACGTCTGGCGAGTCCGGAAGCATGGTTATAATGACGTCTGTTTTCTCGGCGACCTCACGACCTGAAAGTGCAGGTTTTGCACCTAATGCGACAAGCTCGTCTACCGGCTTTCTGCTTCTGTTGTGCACTACAAGAGCGTAGCCATTTTTCAATAGATTTTTTGCCATTGGGAGGCCCATTATCCCAAGACCAATAAATCCGATCTTCAAAGTTTTAAGACCCCCATTCTCAAACGTCTTTAATTATGTATAAGAGTTGTGTCTCATGTACTAAATTTACTGATATTATAATCTGCAATCGATGATTCTCCCAAATTTTATATTTCATTGAACGATTAATATCTTAAGTGGTTAAATTGAAAGTATGTAAAGAGTGTAGGTGGTGGAGACCCGACGCGGTTCTGATATACGTGGGCGAGTGTGAAAGAAAGCAAATCTCAACGAAAGAGCTGGACGGTCCTTGCGAGGTTTTTGCCAAGAAGGTTGAGTCGGAGTTTATGTGGTGTAGTGATTGTAGAGAAACTTTTCATAAAAGTGAGGCAAAACGGCACAGAGAGCATAACACATACCAAGAGGTACACGTTGATGAGGATGTACACGAGTATATATCGGCTGGTGACTGAATGGATTTAAATATAATAATAGGAGGGCCTCAAGGGGGAGGCGTTGAGACTGCAGGAATGCTATTGGTAAGGGCAACTGCCAGCGCCGGACTTGAGGTCTTCGGTATCAGGGAATATCATTCCAACATAAAGGGGAAACATAGTTATTTCCACGTGAGAGTCGCCGATAAGCCTGTTAACAGCATAAAGCTCCCTGCGGACATTCTTGGAGGGCTAGACCCTGAGACGCTGGCGACGCACTTCTCTGAGGTGAGAAGGGGAGGGACCGTGGTATACGACGAAGCTATCAAGGAGAAGGTGTTGACAAAGTCACCTTCCATGGACCCCGCGAAACTCAATAGACTCAGATCGGCGCTCGCAGAGAAGGGTATAAAGGACACCATTGAAGGCCTGAGGGGGCATTTGGAAGGGGAAGGTGTTAGAGTCTACGCTTTTCCCTTTTCAGAGATTATATCAGAGATCCTCAAGGGTACGAAGATCCCCATCGAGAGGACCATGAATACTGCTATTACATCGGCAATACTCTCCATTATGGGCTTTGAGAAGCACATTGTTTATGAGGCTGTTGATGGTCTCTTCAGGGGCAAGGCTGAAGTCGTAGAGATCAATAAGATGGTCATAGATGCCGTCTATGAAGAGTTTAAAGTTAAGTTTCAAGTTGAAAATAGGGACAAAGAGGAATATGAAGGAGATAAGTATAGAGATAAGGTAAAGAAGAGACTTTTGCTTGCGGGAAATGACGCAGTAGCGATAGGCAAGATAGTTGGGGGGCTGAGGTTTCAGACATATTACCCCATAACCCCGGCCGCAGACGAGTCCCTGGCAATAGAGGAGTCTGCAAAGATATTCAATGAAGAAGGGAACGTAATTGGATCGCCCATAGTCATCCAGAGCGAGGACGAGATATCTGCCGTGGGGATGGCAATCGGCGGAGCTCTGATTGGTGTTAGGAGTGCTACTTCTACCAGCGGACCAGGCTTTTCCCTGATGGTCGAAGGGCTTGGGTGGGCAGGGATTAATGAAGTTCCTTTGGTAATAACATACTATCAAAGAGGTGGACCCTCGACTGGTCTACCAACGAGGCACAGTCAGTCAGATCTACTCTTCTCGATATTTGCAGGGCATGGAGAGTTTTCTAGGATTGTGATAGCATCCGGGGACCATCGTGAGGCAATAGAAGATGCTGTCAAGTGCTTCAATTACGCAGAGATGTTTCAGGTGCCAGTGATTCACCTACTCGACAAGGGTCTTGCGAACTCTGTCACAACAGTGCCAATTCCGTCTATCGAGATACCAATTGTCAGAGGGAGTATCGTTAATGGTGGGGAAGATTATGAAAGGTTCAGGCTTACGGAGGATGGAATCTCACCCAGAGCCTTCCTCGGGAGGGCAATCCAGTGGTACACGGGGGATGAACATAACGAACGTGGAAACATATGCGAAGATCCATTCGTTAGGGAGGAGATGTACAGGAAGAGGATGGAAAAGAGTAGGACGATCCTCAAGGAGGTACCAGACGAAGATAAGGCGAGGTTTTATGGTAATGAGAAATATGACGGCCTGCTTCTCACATGGGGGACGACCAAGGGAGCCGTCGTGGACGCTCTGCCGACGCTCAACGCCCTTGGGGAGAGGGTTTCGGTGCTCCAAGTTAGACTGATGGAGCCATTCCCAGCCGATTACATCTCTAAGTTCATTGCCAGTTCCAAAAGGGTCGTTTCAATAGAGGCCAACTACACAGGGCAGCTTGCTTGGTTAGTAGAGCGTTATTTTATGAGAGAGGTAGATTGTAGAGTGCTTAAGTATACCGGAAGGATGGTATCAGAGGACGAGGTAGTCAGCGCCTACAGGCGAATCAGAGGCGGGGAGAGAAGAGTTGTTTTAACAGGGGGGGAATGATATGGCGACTGAATGGGCTTCTGAAGTATGGCCTGATTGGTGCCCAGGCTGCGGAAATTTTGGGATACTCTCGGCATTAAAGTTAGCACTCTCAGAATTGGGCGTTAATAGAAGAGAATTCGTTATAGTCTCGGGTATAGGTTGCAGCGGGAAGATAGCGCACTTTGTGAGAACAAACGGAGTCCACACCCTACATGGAAGGGCGATACCTTTTGCAAGCGGCATAAAGATAGCAAATCCAGAGCTAAAGGTAATAGTTCATGGAGGAGACGGCGATCTGCTCGGGATAGGTATGGGGCACTTCATAGCGTTAGGAAGAAGGAACATAGACATCTTGGTTGTAGTACATAATAATGGTGTTTATGGACTCACGAAAGGGCAGGCATCACCAACTTTAGGTAAGGGAATAAAGACTAAAGGTCTTGCGCTCCCCAATATTGCAGAACCCGTCAATCCAATCCTTTTAGGGATGATGGCAGGCTATACCTTCCTTGCAAGAGGGTATGCGTATAATGTAGAACATCTAAAGACATTACTTAAGGCAGGGATAAACCATAAAGGCGCTGGTGTGCTCGAGATTATCCAGCCGTGTCCAACATGGAACAATGTGATCACTGTGGAATGGGTCTCTAACAATACTTATTACCTGAAGGATTGGAACCCGTTAGTCGATAAAAAGGAAGGACTTGTTAAGAAAATGAATGAAATCATATCTATGGAATATGGAGACATGAGACCACTTGGGATAATCCTTGAGGACAATTATAAAGAAACTTACCAAGAACGCATAGCGAAGTTAAATGAGGTCTACGGCAAATATCCGCCAGCAAAACAAAAGATTGAATCAAATGGGAAAACCCTGCCAATAAGTTTCGAAAAGACCTTCGGAAGATATCTAATTTAATTTTTAAAAATGGGCATGTCTCGAAACATGATTATGGTTCAGAATATGATTTACAAATCAGAAGATCCATCTGTCAATGATCTCAAAAAACCCTTTTTTCACTTCCACTGCATCGAACTCGCAGACCTCATGACAAACGTAGCATTTGATGCATTTCGATCTATCAATCTTCGCTATATCATCTAGCGCTATTGCATCTGCTGGGCACGCCTCTGCACAATTTCCACAGCCAGTGCACCTTTCTGGAATTATGCTAGGAGAGGCCGTGACCAGAGGCGTAAAGTAGCCTGCAAGAGAGGAGACCCTAGATATAAAAGTAGAAGGCAGTACAAATTTTACTTCCTCTAGAGAGTCGCCCAGTAAATCTATTTCGCCCAAGGATTTTGGCCCGAGCCCTCTCTGAGAGGCTTCGCGAATATAGGGAACTTTGAAGGGATCTATGCCAGCCATCTTGAAGGAGATCATGTCCAGTGCCAAAGCGTCTTTGCTTGTCAAGATTTTATTCACCCTTAAAGGATTCCCGCCAGTAGGACCATTTCCATCCATGCATACGATAGCATCCATTACATTGAGGGAAACAAATGGGCGGACAGCGGAGTACACATCAACCATGGCTTTGGCCATCCTATTTGGGGTGACCCCCACTTGATGTAATATGCCCTTACCAGAGCCAGGGATACACCCGAATACGAGGTTTTTGATCGCGCCAGTCATCAATGTTTGCATGTGAGTTTTGAGTTTTGGGACGTTTATTATACGGTGCTTGAATATACATGAGGCCAAGCCGATTGATCTTATAACCACACCATTTGTCTGAACCACCTTAGGAGGTTCGCCCTCGAACTCTAAAAACTCGGCGCCGCTCTCCTCAATAGCTTTGAGCATGCCAGTGAGGGAAAAGACCTCACGGGCCTTGCCTGGGTGGGCGTTTCCTGGCGAGTCGCCCACATATACCTTGCAACCAAAATCCTTTACGATCTCGATCAAAGCTGAAACAATTGTTGGATCAGTGGTTACACCCTCCTCTGACGTTTTGGAGTTAATCATGTTAGGCTTGATAAGAATAGATTCGCTTGGAGAACAGCTCCAGTCAACGAGTTTAACTGCTCTCCGAACGGCTTCCTTCACATCGCCTTTGAAATCCACGACTGCGACAGAGTACTTCACAAATGATCACCTTGACGATTTTTACTGCTAAGTTAATGATTTTTCGCTCGTATTCTTGATCAGCATTATGTTTATAGCTTTTGGCTTCATCAACTTATTTGTATATTAGTAATAATTACGCCTTAAGTCTGGTTTTTAGCCTTCTTCAGAATCTTTAGTTTTCGAGCTTATTGGTGAAGAGGTGATCCGAGTAATGCAAATCAGCTCTTTTCTATGACTCTTATTGCCATTAATAGTGAGAATACGGCTTTAGTTCTATTTGCCAAGATCTCAACTGTACTATTACTGATGTCGATATTTCTTATCTCGTTGATGATGTTTTCAAGTCGTTCAAAGTGCTTTGCCCCATTTCCTGAAAGCGTATCTTCGAATGGTAAAATCAGATCTTTAGAGTCGCTCTTAATGATGCCATCATATGCCCTATACATGAACCAAATATACGATGCCAACTTTAGGCGTTCAATGGACTCTTCCAGCGGTGTGTTTGGGAGGATCTTTGTTAGTAAGTCTCTCAAAACTGTGGAAATATCACAGTTTGCAAAAGAAGAAAGGCTAGTTGGGAGCTCTACCGGATCATGCTTTGTTGGAGTATCAAATTTGATCCTGTCTGATAGCGCGGAATCAGGGGCTCTAAAGGCGTAGCATTCAGATTTTTCGCAGAGAGGAAGACATTCTAGGGCAGGAGATGAGCTCATTGGGCAGATTCGGCCCGGATCTTCCGGTTTACCGTTGCCCATAGGAGCCTAATAGCCTTACCGATCTCCCAGAAAGCCCTCCTCTCGTCTGCACCCCTTCTTATAATGACTTTACCTTCTGAGAAGATCATCACATCCCCGGCTTCCGACTCGATCCTGGCAATCCCAAGGGACGGAGAGATCTTTAGGTTCGATATTTGGTGATCGAATATTTTATCAGCGGTGATCATGTCGAAGTATCCATAAGGAGAATGAATTTTGGGTAGGACGTTCACCTCTATTGTGACTTTAGTAGGCTCACTTGGACATGGGCGGATGTAGGAGATATTTTCGGCAGGAGGTAATCTAAGGGGAGGAGGCGAATAAGAGATCTTTGGGGTTTGACGCTCTCCTGATTTGAAGTAAATGCAGCTATTCAGATCGGAATTTCCTAAACAATATCTTCTCAGCATTGTAAGACATGAAGTATTTCCACAATAGCCACAATCTGTATGAGGGAAGAGCTTGTAGTAATCATATAGAGTTCTCATATCTAACACCTCATGCAAGAGTTTTAGAGATCTCCTCAAGGGTCTCCAAGAATACATCCACATCCTCATTATTATTATATAGATAAACCGATGCACGTACCGTGCCGTTTGGAGCGTTTAGTACGTGTTTGTGGAGTGGAAGAGCACAATGGTGACCAGACCTCACCATGACTCCGGATGCGGTATCCAAAGCAACGGCAACATCGTGAGGGTTCATACCCTTAAGGTTAAACGAGACAATTCCAGCCCTCTTCTCTGCATCCCTTGGTCCATACACGACGATTCCATTGATATTGGCAAGCCCTTGAAGCATCCGTTTTGTGAGTTTGCGTTCGTGTTCCTCGATGTTCCCCATACCGACATTCATAAGATATACGGCGGCAGCACCCATTCCTATGGCCTCGGCTATCGGAGGAGTTCCGGCTTCATACTTGCCTGGACCACTCCTAAGTCGATAATACTCGATTCCAACATCTTCTATTGAGCCGCCGCCTATACAAAGAGGTTCGACAAGTTCTTGTAGATCCTCCTTGATGTAAAGAGCACCCACGCCTGTGGGACCGCACATTTTATGACCTGAGAACGCCAAGAAATCGCAGTCAAGTTCTTTTACATCGACCTTCGCATGTGGGACCGATTGTGCTCCGTCAACCAAGACGAACGAGCCCTCTTCGTGTGCCAGCTTTACTATATCTTTAACGGGAGGGCGAACACCAAGGACGTTTGAAGTTTGCGTCACTGCAACCAGCCTAGTGCGTCTATCAATGTGTGAAATAAAGTCTGAGGGCGATAGGAGCCCCTCCTTATCACTCTTGACTATGCTCAGTCCTACTTTCTTGGCATTTTTCAATCTTAGCCAGACGATGTAGTTAGAATGGTGTTCAAGAATTGTCGTGACTATCTTTTCGCCTTCTTGAAATTTGAGTCCGTTCGCAATGAGATTTATGGCCTCGGTAGCGTTTCTAACAAAGATGACTTCGTTGGGCTTGGCATTTATCAGTTTGGCAACCTCGGCCCTAGCATTCTCATAGGCAAAGGTTGCAGCTTGCGCAGCATTATATATTCCCCGCCCTACATTCGCCCTATATTCATGGTAATATTCTAGAACCTTTCTCAGGACTGGCTCAGGAGTTAAACTGGTCGCTGTTGAATCTAGATATATTCGCCCGCTTCTGAGGAAAGGGAAGTCTTTTCTAACATTATTTATATCGAGCATTGTATCACCAATATTCTTAAGTCAATATCTCAAAATTAGTATATTAGAGTTGTTTGAAGGATTGTTCGCCATCTGAGGTTTTTGTCATTGAAATATTCGCAACATAGTTGATTGATTATATTCTAATCATGGCTTAGGTTTCTTCGTTTTAGAAAATTCATAATGTTTATATTGACCATAAAATAAAAAAGTCGTCGAGGAGGATTAATGTGGGCAGAGTTGCTGTATTAACGGCTTTTGCCGTAATAGGCTACTTCCTTGGAGTGGCTGCATATTACATGGGCAAGAACCTTACACCATGGCTCGAGAAGATCTCGCCTTTCCTTGTAAATGCGGATTGGTTCATAGCGGGAATAATAGGCGCAATTGTTACAGTTATAGTGGTCGTGGTCTGGTCTTATACAACAAAAAGTTAAGTGGGTATTGTGCTTTTTTCTGTCAGCTTTATTCCCTCTTTACTCTTTGGTTTACTAATTAGTTTGTATTGAATGAGCCAATGGTTCTCTTCTGAATTGAATATGCTATCAACCCTTACTGCGTCAAAGCCAAATACATCAAGCAGACCCAAGAGATATAGGCCCCATATAGATGGAGGGATATCAAAGCCCCTTTCATATGCCATTTTATAATAGGTCGAGAGATTTCCTGAGAGTTCGCATGTCAGTATGTGTGGCTCAGCATCATAGGTGAGTTTAGATTCCACACCCTCGTATAATAGATATAGGGATCCCAAGAGGTTTAAGGATTCTTGCAGATCTGGGAGGATTAGCGAGTACTTTGTGGAGTTTATAATTCTGCTCCCAAGCTCACCCAAGAAGGAGATCATCTTCTTTCCCATCTTTACGGAAAGGGCGTCCATCAGGACAAAGAAGAAGATCGGCTCAAGTGGATTAGTTCTGGTGCCTGCAAAATATTCTCTTAGTTGAGGGTCGTGGATGAGCGGGAGCATTGTAGGCAGGTCAACTGCAATGCTCCAGTCTATCCCGGATATTAGAACGTCAAGGGAGGCGCAAGCCTCCACTCCGGTGAAGTATTCTGCCATTAGGCACTTAGTTTTTTTATCGTTAAGAGTTATTCGTTTGAATACCAAGAGGTCACGACCATCGGCAAGTATCAAGTTGTTTTTGGGAGAGAATGGAATGTATTTTATATCTATGAGATCCGAAAACCTACTGAGCAGGACAGAATCATCCTGTCCAGCCTCCATCATAATTTGAATTTGAATGTCGGACTTTGAAACCGAGTTCAGTGAGTCGTAACAGTTATAAAATATGACTTCCAGCCCCTCATGGTTGAGCAATAGGCGGATGTCCTTCGAAGCGTTCGTTAAGATCTCTTTAATCCGCTTAATAGTCTCTTCGTCGCTTCTTGTGATCCAGTATTTTCGCTCCTCCAGTTTTTCTGATGATGATGATGTTTCGTGTATCTTCCTCAATTCCATTATGGCGCTCTTCATGAGCTTCAAGTCTTTTTCCAATTCCTTTATCGGATCCACAAGGGCGTTTATGGGAATGAGCGCCTTTGCTTTTTGTGGTTTGCCTGGAAAGAGTGTGACGAGCTGGCGCTTTTCTAAATTCTTAAGGACAGGATAAACCTTCGTTCTTGGAACCTTACTATGGGCAGCGATCTCTTTTATACCGCAGGCCCCTCTCTGTAAAAGGGTGAGGTAGACTCTAGATTCGTACTCAGTTAGACCAAACTTGGTCAATGCCTGAATCAAGTCTTTGGGTTGTAACTCCAATAACTGTCACCGGAGTAACAGGCTCTGCGGTTACACTATACTCTGGTCACACGAGCCTTATAAAGTTTGGGATTTTACCGTAGAGTGGTGACCGAAAGTGAGCAAATTTGTGGAGAAATGGGAGGCTAAAGAGACTCCCAGCCTAGGAACTAGAGTTAAAGAGACCATCAGACCACCAGGTCCACTTAAGCCACGCTTGGACGCGGCCATTAGATCGATACAACTCCAGATACAGAAATTGGAAATTGCCAACCAGAGGTTCCAAGAAAGGGACAGGGTGATGTTCAGTAAAGTCGTGGATGCTTACTCAAAACATGATATGGATCATGCTAAAATTTATGCTAATGAGTTGGCCGAAATCAGAAAGATGTCAAAGATGTTGATGCAAGCCAAGATGGCTCTCGAGCAGATAGTGATGAGGCTTAGCACTGTTACAGAGCTTGGCGACATTGTGGTTACACTTGCACCAGCGATGGGCGTAATTAAGAGTGTAAAAACTGGAATCTCAACGCTGTTGCCGGAGGCAGAGAAGGAGTTCAGCGACATTAGCACAACGCTCAGCAGCATACTAGTAGATGCAGGACAGAGTGCAGGACTCAGCCTCAACTTCGATGCCGCTAACGAGGATGCAATGAAGATCATCAACGAGGCAGCGGTCGTAGCCGAGCAGAAAGTGAGAGAGAAGTTCCCAGAGTTGCCAACAGGTGTGGCCGCAGGAGAGAAAACAGGATTCTAGGAGCGCAAAAAAATGGCCACATCGAGACCTCTTTTTTTTACAGTAACGCTAACCTACATAGAGAAGGTGTTTGAAAGCTTACAAGGAGCCCCATATCCCCAGACAGCCTAGTCCGAGAGGTGGAGTCGCTTGTTTAAGAGATTTTTTAAGCGGGCTCCACCTCTCAAGGACGCCCTAAATGATGCAATAGTTAGGCTTACTCAACAGAAGAGAAAACTGGAGATCCTAAATTTAAAGATAAAAAGCAGAGAGAAAGCCCTCTTTGATTCAGTCACCATGGCAATAGAGAGGAAGGATCCAGAGAGGGCAAAGATATATGCCAACGAATTGGCAGAGGTTAAGAAGGTTCAGAAGAACGTTAGGAAGAGCATCCTAGTTTTGGAACAATTGGTAATTAGGATGGAGACGCTAAGGGAGTTCGGAACGGCTTTTGCTCAGCTAAAACCAACCCTGGAGGTAGTTAAGCAGGTCTCTGACCAGCTGTCAGAGGTAATGCCAGAGGTTTCCAACGAGCTCTCTAACATTGGAAGTGTTTTAGGGGATGCCCTGATAGGCGTAAACATAAACTTGATGCAGGAGGAACTCCTCATCAAGATGCCAAACTGCGACAAAATCATTGAAGAGGCAGCCACATATCTTAGCGAAAAGATTGAAAATGAATTGCCAGTACCGCCTATCGGTGTAAGGATGGCGGTTGCTATAGGGGGCGAAGGTGACGAAGAGTTTTTGGTTTCAAGTAACGGAATCATAGATCCAGATGAGGCAGTTCTTTCATACTTGAAGGAGAATCAAGGTAGATTGAATATAAAAGAATGTAGCAGACTATTTCAAATTCCAGAGGAAGAAATACCCAAAATTGTGGAAAGCTTATCAAGGAAGGGATTGATTAAGATAATGATAGTTGAGGGAATAACACATGGCGTTCGCAGCAGCAAATGAGATAGAGGCAGCGGCTATAAAGTATGCCAAGGAAGCGACAAGACTGGATCAGCAGGGTTCCAAGGGTCTTGCCATCACCTATTACCAGAAGGCCATCGACGCATTCCTGAAGCTTGTGAATCTCTACCCAAATTATGAGCTGAACAAAGTGTACATTCAGCGAGCCATGATGTACCAAGAAAGAATAAAGGTCTTACAGGTCGGGGCGGCGGCTGAGACGCCCGAGGAGACATTGGAGATAAAGCCCATAAATAAAGAGGTTGAGCAGAAGACAGAAGGCGCAGCGCCCCAGAGAAAGGCAGCTTATGAGGACCTTTTGATAGTGGAAAAGCCAAATGTTAGATGGGAAGACGTGTCAGGGCTTGAAGAAACTAAAAAGGCGCTCAAGGAGGCCATAATATACCCATCAAAAAGACCAGATCTCTTTCCATTAGGCTTTCCGAGGGGGATACTGCTCTACGGGCCGCCTGGATGCGGTAAGACTCTTACTGCCGCGGCTGTGGCTACAGAGATAGACGCAGCATTCTATTCTGTCGATGCGGCATCAATTATGTCAAAATGGTTGGGTGAGGCTGAGAAGAATGTGGCTAAGTTGTTCAGGTCAGCTAGAGAGTCTGCCCTCAGTCAAGGTGCCGCGATCATATTTATTGACGAGATAGACTCCCTATTGGGAGTGCGTTACAACGAGGTCGGAGGGGAGGTCAGGGTTCGAAACCAATTCCTAAAGGAAATGGACGGGATACTTGACAAGGGCAAGAGTTGGCCACTCTACGTCATTGGTGCTACAAATAAGCCATGGGCCCTGGATTGGGCATTCATAAGACGGTTCCAGAAGAGGATTTATGTGCCTGTTCCCGACTTCGAGACGCGGCTCAAGATCTACCAGTTGTACACACAGAAACTTGTCATGGAAGGGGTTGACCTGAACGAAGTGGCCAGACTCTCAGAAGGTTATTCGGGCAGCGATATCAGGGACATTTGTCAGGCTGTGCAGCTCAGGGTTGTCAGTGAACTTTTCGAGTCGGGGAGGATCTCTGACATGAAAGCCAAACCTCGACCAATTACAATGGATGATTTCAGATACGTAATTTCGAGACGGAAACCCAGCATCACTCAGGAAATGATAAAGGCATACGAAGTCTGGGCTGAAAACTTCAAGGCGACATGATTTCGGAAAATATTCATTTTTTTATTAGAATTGTGAATTTTAAACGGATTTTGGATGGACCTCTATGAAGATAAATATTGATTGGGTACTAGCACATGGAGACAGTGATGGGATATGTTCAGCGGCGATTGCTCTCTCGGCATTTAAAAATGCCAAACTCTTCTTTTCACACCCTGTTGGACTTGCAACAGATCTGAGACAAGTTAACGGCAACCTTCTAGTTGTGGACATAGCATTACCATCGAAGGATCATCACGAAGTGGTTGGCGAGTTGCGAAGGATCTCCGACGCAGGGTACAAAATAATATACATAGATCACCATCCATACCCACCAAACTTCTCTTCGGAGGGCTTTCCAGGAGAGCTGATCCATTCCCTGAATGCCAGCGCTTCAGAACTAACCTTCATGAGGTTCAGGAGCCGTCTCGATATAGACATGAGCAGGGTAGCCATCTATGGGGCTATAGGTGACTATTTGGACAGAACCTACAATATAGAGCGCCTGTTAGAGCTCTGGGATAAAAGGTTACTTTATCTCGAGAGCGGATTGCTTGTTCAGGCCATAGAGTCCATGGGCAGAAACCATGATGCAAAAAGGGAGTTGGTGAGGTACCTATCTGAGAATAACCTCCCCAGCGCAGACGAGAAGATCGTAAAAAGGGCGATCTCAGAGACAATTGTGGAGGAGGACATGCGTAAGGTCATAGAGGCGGAGGCCAAGGTTATAGGCAACATTGCGTATGTTATAGATCTCAAATGGTCGCTGGGAAAGTCTGCTATTTATGCCAGGGCGGCAAAAAATGTTATGGTAGGGGTCGGTGCCGAAAGTAGAAAGGATTTTGTAGATATGAGTCTGAGGACGCCCATAGAAGGGCTTGAATTAAATAAGGCTGTAATTGAAATATCGGGCAGGTTGGGAGGTAGTGGCGGAGGACATGCCAAAGCAGCGGGTGCAAGAGTGCCAAGGGAGAGGTTTAAAGATTTTTTGGAGGAGTTAAACTCCGCTATAGTGAGCAAAACCAAGAATAAAACTGTGGAGTATTGAATTAAACATCGATATTTGACTAATAGAATTTTACAGAAATCTTTATTAATAAAAATAACTGTTAAGCAAAAATGCTCAAGGAGGGATTCTCGTGAAATTGAAGTGTCCAGAGTGTGACGGAGATATCGAGGTAAAGGAGGTCATAGAGGGAGAGATCCTAAGCTGCAACGACTGCGGTGCTGAACTCGAGGTAAGCAAGAAGAAGGACGGAAGCATAGAGCTGAAGGTCGCAGAGTCAGAGGGCGAAGATTGGGGAGAGTAAGATTAGGTGCCGACACTCTCTCTCCTTTATGATAGAATTAGGACCGAGGAAAAAGTCCTAATCAATGCTGCTGAGAAGAAAGGAGTTTTCCTTAAGCCAATAGATGCCAAGGAACTTCACCTAACAATTACTGATTTTTCAAGTGAAAGGGAATTATTTGGCGATGTGGCATTAGAACGGTGTGTGAGTCACTTCAGAGGACTTCACCTTACGGCGGCGCTGGAAAATAAGGGAATTACGGTAATAAACCCCTACTCCGTTTCCAGCATCTGCGGAAATAAGATGCTTACAAGCATCGTACTTGCTAAGAGCGGAATACCAACCCCAAAGACTGTCGTAGCATTCACAAAGGAAGAGGCGATGAAGGCAGCGGAGGAGCTGGGTTTCCCATCCGTGATCAAGCCAGTTTTCGGGAGCTGGGGAAGACTGATAGCGCCCTTAAAGGACAGGGAGACTGCCCAAGCGATACTCGAGCACAGGGAAGAGATGGGCAACCCTCTCTACCAGATATACTACATACAGGAGATGATAAAGAGACCGCCAAGGGACATCAGAACCGTCGTTGTGGGAGAGGAGATAGTGGCATCAATTTACAGATACTCAGGACCAGAAGACTGGAGAACAAACATAGCAAGGGGAGGGAGGGCAGAGGCTTGCAAGCTCAGCGAAGAGAATGTAGAGATCATACTAAAAGCCGCGAAGGCCGTGGGTGGCGGAGTGCTTGGCGTAGACGCTATGGAGAAAGAAGAGGGCATCGTAATTCATGAAGTAAATAGTACTGTAGAATTCAAAGGAGCTATGTCTGTCTCAGAGGTCGACATACCGGGCAAGATAATAGAGTACGCCCTCAATCTAGTTAAAAGGTAGACTTAGAATATTTAGAGCTGGTTCTTGATACCTTTAATTCGTTTATCTTAGCATCAGTTTCCTCTAAAAGCTTCTGAAGGCACCTCATGATCTCCAGTATCATCTCCTTACGCTCCTGGAGATCCTCAAGTTCATCAAACGCTTCATAGTCGGGCAGCAGAATTTTGAGCACACTTGGGGGTGTGACGAGAGGGTTTTCAATTCCGAAGACGTCTCTCAAGAAGTTTTCGAACAGTCTGTTGATGCCAAATGCAATCTCGCTCTGCTTTAGGATTACTCGTTCTAGCACTCTTTTTCCACTCTCGGTTATTGCGTAGACCTTCTTCTTCCTACCCTTATATGAGAGCCACTCCCCTTTTACTAGTCCTTCTTTCTCAAGTTTTTTAAGTACGGGGTAGACCCCACCAGGGGTTGGCTTCCAAGACCCCTCTGTGATTTCGCGCATAACCTGCATTATCTCATACCCAGTCATAGAGCGTTCGTTTATCATTAGGAGGAGAGCCATTCCCATGTAGCCTTTTCTACTCCACTCAAGACTTCTGGTGACGGGATCGCTGAACATAGCACACCCTTTTGAATATATTTGAGTGAAATATATGAATCTTACGATGTGGAAGTCCCTTTGGGGCAAGTAAAAAAGGGGATTTTTAATCACCCTCACAATCCAAAGGACAGGACACAATCAGGTAATTCTAAAGACAGGAACACTTGGTTAGTATATAAAATTCATAACAGAACCTTTTAAATTTAAGGCATATAGCGTACGGGGCGATTATCTTATTACAGAGGAACCCTTTAAAAGAGGGAAAATGTTAGAACATTAAAATCTGGTGGTCTTCGATGGGGATGACCATTGCAGAAAAGATCTTGGCAAGAGCCTCTGGAAAGAGCAAGGTAGAGCCAGGCGACTATGTCGTCGGGAAGATCGACCTTGCAATGGTTCACGATTTAACCGGTCCTTTGACTCTTAATGTTTTAAAGGAGATCGGGTATGACAGACCATGGGATCCTAGAAAGATTGTGATAATCTTAGATCATCAAGTTCCTGCAAATTCGACAGTAACAGCCTCGCTCCACCAACAACTCAGAGAGTATGCAAATAAGTACGGCACAAATTTTCATGATGTAGGAAGACAAGGCGTATGCCACCAAATACTAGCTGAGAGTTATGTTAAGCCCGGAATGTTGGTAGTCGGCGCAGACTCACATACTTGCACGTTAGGTGCCTTGGGATCTTTTGCAACTGGCATAGGCTCCACTGAGATGGCCTCTGTATTCTTGACCGGCGAGCTCTGGTTCAGGGTTCCAGAAACCATAAGATTTGAGCTCAAAGGGACCTTAAAGCAGGGAGTCTCGGCTAAAGACATAATACTTTACATTATCGGGAAGATGGGGGTGGATGGAGCCCTTTATTGTGCAACCGAATTCACTGGTGAAGGTGTGGAGAGGTTGAGTATTGATAGTAGACTGACCATATGTAACATGGCCATAGAGATGGGCGGAAAGACGGGGATCGTAAATCCTGACGCTAAGACGCTCGAGTATACGAAATGCGATTCGTGTGAGATCCTCAGGAGCGATAAGGATGCAGAGTACCAGAGGACCATTGAAGTTGTCCTAGAGGATCTGGTCCCGCAGGTGTCGCTCCCCCATTCTGTAGATAATGTAAAACCAGTCTCTGAGGTGGAAGGGATCGAGGTAGATCAGGTTTTCATAGGCTCATGCACAAACGGCAGACTTGAGGACTTGGAGGCGGCTGCTAAAATTCTCCATGGGAGGAAGGTCAAAGAAGGAACGAGGTTGATCGTTATACCAGCATCGCCAAGTGTGTACATTGAGGCAGAGAGAAGAGGCTACATTAAGACATTCATAGAGGCAGGGAGCGTGGTCTGTAACCCCAATTGTGGACCATGTCTTGGAGGACATATGGGCATCCTCGCGGACGGGGAGGTCTGCGTGAGTACGTCCAACAGAAACTTTATCGGAAGGATGGGGAGCCCCAAGTCCAAGGTGTATTTGGTCTCTCCCGAGACCGCAGCGGCCACAGCGGTTGAAGGAAAGTTGACAGATCCTTTAAAATATGTAAGGAGTTGATAGTAATGAGTGCTATTAAAGGAAAAGTATGGTTATTTGGAGACAACATAGATACAGACGTCATACTTCCAGGCAAATATCTCGTCCTTACAGATCCGAATGAGTTGGCTAAACATGCACTTGAAGGGCTGGTACAAGACTTTTACAAGAAAATCTCGAAGGGCGACATCATAGTAGCTGGAAAGAACTTTGGATGTGGTTCCAGCCGGGAGCATGCGCCTCTTGCGCTAAAGTATGCAGGTGTGGGAGCGGTTGTTGCAGAGTCTTTCTCCAGAATATTCTTCAGGAACTCGATAAATATTGGTTTGCCAGCAGTTATCTCAAAAGGGGCGAGAGGGATAATCAAAGAAAATGAGCATATTTCCATACATCTGGACGAGGGCTACATTTTAAGGGAAAATGGTGAAAAATTACCCATAGAGCGCTACCCAGACTTTCTGTTGGAGATCTTGAAGGATGGGGGCCTCCTACAAAACCTTAAGAGGAAGTTTGCTAGGAGAGGAGAAGTATGAAGACCTACAAGATAGCGTTAATGAGGGGAGACGGGATAGGGCCTGAGCAGACCGAGGCAACACTTAAGGTCCTATCTGCCCTTGAGGAGATTTCCAATTTTAGGCTAGAATTCTTGGAAGTGGAAGGTGGAGACGAGTGTCTCAAGAAGAGGGGCGTAGCCCTACCAGAAGAGAGCATAGAGACTATAAGGAAGGCTGACGCTTGTCTGAAGGGACCTGTTGGAGAGAGTGCTGCAGATGTAATCGTAAAGCTGAGGATCCTCTTCGATCTTTATGCTAATCTTAGGCCCGTGAAGTCGTATCCTGGCATATCTGCGCTCAGACCAGACATAGATATGCTATTTGTCAGGGAGAATACGGAGGATCTTTACAAAGGCTACGAGTTCTACGTGGGGGAGGACACAGTCGCGCTCAGGATAATAACCAAAAAAGGCTGCACTAGGATAGCAGAGATGGCATTCAAATATGCCATGAGAAGGAGAAAAAAGGTCACGGCAGTACACAAAGCAAACGTTATGAGAATAACGGACGGGTTATTCCGCGATATTTGTAGAGAGACTGCCAAGAAATACCCAGAGGTGAACTTCGAGGAACTTTATGTTGATGCGGCATCTATGCATCTTATCAAAAGACCACATGAGTTTGATGTAATAGTAACGCCAAACATGTTCGGCGATATACTATCAGATGAGGCGGCACAAATAGGGGGAGGACTGGGGATGGCTGCAGGAGCAAACATTGGAGACAACTACGGACTTTTTGAGCCTATTCATGGTTCTGTTCCTTCTAAGGCAGGTAAGAGAGTTGCGAATCCGACCTCCATGATACTGGCATCAAAGCTCATGCTGGAATGGCTAGGCGAGAGTCAAGCTGCAAAGATAATCGAAGATGCTGTTATAAAGACCCTCGCGGAGAAAAAAGTCCTCACTTATGATTTGGGAGGTACCGCAAGTACAGACGAGATGGGCGAAGAGATCGTAAGAAACTTGCGCGGTTGAATTCGTTAAGCCCCGAACGAACGGGCAACTTGACTAATTTTTAACTTAATTATATCATATATCGAAAAATTCTAATTTATTTTAATCTTAAGAGAGTATTGTGGACGAATAAAGTTAAAATAATAAATAATAAAGACGTTTAATTAGCGCGGCTCTTCGACGTCCACCAGTCCTTCTGAGGTTATTGCAAAGAGGCACTCACTCTCGGGGTGCATCGGCGAATCTATTATTCTGGCTATTCTGCGATTTTCCTTAGACTTCCTCAACCATATCCTGTAAGTGGATCCATGAGCTAGAATATTCCCTCCAGCAGGCTTGTTGGGGTTGCCAAAGAAAACATCTGGGGCAGATTGGATCTGGTTCGTAACGACCACTGCTATGTTAAATATATCAGACATCCTCAGCAACTGGTGCAGATGTTTATTCAGCTTCTGCTGTCTAGGAGCTAACGCTTCTCGCCCAGGGTATTCTGATCTAAAATGAGTAATCACAGAGTCGACTATGACGAGGCGGACGTTGTTGGCAGGTATCAAATTTGTGGCTTCGTCAACCAAGAGTATTTGATGGTCAGAGTTGTATGCTCTGGCGTATATAATATTCCCCAGGGCCTCATCAGGATCTACGCCGAGCCCCTTGGCAATATTCATAATGCGCTCTGGTCTGAATGTCCCTTCGGTATCTATATATAATGCCCTGCCACCAAGACCACCTCGCTCAACAGGTAATTGGACTGTAACTGCTAATTCATGACAGATCTGTGTTTTCCCAGACCCGAACTCGCCTATGAGTTCTGTAATCGCCTGCGTTTCTATACCTTTGCCAAGCAAATTATCCAAGGATTTTGTACCAGTAGTTATAAATCCAATGTTTGCCCTCTTCGACAAAACATCCTTTGCGGTCGTAAATTTTATGTTGAGTAAAGCCCTAGCATTTTGGGTTATTATCGAAGCTTTTTCTTCTGTCAGTTCTGCTATCTCAACTAAGGTGCGCGGAGGCGTTACAGCAAGGGCCTCAACCGAAGTTATCCCGACGGATCTGAGCTTCTCAGCGGTGGCAGGCCCAACACCCTCAACATCCTCTAATTCGTGTCTTAATGCCAACTCTCTTCTTCTCCTAATTTAGAGGGCGGCTGGGGAGGATTTAAACCTTTCAATCATAAAAATTAACTTAGGTAATAATGGTATGTCGTACCATACTTTTGAGTGTACAATAAACTGAAAGAGGGGCGGGCGAAAATATAGGGTTTTGTTTTAGTATTTGAATTTTTCAACTTTGATTCTTCATTTTCATGTTACCGATCGAGCAGCCAGCATCAAATGCTCGGAGATTCTCTTCCAAGAACCGGGGGATGTTTTCCTTTATGGCGTCCCTCAGTAACTCAGCTTCGAATGGGAGTGCCCCAGAGCCAGCCAGCACCCCCAGCATTACTATATTAGAGGCTATGGGTAGTCCCGAATCTTTAGCTACTTCGGTTGCGTCTAATGTAATCACCCACCCAGCAACCTTACTTATCGCGGAAAGCATTTCGCCGACATCAGGGTAGACAGCCTTGCCTATATTGACCTCGACTGGATATATCGGTCTTGTGTTCATAATCACAAGTCCACCGACCCTCAAGAATTTTGCAACTGCCCTAAGAGCCTCCATAGGTTCGAGACCCAAAACGATGTCAGCCTTATTCTCCTCAACAAGAGATCCGTAGATCTCTTGTCCTATCCTAATATGGCTGACAACAGGACCTCCCCTCTGAGCAATTCCGTAAACATCCGAGATTCTGACTTTGTATCCAGCTTTTATCGCTGCTGCTCCAAGGATTTGAGCCGCCTTGACATTTCCCTGCCCACCCACACCAGATATTATAATGTTGATTTCCAATTCAGATTTTTTCATGTTTTACCACTCCGATTGTTTTATCGCGCCGTACGGGCAGACTGCTATGCAAACCTTACATCCCGTACAGTCCAAGGCATTTATGTAGGACTTTTTCTTTACAGTGTTGAAGCCCATCGCAGGGCAGCCAAAAGCAGCCACGCAAGTCCTGCAACCGATGCACTTCTCCTCCAAGACCACGCAGGGGATTATCTTTTCGCTCTTCCTCCTTGCGATTCTAAGGTACTCTTGTGCGCATATCCTCCTGAAGATTACTACCGCAGGACCTGGGAATTTCAGAGCCTCCTCCATCACAGCTACACTACCTTTTTGATCGTAAGGATCGACAATCTTTATGAAATCAATTCCGCAGGCGCGGGATATGTCTTCAATATTAACTTTTTTGGTTTGTGAGCCCATTGCTGTCTGCCCACTGCCTGGGTGAGGTTGGTATCCGGTCATACCAGTCACATAGTTATCGAGAACCATGACCTTAATGTTTGCTTTGTTAAATGTTGCGTTTATTAGGGCAGGCACCCCAGCGTGGTAGAACGTGGAGTCGCCGATTGTGGCAATAACTGGATCATTTATACCAGTCTGGGCTATTCCATTTGCTATTCCGATGCTTCCACCCATACAAAAAACATCCTGCATAAATTTCAACGGAGGATACATCCCCAATGTATAGCACCCTATGTCACCAATTGCAATGTACCGTCCTTTGGAAACTGTCTTTATTGCCTTCCTCGCCGCATAGTAGGCCGCCCTGTGTGGGCACCCAGAGCACATAGTGAGTGTCCTTGGAGTTAGCATTTTTGAAGACTTTTCCAAGATCTCCAGCTTTTCCTTGGGAGGTGAGGTATCGTATTTTATTCCTAAGATTAAGGAGAAAGCCTTTCCCACAGCAGAGAAGTTGAGTTCGCCTGTTCTCGGAAGGTGATTTGAGAGTTTTCCGAAAATTTTAAGCCGCGGATTATGGTCCTTTGCTACCCCTATAAGTTGTCGTTCTATAAAGGGTTCTCCCTCCTCAACGACAATTACCGATTCTAGCCCCTCTATGAAGTCGGAGACTGTGCTCTCGGGAAATGGATTGGTCATACCAAGTTTTAGAAGGTTTATCTTGCCCCTTAGGTCATTATACTTAAGAAAGTCCATTACATAATTCAGCGCCACTGATGATGAGATAACACCGACAGAAGCAAAGGGACCATCAGATGCTCTCTCAATCCTGAAGAGCGACTTCTCTTTGGCTAGATTCTCAACTCTCTTAAGCTTCTCGTGAAGGATCTCGTGAAGTTGCGGTATGACTTTTGGACCGACTATACCCTCTCCAAGGACAAAATCTCTATAGTAATCGTCATGAAAGTTTGGCTCAGCGGGATGGTGCTCTATCTCTCCAAGTATCACATCACCTCTCGAATGACATATTCGGGTGACCAACCTTATCATGACGGGGAGGCGAATTTTTTCTGAGAACTCGGCGGCTATCTTGACATAGTCTTTGGCCTCTTGCACGCCTGAGGGCTCCAATGCTGGAATCTCAGCCATCAATGCCATGTATCGATTGTCTTGTTCGTTTGCTGAGCTGTGACCTGATGGATCGTCTGCTGACACGATTATTAAAGAACTGTTGAAGCCGTGGTAGACGGCATGCATGAGCGGATCCATTATCCAGTTTGCACCGATGTGTTTCATGGATGCCATTGATCTCTTGCCACAAAGCGCCCCTCCTATAGCAACTTCAAAGGCCACCATCTCGTTTGTGGACCATTCTACATGCATATTGAATTCATCAGCGATGAGGGCGAGTGTGTCGATAATTTCAGAGGCAGGGGTGCCAGGGTAGGAGGCGGCGATTTCAATATTTGACTCTATGGCACCCCTCGCGACTGCTTCATTGCCAAGTAAGAGAACCCTCTCGCCTGGAGAATTTTTTGTTATAATATGTTTCATTACCTGCACCTTTGAATGACTAATAAAAATTGCAGAACATTATTTAAAGTTTTATTGTGACCTTTACTATCGCCGATTTCTGCTCTTATGCCACATTGAGGATGTATCCTAACGCGTTCCGGAAATTTCCAGCCGATAAAGTTAAATCTTGATGTTAATTATATTTAGAGCAATCTGCTACTTTCGGAGGAAGGACTGGTGACCGCCTACCAAACCCTTTAATTTGCGTTTATGGAAGTGATTTGCATACTCCGGAGAGTAGCAAAATGCCAAAGGAGGGTTCTATTTTTGGATAAAGTCAGAGTCGGAATTTTGGGATCCACAGGATCCGTAGGGCAAAGATACGTTAGTATGCTAGAGTCTCATCCATGGTTTGAGATAACTGTGTTGTCTGCGTCCAGCGCCTCAGTAGGTAAAAGGTACGCAGAGGCAGCGAAGTGGGTTCTTGACAGTAGTATGCCAGAGAGTGTCAGAGACATAGTGATACAGCCTGCAGATACCGACGCTCTCAAAAAGGAGGGGGTCGAACTCGTCTTTTCTGCACTCCCATCAGAAGTTGCCAAGGTAGTAGAGTCGAAGATCGTGGAGGCAGGATTTCCAGTGGTCGCGGATACGAGCGCGCATCGAATGGATCCAGATGTTCCGCTTCTCATACCTGAAGTGAATAGCGAACACCTTGCGGTATTGGATGAACAGAGAAAGAAGGGAAGAGGCATTATTGTTACAGGACCGAACTGTACGACCATAGGTCTAGCAATGTCACTCAAGCCGATCCAGCAGAAATTCGGCATCCGGAGAGTCTTGGTTTCGACCATGCAGGCGCTGTCGGGTGCTGGATTTTTCGGGGTTCCTTCAATGGCGATCTTAGACAACCTAATCCCATACATAAAGAACGAGGAAGAGAAGGTTGCGCTAGAGTTATTGAAAATCCTCGGAGAGTATAAAGATGGCTTTAAGTTTGCCAACATAAAAGTCGGCGCAAGTTGTCATAGAGTCTGCGTCTTGGACGGGCACACTGAGGCGGTATTCCTAGAGACTGTTGAAGAAACTACGCCAGAGGCTGTTAAAGAGTGCATGAGGGAGTTCAGAGGGGAGCCGCAGAGGCTGTCTTTGCCATCGGCCCCTGTTAGACCCGTAATAGTGAGAGATGAGCCAGACAGACCGCAGCCAAGACTAGACAGAATGTCTGGAACGCCCGAGAGAGCGCGAGGTATGGCAACGGTGGTAGGTCGGGTGAGAAGCGAGCCCGCACTTGACAATGGAATAAAGTATGTGCTCCTCAGCCATAACACAATCAGAGGGGCTGCAGGGAACGCCATATTAATAGCCGAACTCTTAAAAGCAAAAGGTTTGATATGAAATTAAAGATTGGTGATAATATGAGGGTCGTCATGAAGTTCGGCGGAACTTTGATGGACGGTGCGGAGCAGATAGAGAACTCTGCTAACCTTGTGGTAGAGAGGGTGAGGAAGGGCGATGAAGTTGTTGTTGTGGTCTCCGCTATGGCAAACGTGACGGACGATCTCGTGGCGATGGGAGAGGGTGCAAGGATCGGAGACATGGAGCGTGTTAGGAAAAAGATATCAGAACTTGAGAAGAGGCACCTAGAGGCTGCGGAGAAACTTTCTAAGGGTGATTTGAGGGGGGAGACCGTTTCAAAGATAAAGAGCCTCCTTGACATACTCAACCAATGCCTTACAGGAGTGTTTCTCCTAAGGGAGCTTACACCAAGATCAAAGGACCTAATAGTTTCATTCGGTGAGAGGCTTTCTGCGCCCCTAATGAAGGCAGCACTGGTATCCAAGGGTATCAAGGCAATAGACCTTACGGGAGGAGAGGTTGGAATAATAACAGACAGTAATTATGGCAACGCAAAGCCTCTTCTGAATATAACAGAGGTCATGGTAAAGGACAGACTGCTCCCCATACTGAAGGGAGGAGTGACGCCAGTAGTCACCGGGTTCATTGGGCAGGACGAGAACGGCGTAGTGACCACTTTGGGCAGAGGCGGATCAGATTACACTGCGACCATACTTGCATCCGCCCTAGAGGCTGACGAGGTCTTGATCTGGAAGGATGTGGATGGCATAATGACAGCCGACCCTAAGTTGGTCCCGTCAGCAAAGACCATACCCACTCTATCCTATGCTGAAGTCATGGAAATGGCATACTTCGGAGCAAAGGTCCTTCACCCATTAACCGTGACGCCTGTTCAAGAGAGAAGAATACCCATCAGGATAGCTAATGCATATAATCCAAGCAACCCAGGAACGATAATAAGGGAGAAAGGAGAAGGCACAAAGAAAGTCAAGGCGGTAACCGCGATCAAGGACCTGAGCATTATAACAACTGGGGGCGCGGGCATGATCGGCGTTCCAAGTGTTGTGGCAAGGGTCTTCTCTACTCTGTCGGAAAACAACATTAATGTAACTATGATTTCGCAGAGCTCCTCTCAGGCAAATATCTCCATGGTTGTGAAGACCGTAGATCTGGAGAGGGCATTAAAGGCGCTCAAAGTGGAGTTTAGAAATGGTGATCTGATCAGGGACATTCATGCAATTTCAAAGGTGGCGGTGATAGCAATAGTCGGCGAGGGTATGAGGGGCACCAAAGGCATTGCAGCGAAGACATTCTCAGCCGTTGCAGAGGCAGGCGTCAACGTCCTTACCATAGCCCAAGGCTCCTCTGAGTTAAACATATCCTTCGCTGTGCTTGAGGAAGATATGCAAAAAGCTGTGGAGGCAGTTCATCGAGCCTTTGAGCTAGATAAATGAGACGCACTTTCAGTTGCCAAAATGGGTTGGAAGAAGTCATGAGATTTCCTGGAACAGAGTAGGTAATCTGTGAGGTCCGACAGATTACCCTCTTTCCGATTTTTTAAGAGCTTCCTCGACAATTTTTTCAGCCTCATCTATTGTCAAAGGGATTTTTTGTATCAGACCTTTTGATTTTAACTTTGCAAAGAGCCGAACCAACAGAGGAGGCTCCATTGACACTTTCCGAAGGAGTTGCTCTTCATAAAGCATCTCCCTCGTGATGCCAGAGGCCAAAATTCTTCCACCAATCATCAGGATAGCTCTCTCAATAAAGTCGGGTAAAATTTCTACATCATGTGTAGTAAGTACTATAGTTGTGCCTTCCCGGTTAATATCTTTTAAAAGCGTTAGTAGCTCATTCTTTGACTTTGGGTCTAAGTTGGCGGTGGGTTCGTCTAGAAGGAGGATTTTTGGTTTCATTACAATTGTAGTGGCTATTGCTACCTTTTTCTTTTCGCCATAGCTAAGGCGGTGTGGCGAACGATCTGAGAGGTGGGATATGCCCATGATCTTGAGGGCTTCGTCTACATGTCTTTTAACCTCGTTCTCATCCATTCCGAGGCTTCTGGGACCATAGGCAACATCGTCAAAAACAGTATTATTGAATAGTTGGTCGTCAGGGTCCTGAAAGACCACGCCTATATCTCGCCTAATATTCTCAAATTCCCTAGAGCGCGTATCTTTTCCAAAAACTTTGACGTGTCCTTCAACAGGCCTCAGCAAACCTGCCATCAGCAGTGTGAGTGTCGATTTTCCGGCACCGTTAGGACCGAGAATAGCTAATCGTTCGCCCTCAAACACATCAAATGAGATGTCCGTTAAAGCTTTGATATTACCGGCGTACGTGTATTCTAGGTTTCTTATTTCTATTATATTTTTCAAGCATACCCCTCATTATGCGACATTCGTGAGAGCTAAAAAAATGACGATCAAAACAGCAAAAACGAATGGGAGATCGCTCAATTTTAGAGGGCTTTTATTGAAAGACCTACTTCTCTCAATTGTGAAGCCTCTTGCTTTCATAGCGAGATAGACGCGTTCGGATCGCTCATAGGTCCTTATGAAGAGCGCCGCCAGTATCTTTCCAAGATCTCTTAGGTCCTGTGAATTGATGAATTTTTTATTTTTGTAACGTCTTGCTTCCCTCGCCAAGAGCATTTTTTGGGCTTCGTGGATAGAAACGAAGAGGTACCTATAGGTTAAAGAGATTGTCTGGAGGACTATCTTGGGGGCTCTAGTTTGATATAAAATGTTTAAGATTCCATCAATTCCCAATATTGAAGTTGGTAATATTAGCGCCCCAATGCAAACCCATACCCTCAAAACGAATTGAAGTACCCTATATGTGCCCTCTGATGAGGGAGCTATGGTAAAAGGACCTAAGTTAATCGCGAACAAAGGAGCACCCTCCGTCAAGAAGGCTGCAGGAAGAGAGATCAGAAGCATTAAGAGTGCAAATATTGCGGGTTTGATTAAATATCTCTTGGGACGGATTCTTAGGGAGATCCCTAACAGCAGGTTTAATCCTCCCATAACTAGAAGTTGTATAAAGGAAGTTGCAATAAGCGCGGATGCGATTATCAAAGAGGCGATTACGATCAAGGCTAACGGGCTGATGTCCTTTTTTAAGCTACCCGGCGTCTCTACCTCAAGGATCTCCTCTAGTCCTTGAACCAAGTCCTTTATTGTTGAAGACATTAATTAGTCTCACTCTTTTCTCGAACTTTTGCTAATAGCTTTCCAATGCCGTATGTTATAGTAAAGATTATGATTGTGGAGATCATCCCTAACATTAAAGAGACCCAAACGCTGTCGAACCATGGAAAAGTATACTCGGGGAAGGGTGCTGTAAGTAAATTCTCACCAATAACTCCTAGACGCTCTGCCACCATGTCAAGTGTCTCATTCGACTCATAAAAAACGAAAGTCCCTAATAAAACGAAAACAAGAGCGCTCATCAGTCCGCAGAGTATCCATTTATCAAGATTTTTCAATTTTTAAACCTCCGCCGTGACTAATTTTTAAATCTAATGAGAGGGATTTGAATGTGGGACTAAGGCTCAGTACTTCTGGTCTTGATGTGATTAGAAGTCTCAACAGTGCAGCGGTCACAAACCCTTCTGCCACTCCTATAATGGAATGGTGAATTGCCATAGCGGGAACCGCTATGGAAACGCCGTAGATAAAAGTGGGGACAGAAAGTCCCAACTCAAGTCCTGCCAAGACTGCTGCTAGAACGTCTCCCACTAGCCCCCCTATAAATGCGCCTATAAAGAGCTGCTTACCTTTCGTAGCTCGCACTATTAGGACAAACAGAACGTAGGGTATGATGACGCCTGCCACGCCCATATTGAGAACGTTCGCCCCTAATGCGGTTATGCCACCATCTCCAAAGAGAAGGCACTGAAGCACCAATATAATAGTCATTGAGGTAAGACCTGTTGAAGGGCCAAGCAGTATACCAAGCGAGGGCCCGCCAAGGAGGTGCGCGGTCGTGCCCCCTATCACGGGATAGTTCATCATCTGGGCGGCAAAGAAGAGCGCTGTGAGTAGAGCCATTAGCGGGACCATTCTCTCGTCAAGTTCGCGCCTCACCTTCCTGAAAGAAATAGCCCAAAAGATTAGTACGAGTATGTATGTCGTCAGGATTACTGAAGGGCTCAGAAAGCCGTCCGGAATATGCATAGGAATCACTTTTGGTATTACTAATTTGAGTAAAAATATTACTATAAAAACTTTCGCCTCTTATAGATTGACTTCAGTAATTTTCATTTTGTCGGTAAAAATCTAGGTCAGAGTACATTACTTTGTTTGGAGCAACCTACCCCTTTCCATCCTGTGTATTTGATCAGCAATCTTTATCAACTCGGGATCATGAGTCGATACGACTATGGTCTTTCCTTTGTCTCGCAGATCTTGTAAGAGTCGGTATATTATTCTTGAGGTCTCCTCATCCACAAACACTGTTGGCTCATCAGCAAATAGATACTTTGGATCCTTTATTAGCGCCCTAACAAAGGCCACCCTCTGCTGTTCCCCTCCAGAAAGCTGCTCTACGAGGTGATTTGCCCTCTCAATAACGCCTAGCTTCGAGAGTAGCTCGACTGCTCTCTCCATAAAGTCTGAGGGATCAGAATCCCTGGCGTAAAGAGGGAGTAGGACATTTTCTAAAGCGGTATATTGGGGCAGGAGGTTTATATGTTGAAATACGAATCCAAAGTTCTCTCTCCTGAAGATCGTCTTCCAGTAGTCAGAGTATCCCAAGACAGGCTCACCATCATACAAGATATCACCAGATGTCGGCGTCAATATTAGACCCATAATACTCAGGAGGGTTGTCTTTCCACAGCCGCTTGGACCCGTCAAAACTACTATCCTGCCGTCTTCGATCTTCAGATTCACATCCTGAACTGCCACAACCTCATTGAACTTTCCCTTATTGTAAATCTTTGAGACCCCGCGGAGTTCTATCATGCGGCAGCCCTCCTCATTGCAAGCTCAGGATCCGTGATCGCATTCAACCATGCTGGTACGACGGTGGTTATCATAAGAGGAATAACGGTCACTGCATAGATTGAGAATACTGAGGTCCAGCTGACAAAGACAGGCAACCTGAATTCTCTTGGGAGAAATGCCCACCCAAGCAGAATGTCGACTAAACCAGGTGCATTTAAATAGGCGGCGTATATATACCCAAGAACCATACCCAAGGATGTTGCAAAGAAGCCAAGTACTAAGCTTTCCACAAGCCTCACTTCTATAATGTCGAGTGTAGAGAAGCCAAAAGTCTTAAGGAGTCCGACCTCAAACTTCGATTCATGACCAACAACAACTGCTTGGCTGAATGCAACTAGTGCAGCCCCTACCAGTAAGATTGTCCACAAAGTCACAAATATGCCACCCCTCGCGCCGTAGGCAGCCTTGTAGCCCCGGAGGAGAAGATCCTGATCAAGGATTCTCACATTCGGCAGGAACGACATCTTGGTTGCAACGTTTGCAGGTTGTTCATAATCCTCTACATAAACTGCAAAATCCGTGACATAACCCTCGGGCATCCTGAAAAATTGCCTCGCGTCTTGTATTGACATCACAATCATGTCCGCGGTGTATATGGATGAAGCGTCAGAGAATAAGCCCACTACATGAAATTTGTTGGCCTCCACAGATTCGCTCAGTAAAATTATGTCATCTCCGACCTTTACATTCAACAGACCTGCGATCAGTTTCCCAATTACGATATTTCCCTTTCCCGCATCATCTGGTTTGAGAAAGCGTCCGCTCTCTATACTTCCAAAAGTTGCATATGGGATTAATGAGGTGTCGAGTCCAATAACCGTGAATGTGTAGGTCGATATTCCAGCATACCCCCATATTCGGGGGACTACCGATTTAACTCCCTCTACTTCCGCGATAGTGTTAGCGTAATCTAAGGGAATGGGCGCGACTCTTCCTGCCTTGAGGTACTGTACGGTAAGATCTGGAGCCATCCTGACACTGATCTCTGCCTCCTTTTCTAGACCTTCCTTTGTAAAGAGGACTGCAGAGACCATCGTAGTGGCTATAAGGAAAGTCACTATGATGACTGCGCTTCTCATCCGATATCTACTGAGACAATCGAAGGAATAACGCAGTAAATTTTTGTGCTTCTTGATCAATTTAGCTCCTCCTTATTGTTATGTTGAAACCTGGTACACTTTCATAATACTCCTTTAACTTCAGTGGTGTGTCTATGAAACTTGAAGGTACGACATAGTCATATCCCCCTGGTATGTCGTAAAGTGAGCGGACAAAAACTTCTAAGAGAGGGTTTCGGGTACCCTCGTAGTTGGTCCCGATGGCTATGCTAGGGAGGCCTATAGCATATCTAAGGTCATTATAATATTCGCGGTTCTGCCAAGATGCCTGATTAGTGACGCAAATGACCATGACTGTGCATGTTAAAATTATTGCCATAATTGGCATCAAATAGATTTTTCTCATATGTGTCCCTCACTATTTTTTGGTAGGGATTATTACAAGGTACCTAAATTTACCTTCATAGCCATAAGACGTCAACTCCACAACATTATCCACTCCAGCCTGAATCAGTGTGATAAAACAGCATGATGCTATTGAAGTGTTAACTACTTGGGTGGTCTCGATCCACGTCTCACCCAAAGGAATGCCGTTGAATTTTATGAAGAGATTGCCTTTTCTCTCAACACTCAAAGGCTGAATCCCAAGTATCATTACAGACTGTCCGCCTGCACCTGCATATTGAAAGATGTCTTTAAAGGTCTCTCCGTTCCTGATTGTGAAGTTATTTGAGACGTAAGTGTTCTCATCGATCCATCCGCGCGGAAGAGGGGTCTTTTGGAAGGGATTGAAATATGGATGGGCATAGAGAAAGACCCCTATAACTGCAGAGATGCCAAAAATAGATATAACAGCAACAAGCAATAGCACTCTGAAGGGATGTGCGATACCTCTCAATTTTATCAACCAGTATTTTTTTAAAGTGGTTCTAATAAATATGCACCCTTAAGTCCATATTATAAGAATTCAATTCCATAATGTTTATGTTTTTTAGTCAATAGGCCTACACAGGTGAATTTAATGAAGGGCAAGTATATAATAGTAGGAGTGTTCGTAGCAGTAGCATTGCTATTAATAGGCACAGGCGGGTATTACTATTATAACTACTATGGGACGCCGAGATGCGAGGCTTGTGGTATGATCATAACATCAGAGATGGATGCCAATATAAAAATAATCGATCTGAACACTAACCAAAGAGTATGGACTTGCTGCCCCGGGTGTATGTTAAGGTCTGTCGCAGCGCACCCGAACATACATATAGAGGCCCTTGACAGCTGGTATGGAACTTCAGCGCCTAAGATAGTAATAGAAATCAGGAACGGCGAGGTTGTGAGTGCTAACCCAGAGACGGCGAGGATACTCCTTGGCTCGAAGGTAGTGAAGAGCTGCGCCAACAACAGGATTGCTATCAATGAGACGTCCGCGGCGCTTCTCCTCAAGAATGGCTGGAACCCCAACAATCCGTTGGCGGTCTTCAAAAACACAGTACCTGAAGGGACCCCTGTACTGACTGTGGCTCAATCGCTGCCAGGACTCAAGCAGATGGGCATCCAGTATGTACCCCCATCGGCGGCTTTCTTGGGAGGGATTGTGGTTATCGGAGTGCTGGTACTCTTAATGGGGATATTGGCTTGGAAGAAACTGGTAGTACACTCAACAAAACAGACAAATGCACCACAATCCACCACAGAACCAATAAAAGAGGCATGATAAGATGATATGGACGCCTCTGACGGCTGTGATGGTCATATTGGGCGCCTTTGGGCTGGCGCTCACGCTATATACAGTTCCAAAAGCCTACAAGATTGGTAAAAGATTATCAAGAGCATCGCTCGAGGAGAAGTATGGGCTTGAGAAAGAGTATTACCTCCTCTCCACAGTCGTCTGGGTCGTGCTAATTACTAGGATAGTTGCCAGTGTACTATTCTGGGCGACCAACGAGAGTCTCATCCCTCTAATACCGGGAGCTATGTGTCAGTTCGGTGTAAATCAGGTAGGAGCGCCATACTCTTGGATTGACAACGGGGTTAAGCTGATCGTTCTACTGGTATACGGAATATGGCTAAGCCTCGACTTTCTCAACAGGAGAGTGAAGGGCGCTCCTTTGATTAAGGCGCTCTCTAGACTCTTCCTATTATTGGTACCGATCCTTATACTTGACCTCGCTGTGGATATTGGGTTATACTTTACCGTCAGTGCTGTGACTGTGCCATGCTGCAGAGTGGTATTTACGGCTGAAAGCCCAATTCCATGCCCATACTGCTTCGTATTCCATGATGCGCCAATGTTCATCGTGGTTATTGCATGTTATGGACTTGCCATCTCGCTTGTGGTTTGGAGCTTCGTAATTAGATATTTCATGAAAAAGGTGCCTGAGATAGAGAATGTAGGAATGGAAGCAATCCGGAGGCTGGTCACGCTATCGCTGGGATTTGCGATAATGGGAACTGTGGCACTCATACCGGCAATAATGCAGGTAATGGGACCTACTGTACCATTTCACTAGGTGATCACGGTGAAGGTCTCCACCCCCAAGCTAGTAATAATCCTAACAGCCCTGGCGATTGTAATCACTGGTACAACTTATGTATACATTAGGACGCAGCAGTCTTCTATTGCCCTTGAGCAGAACGTCGATGTGGTGGAGATCGAGGTGAACAGAAGGACAGCAGTATTGGTGAGTGTAACGCTCCGGAACAACGGCCCACCCTTGATTTTAGAGGGGGCGAGCCTTGTCAAGATCCAATCAGGGATAACTTTGGTATCATCGAAATTCGCCCCACCCATAATACTTTACACGGGCAATCTCACAAGAATCCCCATATCATACCAGCTCGATAGGGAAGGCGCGGACTATTTCCTGCAGCTATTCACAAACAAAGGTACGGCTATAAGATGCACAATCTCCTATCCTTAGACTGTGTCTTTTTTAAAAATGATAATGTTCCATATCTTAAAATTTTTAAGTATTTTAACATATAATTAAAGTTTAGGGAGTACTTTATGGACTGGAAGAAGTATGCATTAATTGTGGCCATTACGGTCGGCTTCATCCTCGGCCTGGGGGTCGGAGTCGCCGCCGGTAAGTCTGCAGCAGTTCTAAAGCCGCTGGGCGACCTGTTCATAAGATTGATGCGCATGATAGTGACTCCGCTAGTGATAATAACCATAGCGGCAGCCGTTGCGCAGATTGCAGACCTTCGCCGACTTGGCAAACTCGTTATTGGAATGTTCGTGCTCTTCATACTTTTATCTGCACTCGGGGCTTCAGTAATGCTACCGGCCGCACTTGCTTTCGGTCCAGGAGTTGATGTTGGTCTAAAACCTCCTGCCGGATACACACCACCGACGCCCCCCTCTGTAGTGGATCTCATACTGGGAGTGATACCTTATGACTTTGTGGATATCTTCTCTGTTGGAGGTCTACTAAAGGCCATATTCTTCTCCATCATACTCGGCCTTGCCGTGAGTCTGGCCGGAGAGAAAGGGGAGCCTGTCGCGAGGGGGCTTCGTTATCTCTCGGATGTTATTCTGAAGGTTGTTGTAATAGTTATGTGGGTCGCACCGATTGGTGTCTTCGGCTATGCGGCTTGGCTTATGGGCACGTATGGGACTTCGATATTAGTAGCTTATGGGAAACTGATAACACTTGACTACGCGGTTAGCTTAGCATTCTTCTTTGTAGCTTACACAATTGTGGTTGCCCTGAGCAGACTCAATCCTATAGTGTATTGGAGAAATATAATCGAGCCTGCTCTTGTAGCCTTTACGACTAGAAGTAGTGCCGTGACGCTCCCTGTAAATATAAGGGCAGCACAGAGAAGCGGAATACCAGATTATGTAACAAATTTGGTTTTGCCAGTGGGAGCGACTTGCCATATGGACGGGACGGCGATGTACCAAGTCCTCTGTGCAGTATTCATAGCACAGGCATTTGGGATAACATTGGATCCCACACTTTACGGGACAATCATCATTGTGGGCACTCTGGCTGCAGTTGGTACTGCTGCGATACCAGGTGGAGGTCTATTGATGCTCGCAATGACAGTGGCCGCTGCAGGACTACCGCTTGAGGGAATAGCACTCATTGTGGCAATAGATCCTATTCTGGATATGCTCAGAACTATGATAAATGCAACCGGGGACGTTGCCGTCGCCACATTAATGGCCAGAATATTAGAGGGGCCCAATTGGTATATTAGAGGCCCCTAATTTTTCTGGTATAATGGTTTCAAGAAAATTAGCCAGAAAATTAGTAAAGAAAATAAGTAGAATTCTTTTATCAAATACCAAGAAATAGCTTTTGGAGAATGTCCTATGAGTTTCAGACTTTTGTGCAAAGTGTGTGGTAAAAATTATTCCCTCAAAACAAATCACTGGAGATGTGTATCCTGCAATAGACCGCTTAACCTGGTTACAGAACTTCCAAGATGCGACCAGTTCGATCAACTGGTAGAGAAAAATGAAAGAGGGATCTGGAGGTATAAGAGGCTAATTCCATTCTCCGAAGAATCAGTCTCATTGGGGGAAGGCAATACTCCGGTTGTTGAGATGAAAGATGAAGGGGCGAAGTTGAAGCTGGAGTATTTTTCGCCCACGGGGTCATTTAAAGACAGAGGGGCGGCGGTGAGTGTGAGTAGGGCAAAATGTATCGGTGTCAGAAGTATTGTTGAGGATTCCTCGGGAAATGCTGGCATCGCAGCAGCGGCTTATGCAGCTAGGGCGAGCATCAGAGCCAGGATCTATGTCCCTAAGGATGCTCCTTTGGCAAAGCGTGTTATGATTCGTGCGTGTGGTGCAGATGTCGTGGAGTGTGAGAGTAGGAAAGATGCGTCTGCACGGGCAGTAGGCGAATTAAAAGAAAACGAACTGTATATAGGGCATACGTGGGATCCTTTTTATATTGAAGGGATGAAGACCGTAGCGTTTGAGTTGTTTGAAAGTAAATGCATCCCTGATGCTGTTATGATACCTGTTGCCAGCGGAACTCTCTTTTTGGGACTCTTTAAAGGTTTCCTCGAGTTGAATGAGTTAGGTTTCCTTGACAAGATTCCGAAATTTTATGCTGTTCAAGGAGAAAGCTGTGCGCCGCTATACGAGGCGATGTATGGACCAATAAGGGCAATTAGGGGAAGCGCGCTCGCTGACGGTCTCAGGATAGACGCCCCCCCAAGAAAAGAGGAGATCTTGAACGCGATAAGAAAAACCTCTGGGGAGGTTCTTACAGTAAATGACGACGAGATTATAGGGGCTCTTAAGGATCTCTATAAAAAGGGCATAATTGTGGAGCCTACATCCGCAACTGCATATGCAGCATTTAAGAGGGGCAAGGACCTTAAAAATGAAAATGTTTTGATTCCTATGACTGGGACGGGAATAAAAACCGTAGACAAAATAAGCAAGCTTTTCATATTTTGATATCTCACTAAATTAAATCATTTTCTCCATTTTTGGGAAATGCCGGTAAATTGAAGTTATTGCATCTGTCTCCTGAGCCTTTCAGATCTTGCTTCAGTCCTCATGTGTGCGACTACTTTTACAGGAAGTCTCCGTTGGGAGATTGAAGCAAAGAGTTAGAAAACTTTGGATTAATGATGATAATGAGAGCAAATAGTGAAAACTAACAGATAGGATAGAGACAAAGGGATAGAGGGGGCAAGGACATAAACTATATCCTCGTTTTTTATAATTATCAGACGAGCCCTCCGCAAGGATCTTAAGCCTTTCAAATATAGGAAGTCAGCACATCAAGAAGTTTTTTATAGATTTCGAAGGGGGCTCGTTGTTATAACTACTAAACCAGTGCAGATATGCAACCTTACCTCAGCAGAATTTTTGATATCATGCATAAATGAGTTAGGCATGCCAGTGAATTTGGATCTGGCAGAGCTCGAGGCACTCCGTCTTGTGGAGTTGAAAATCTCTTATGATAATGCAGGAATGGTTGCGAGAGTTTCAAGGAAAACCATATGGCGCTTGGAGGTTGGAAAAAAGGAGGCGATATCGGCGCTCTGAGTGTAGAAAGATCGAGGTACATAATTTCTTAGTGTTTGATCAAAATCTTGACGGCGTTGTCTTAACTATAACCTCGGCGAGCGATTCAAAAATGATGCTCTTTGCCCTCTTATACATCTTGCCTCCTATTATGCCAGCAAGCCTTCCATTCTCCGCAATGAGGTAGACATTGTTTGATAGGCATACGCCCACTTGTTGTCCATTAATAATTATTTTGTCGCCAACCTCTGCATATTGTATTTGTCTGATCTCTCTGTTGCCTTCCTTGCTGACCTTCTTAACTTCCAAACTTGGACGTATTATATCGAGACCCGTGGCTTTTTTAATCGCTTCCAAAAGCTCTGCAAAGGAATCATTCCAGAGTATTATCGCGCCATCGTGCTTTCCAGACCTCTCTACTTGAACTAGAGGTAGAGATGGAATGTTTTTAAGCAGTTTTGTTTTGGAAACCATTTGAGCCACATATAGTATCCCGCTCTGCGTACTTCTGCCAGAGTTCAATATCACTAAGCCGTCGATGTCCATCAGCGAGATCTCGTCAAGAAGGCGACTGAGGCTCTTTTCATATTTTTGTTTTCTCTCTTTGGACAGAGCTTTTGCAGCGCTTTCCCCGACTGGGACGATCATGACCTTGAAACCCAAACTTTCCAGGGCAGACTTTATTTTCTCGTGCCATCCCTCATAAACTGGTTCGGCTGAAAGTGGTGCCAACACGATCTTTTTAGACAGATTATAACCTAAGGCATCATTAATAGTCCGAGGCAGCCACTCCATGATCTTGACAGAGCCGCCAGCACACCTTAGCTCGTCCAAGATCTTTCTCAGGCGATCGTCAAAATGCTCCACAATCCATGAAGATCTCTGGATTTGGAAAGCGCCAACACCTCTTAGGGCGCGTACCAACCTTATCCGTATCCCGTGCGGGTCTTTCTTGCCTTCAATGTCGTAAAGTAAAAGAAACATATTTATCAATTTAGTATTAATCACCGTCAACTTTAACTTTAACTAAATTAAAAGAGATAAACAGTGATTCGAATGGCTTCATTTTCGGTAAAGTCCATAGCCCGGCACCCACCAGCTGTTGTTTTCCCATCCAGTACAAAGATCATAGACGCAGTAAAGATGATGCATGAGAAGAGCGTAAGACATGCAATAGTGTCGGACGACGGACATAGATTGGACGGCCTCGTCTCGGCTAAAGACATACTTAACTATCTTGGCGGCGGGGAGAAATTTAGAATCCTCAAGGACTTGTACCAGGGAGACGTATACAAAGCCCTCCACTCACCCATAGAACCCATAGTCAACAAAAGCCCCATAGTGGCTCGGACAACAGACTCGCTCCCAGAGGTCATGTCCATTATGGCAAAGAAAGATATAGGGATGATCCCTCTGTTAGATGAACAGTCCAAGATCTGGGGATCTCTTTCTGAAAGGCACCTCTTCAAGCTGTTTGAAGACAACCAGATGTTTGTAAAAGTCTTTGAGGTGATGTCCAAGCCCCTTATTACGCTTGATACGAAAGCTACGCTACTCGACATCTCAAGGGTCATGATAAGCAAGGACATAAGGCGAATCCCAATAATGAGTGAAGGAAAACTCTGGGGAATAGTGACTGTCAAGGATATTATGAGGTTTTTGGCGAGTAGTTACGTGGAAGACGCAATAAACATGGGGCTGTCTGAGTATATTCTTAACACCAATGTGTCCAAGATTGCGACATTAAACCCAAAAATAGTTAGTCCTGATGCGGACCTAAGCGACGCCGTTAAGATAATGAATGCAAATAACGTCGGATCGCTTATTGTGGTCTCTGCTGGAAATCCAGTGGGAATCGTGACGGAACGGGATCTCTTGCTGAAGCTCCCCAGGCTTAGAGGCGTGGAATTTATGACAGATGTTGCCAAAAATAGAGTCATTGTCGGTAGGATACACTTTTAAGGTGTATGATTTCTGTAATGTCCCATTCAGAACAAAATATGGCAAATTCTGAAAATAATTGGCTAAATTACAATAGAGTGCTTGCTTCGTTCTATGGAATTTTGGCGTTAGTGGCAATCAGCACATATGTTTTGGCATTTGTTTTAGCGCTTTTCATGTTTTTCTCTCCCGAGGGGGTCTCCTTTGCTTATCAGAGTTACAAGACAATTAGGATAAACGTGCTATACTTCTGGACCGCGAGCTTTCAAATAGAGACGAGGGCATGGCAACTATTCATCGTGCTTAATATCATCTTCGCTTTGTCTTTTTGGTCGGCATTCTTTTCAAATAATAAGTTCTGTGCAGTAATAAAAGATTTGTTTGTTAGGGGAGATCTAAATGAAGTTCGAAGAAACTTCTTGATCCTAATGCCCGGGGCCTCCTCTGCGATGCTTTTGATAACCACTGCGCTGAACGTTTTGGGAGAGAGGGCGGGAGCAGGTGTAGGAGGACCGTCCTTTTCCGATCCTTTCTCAGAGATCTTCACTCTATCTTACGCGGTGATCTCAGAGGAGATCGGATTCAGACTTGTGCCGATACTTGTACCCATAGCAATCTACCTGCTTTTCAAGACAAGAAACTCAATAAGAGGCATGCCAAGAAGAGTCAAGATCTTTATGACTTTGGCTGCGGTGCTCAAGCCCGAGTCATACAGACGCAGGATAGGGAGTGGTGCTGACCATACGCTTACAGTTTTAAAGACGTTACTTATCGTAGCATCTTCAATCATGTTTTCTTATGCGCACATTTTGTTTGGGTCGTGGGGTTGGGGGAAGGTTCCATCAACATTCATTGCAGGACTTGTGATAGGGTACTTTTCAGTCAGATATGGATTTGACAGTGCCATTCTTTTGCATTGGTTCTTTAACTACTATTGGAGTGCACTTTCATCAGAGATCATTCTAGGAGCCTCTTTGATAAACGAAATAGTATATATCGTTACGGTTTACTTAGGGCTTTTTACGGTCATCTATTTTGTATTTAGTTATTTGGAAAGATGCAGAACCCTAAATTAATCCGTAAAGTCAAAATCAGTAGACAGCGAAATAATAAGACGCGAGCACTTTGATTACCACATAATCATAAAAGAAGTTGGAGAGCCCTTAGTAAAAGAGGCTTTTGGGGACTTGTTATCAAATAAAATAGGTTCCAAGACTGCCTTGAAGATATTAAAAGAGTATTCAAGGAAGTGGAAGGACTATTTCAGACCTGCCTTGATGATATTTGCCTGTAAATCTGTTGGTGGAGATCCCTCGAAAGTCCACCCAGCAGCAAAGGCGTTGATATTGACTAGTGGTGGACTTGATATTTATTAGGATATTATTGACGCGTCATACTTCAGAACGAAGAAAATGTACAAGACAATGGTCGGTCAGTACGGAGTTTCAAAATCGCTACTGATAGGCGACTGCCTTATCCCTCTTGGTGGAAAGGGAAGTTTGGCATTTGATTTGTTGGGTTGATTTTGCATCTTTGTTTATCATCCCCGCGAATGAGGTAATTAAGGTTACATTGTTACTGGCTGTTGGACCAATTTTATTAGGGCTTTATATACCATGCATGCTGACTCTGATAATAGATGGGGCGGGTTTTGAAAATAGAGGAGCTGTTGCAGGATTATTTACATTTCTGGTATTTGTACTAGCAATTTTAGTATCTACCTATTGCGGTTGGATTGTTTGAGTT
>JAOAJN010000007.1 GCA_026414165.1 Candidatus Methanomethylicaceae archaeon
TTTCTGCTATAGTGATTCAGTCCTTTTCTCCAACTTTATTATTGAAAGAGAATAATAAACAAATTCTGAATATTTTGTTATTCTCAATATTCATTAATTAATGCATCTCAAGCCCAATTGTAAGAATAATTGCCCGATATAGAAATAACGATTTTTACTAACCCACTGAAAACGTCTGAAATCAAATGTTTGGAAAATACTAAATTCTGGAAAACATAAAAATTACGGTTTATATCTTCAGATCCACTAGATGCCGATGATATCTTATTGTAGCTGAAAGAAGAGATAAAGAAAGACCTAATGTGTTGAGCAAAGAATTAGAGCTATACAATAATAGATTTCATCTGGAGTTATGCAAAGGATGACTTTCAACCTAGCAAGTAGTGTGTTGGAGGTCATAAAAAAGATTTTTCAGGATACAGAAATGTTCATCAATAAAGATACATATAAACAGAACATACCTGCTCTTTTGTCTTTTAAAAGTGTAATATTTCACAAATTTCCTAAAAATGCCTAAGGTCACTTTATTTTCTTCAAGAGTTCTTTGTGGTCTATTAGATTATCCGTTTTGAAGTTGTTCCTCTCTAAGAAACGCTCAAGATCAACATCCATTGTTAGCAAGAAGAATCTTTTGTCTAATGATGTTGCATATAAGAGGTTGTCGATGTTGTCTCTATGCCCCAACATTCTCAATTCAAAAGCCAGCCTGATAGCTTCAGGCGAGGGAGTCAGCCATTCATAAAAGCCAGATTCCATTAGTGATCTTATAGCCAAATTAATTATCTTCCCAACATTTTCCCCTGACTTTTCTTTTTCCTTGCAAACTTTGCCGATAATCTCCACCCATATGACAGAGAGGCAGTAGAATCGGATCCTTCCTTTTAATTTCGCCTCTCTAAGCTTGAAAAGATCATCATCAGATAACCCTTCTAGACCTATTCCAAAACTAGGGAGTACATAAGTCGAGTCCAGCAATACTTCAATTACCTGAGAGGGCATTTTGATCTGCTTCCGACTCTTTTTCAAATTCTTCTACTGTGGTTCTGGACCACTTCTTTATCTTCAGGGCTAGCGAGAGCGGATCTTGAATGAACTCAAAAATTAGCTTGTTATCGTCAACTTTCATCAAGACTTTGTCACCCTCCCTAAGTCCTAGGCGCTCCGATATTTGCTTTGGTATATAAATTGCACCTTTTTTACCCAACTTGGTTATAATAGCCTGGCTCAAACCAAATACCTGAATAAAATTAAAAACCTGAAAAATATAAACATTCTGGTAAATTCAGAAAATACTCACGGCGACATTATGATATAAAATCAATGATATTATGAAAGATCAATCATAACCTTTTGAAAGCAGGTCGCATACTACCTTGTAAATTGATTCTACCGCATTAAACTGGGAGGCGTATCTGCTAGCCTCTTCTATCCTGATTGAGATTATTGAGGATTCGAGCGTCTCTCTGACCGCATCGAGTAAAGCCTCCTTCGAGAGCGAGTGCTGCTGCAGAGAGATAGCCATGCCCATTCTGGTCAAGGACTCGGCTATTCCCTGGTGCTCAGAGTGTGCAGGCGTGGGAATTATCAGCATTGGCTTGCCGTAGTATATTGCCTCCGAGGCAGTGTTGTGGCCGCCCCTCGTTATTAGGAGGTCGCATGCCTTTAGGTATAGATACCTGTCGTCGACCCAGTCGTATACCTTTAGCCTCTTGGGATTTTCGGGGGGTTTTGCCCCGGGGAAAGATCCCTCTGAGTAACCCCTGCTGACAATCACATTGTAAGAGTCAGGAAACTCGCTGAAGATCTTGATCAATAGGTCAGAGATGTACTTCTTCTCTGCGAGGGTTCCGCTCATGGCGGCGAAGATTAGGGGACGGTCATCCAGCCCTAAACGCCTCTTGATCTCATCGCTGGGAGGGAGCTCATTAGGGTATTTTGGTATTATTGGACCGACGAGTTTCAGCTTCTTTATATATTGGTATGAGGGGACTATGTTCGCCTTGGCGATTGTGAAGGGTGGCGGGAAGTCTGGGACTATTATAACCTTGCTCAACTTCCATAGGCTGCCCAAGATCTCCAGACCCAGTCTCTCGGTGTATCCCTTTATCACCTGCTTTATTCTCCGCTTTATGGGCCGGGAGTGGGGGATCATGATCCTCAGCTGGTGGAGTATTAGCACCGGAATAATGCGCCTCATCCTCGCAGCCAGGACCGTTGATAATCGGCTGTCGGAGATAACTAGGTCAGGCTTGAAGTGCTCTATGAGGTTGAGCTCTGCACCCACCTGCTGCGAGAAGACCAAGAGGCTCCTAGGTCCCGCCGAGAGCGTCCTGCGGAAGTCGAAGGTCCCGTCCTCCTTCTCGTAGAACTTGAGCGGGGGGACGCTTTCCACCGGGAAGCCGGCTTTCCTAACGAACTCGGTAGCCTCTCCATAAGTTGAAAAGAAGACCTCGTGGCCCCGGCTTTTGAAATGCCTAGCTACAGGGATGCACCTGCCAGCATGCCCAAGGGCTATTCCACACGGGGCGAAGTAAATCCTCATGGAGAGACCCAGCCCATTAAATCAAAAAATCACAGGAGCTCCTTCCGGACTACCTCGCCTCCTGGGGACAATTCGGTAAAGACCTCTGCTGAGAATGTGTAGATCTTTACATCCCTTGAGAGCCAGCTGTCCGGAGGGAGACCTGCCTTCATGCAGCACTCGGATAGAAAGGTCTCCTCGTCCCAACCGTACTCGACAGGGACCTGAGGTAGCAGGAGTCCCTTATAGAAGCCCATCTCCACAACTAGCCCGTCTCGCCCCACCTTGATCTTTTGGGGGTATTCTTTCGGGTCGTTTACCTTAAGCAGTGCCGGAGGTGTGAGGACACTGACCTCGAAGACCACCTCTCTCAATTCGCCTATTTTGAGTGGAGGGAATCGCGGGTCCTCGAGGGCGGCGCTTATAGCCGATTCCATGACAGCCTCTATGAGGGGGAGGTGGGGTAGGGGGTATCCTATGCAACCTCTGAGAACCCTCTCTTTACCTATCAGCTTTTCAATTGTTACGAAGGCGCCCGACTTTTCGGATAGTCTCTGGCTGGGAGGGGAAGGAGGGGGAGGCTTCACGGAGTTCTTGAGGTAATCGGTAACAGTGGATCTTGCAAGCCTTACTAGAAAAATGCCCTCCTCCAAACTCAACAATTGGATCACCTTTTTGGTTTCCTAACATTCTCGATATTTTTGATTTTTTTGATGTTTTTGATATTTTTGATGTTTTTGATGCGCTCTTCTATGCCCTTCCAATGGCTACCATGCCAATAAACCTTTCCACAGTTGGGGCAGGACCAGAGTGGGCTTATGTTTGGTATATCTTCGGAGGGTATTTTTGACCGGTCCACTTCGATGAGGGAGGCATTACATACGGTGCATCTAGTGCCGACCGAGTCTAGGAAGGAATCCTTTATGAATGGCGAGATCTCCATGAGGGCACCTGTAATATCTGTGGAGTGGATGAGTAATGATCGGACGCCTTCCTTAGAGGCTCTCTTAAAGAGCTCGCCGTCACGAGTGACGAGTATTCGGTTCTCTCTTTTGGAGATTGTAAGGAGAGCCTCATCATCGTGGGACTGATCGTAAACCGTGTCGTAGCCTAAAAGTCTCAACCACCTTGCCAACTTTCCGAGCATCGCGTCCACTGCGAAACGCAAACGGCTACTGCTCCTCCGGGAAACTTCGAACTATGTAGTCCAATACCTCATCAGGAGTCAGGATCCCCATGATCTTAGGCTGAGACGGTTCGGAGAATATGACGCCAGGGAGGTTTTCATTCAGAATCTTCTCTGAGACTTCGCCTAAGGAAACCCCCTCCTCCAGCAGTGGGACGTTGGCGACCATCGAAGAGGATATGGTCAGCTGCCTGATTCTTGCCCTCTGATACTTTTCTGGCACGTATTTGTGAAACTCTATAAGGGCTTTGAGAACCTCCCTCTCAGTTATTATTCCCACCGGTCGTCCATCCTCGTTCACCACGGGGATCATAGATAGGTTCTGATCGAGTAAAAGCTTCCTGGCGTGGATCACCCTGTCGTGAGACTTTACAATCGGAACACGTCTACGCACGATTGATGTCACTGTCAAGGTTGAGTCCTTTACGAAGCGAAGCATTTCCCTCTTGTAAACAAGTCCGAGGAACGTGTCTCCGTAGAAAACTGGGAGAGAGGGGGCAGAGAGCTCGAGCATAAGTTTTGCTGCCCTCCTCACGGATGAGTCGTTGGAGAGGGCCACGGGGAATGGTCTCATAAAGCCCGATATGTAGAGAGATTCGGGCGCAACCGCCCTAAGCCTCTGTGTGCCGATCTTGCTAAGCATATCTCTGTATGAGAGTACCCCCACGGGCTTGCCGTCGTCGTTGACACATATGCAATCAATATTCTCCTTGTCCAAGATCTCTATGGCATCCAGAAGGGGGCGGTTCTTGTTGAGGGTTGGGACGTCCTTTAATAAGATATCCAATAATTTCAAGTTCATGCCTCCTTAGTAAGGGCTTTTACGAAGTCGAACTTGGTTATCAGCCCAACTAGAAGATTTTTGTCGTTAACGACAGGCATTCCGCCTATTCCTTTATCTATAAGCATCTCCGCGGCGCTACTTGCATCTTCAGAGAGTCTAACTGTAAAAGGATCAGGCGTCATGATGTCCTCGGCGACCGGTATCAGGTAGAGTCTGGTGGAAGAGACCTCCTCGGACTCAGCCCTAGCACCTTTCAGGAAGGAGCTACTAGCCTTTGGCGGACGTATGAAAGACAAATCAGTCTCGGTGATAATGCCTACTGGGCGACCTTCTTCGACAACGATTACCCTGTCGATGCCGAACTCCTCCATGACATCCATAACCCTGTAAACAGTGTGGTGCCTGTTTATTATTGGGAGGGGTTGCCTCTGGCAAAGATCGCCCACTGAGTACTTTCCCTTCATGGTCTCGGCGAAGTACCTTGTGAGGTCTGTCTTGGTGATTATGCCCAATAGGTCTCCGACTTGGTTCACCACAGGTAGGCCCTTTATGTTGGCAGAGACCATTCTCCTAGCCGCCTCGGCGATGGGGGCGCCCTCATCTATGGTGGTGACCGGGGTGCGCATTACCTCACTTACGAGTATGGAATCGAAGTCCCTCTGTCGCATCTTGTAGTTCCTCAGGCTTCTGACAATATCCCTCCTGGTGATTGTCCCTATCGGGCGGGTGCCCTTCACCACAACTAAGCGACTCACACCCTCTCTTAGCATCAGATTCCTGGCATATGCCAAGGTGTCAGTACCATTTATAACAACAACTGGGGAATTCATCAAATCTCCAACTCTCAAGTAAACCACCTATCCTCTCAACATCACTCTTAACATCACTTCTCGATTTCACAAATTTGGAGCTTTACAGGATCATATATAGGAGGCATTTAAGGCTATGCGCCGAGCTCCAAGCGGCACTCCTCGCATAGAAATTGACCGTTTACCTCCTTAAGCGAGTCAGACCACTCCTCGCAGTTGTCGCAGTATCCAGCCATTACCTCGCTCTCCCTTGAAGGGAGGAGGTTGTTGCGCCTTGCCTCTGCCAAGACCTCCACAAGCTCTGGTGCCGTGGAGAGTATGTCCCTAGAGGTGATTATCCCTACCATCTCGCCCCTATTAACGACCACAAGCCTTCGGATCTTCAGTTTAGCCATCTTCCTGGCGGCTTCCATTATCTCTGCCTTTGGGTCTATCACCGAGAGGGGAGACGACATTATATTTCTAGCAAGGGTTGTGTCTGGGTTCAGACCCCTTGCAATCACTCTCTCCACCAGATCACGTTCTGTGATTATGCCTACGGGATGGCTATCGCGGGTTATGATAACCGAGCCGATGTCTTTCCCGCTCATGGCAATAGCGACTTCCCTTGCAGTTGAGGTGTCTGGCAGGGTTATGAGGCTTTTTGTCATGATATCTCCAACAAGCACTCGAGCCCTGATGCGGACCATCCAAAGCCCCATATTATTATCTTCTGAGGATATATATGTGGGTTGCTCTGGGCAAAGTTATGTGGGCAAGGACCCTCCGGGCGGGAGTTGGGCGGCTATCTCGCCCTCAGGTATGGCGCTTATCAGCTGCGACAGGGATTGATCCGCCCTTTGGACGAGTAGTGATTTTATCTTCTTTATGAGCGCAGATCCCGAGGGCTCCCCCGGGACTAGCTTGACATAAGATACACAGGTCTTCTTAACGAAACTCTCATTCCCAACAATGACCTTGAAGGCGCCGTCTGCGATCTGGACACCCAAGAAGATGACAAGGGGAATGTTGCGCACATAGTTCCTCTCGCCGTAAATCATGAAGGCGCCCTTGCCCAAGTACTCCCCTGCTGGGGGAGTCTTTGTGACTTGATCTGCTCTTACCCAGTAGCCGTCCGCAGCGCCAAGACCAGCCCTCCAAGCCCTCGAGTAAACAACTGCGAAGGCGACCGCCTCCTCCTTAGTATCGTTGGGGATCTCTTCGCCCCTCGATTTCACTATCACCACGGAGCCGCCAGGCGCGTCCGAGTGAGCAAATATGTCCTTGTTCTCCATATATTTCTTGACGAGGATCTCGTTCTGAGATGCGTCTTTGCCCCCGATTATGAGAAAGCCCTGCGATGAGAACGTCCACCTGAATCGCTCATACCACTCCTTCTTCATTGACTTAAGGACCATTGGCTGGGCGACTTCCAAGAGACCTTGCCTAAGTTCATTGATCTTCTTCTCGGTCTCCCGTATGGCTTCGGTCAGACCTTGAAGCTTCCTCGAGGCATCCTTCGAGCCAGAGAAGTATCTGTTGGCGTTTTCGGTGGCTGAGCACTTGAAGTCTATTAGGACTTCTTTGTCATTTACGAGTGCTGTCAATAGACCTTTTGACCTATCGATCTTCAGTATCTTCATTGGGGAGGTGCGCACTATCTCCTCCCATTCGGCACCCTTCCTGCGCATCTCTACCACATGGTCTATAAGATCCTGTATGTCAGCTAAGTTTGAAATGATCAATTCCCCTATCTCGCGGTCCCTTTGCCTCCTCTCCTCCAATTCCTTCAAGGATGCCTTCTGCCTGTTCAACACGCCCTCGAGGGCTTCGATCTCTTCCTCTTTGGGGAGTCTCCGCCTCTCGCCCTCTCTGGCACTGACTAGTGTTGCGAAGTACTCATCAACGGCGGCGTTGAAGGAATCAAAGGGAATCCTCTCGTAGGAGAGGGATACGAATTCAATGGGCTGAACCGAGAGCCTCTTCTGGTCTTTTACGATGATGTGGGGCTTTAGGGGGGAAGACGTGATCTCCTCGATGGCGGATCTAGCGCTCTTCAGAAATGTCTTCAAGAGCGCCTCGGAGACTTCAGAAGAGGGGAGGTTTGGATCTATAGAAGACCTTGCCAAGGATTCCTCCACGAACTCGGGAGGTAGGTTGTAGTGCCTAGTCAGGGATCGGATAATGCTGACCTTCTGCGAGCGGATCTCGTCGATCTTTGGTTCGCTATAGACGCTCGCGCCCCTTACGGGAGGAGGTTGATATATTGCTCCGGTTCTGATAGTCCTGTCGCGCATCGTCTTCTGGTGGAGCGCGTAAAGGATCTTTCCAGACTCGTCTGTGATTATTATGTTGCCCTCGCCCAGAAGTTCGAAATAGACATTCAAGAGCCTTCCTGATCTCTCCAAAGTAAAGCGGGCTATCCTATCCAGATCCACTTGTTCAATTGACTTTATGATGGCGTTTGAGATTAGGCGCCTCATGTTCATCGCATGTGAGGAGGGGCTCGCTGGAAGCGGATATTTGAAGGTGGTGATGTTCAGGCGTTTGCCAGGCTCCAACAGTAGGTCGAGGTTGCCGCCAGAGGTGTGAATGCGGAATAAAAAGCCCCAGTCATCCAGGTTGTAAACGTTCTCGATGCGAGTGCTTATAAGAATGGACTTCAGTTCTCTTAAGATAGCGAGGAGGTCGATAGATGTCAGGGAAAGTTTCAGAGAGACCAACGGCCGCACCGCAACCAATTTACAGAAAAATGTACTATATAAGGGTGGCATTTGCGTTCGTGGCAGGGCTAATATGCGGATTGTTGAATGTTGTGGGCGTTTTGGGTCTCGCTATAGGCATAGGCGTTTTTATTTTGACCTATCTGCTGTTCAGGTATGGGATAAAGAGCATCTCTGAGTCTGTAAAGGACACGAAGAAGTTCTACATGACGGGGATATTCTCATATTTCCTCATTTGGTATGTGATCTGGGTGCTCTTCTTCAACATCACGTGAATGACCTAAACGCAAACTTGTTTTGATCCTATTTTATTCGCCTCTGTTTCGATCCGTTCTTGATTTAATCAATACTGTTGTTTTTCTCCGTGTTCTAGATTTAGCCTATTGTTGTTTTACTCCTTGTTTTTGTTCTTGTTCTTGCTCTTTTCCTTGGCTTTCTTCCTCGGGGCAACCTCGAACATCTCCTCACTCTTAGCCTCTGGGGCTTGTGGCTGCTCGTCCTTAAGTGGGTAGTCAGGATACTCCTCCTTTAGGGATGAGAGAGTCCTGAGCATTATCTCCCAGCACATTAGGAAACCACGCTCATAGTCGTCGGCGGTTGATCTGAATGCCTCGTTCTTGAATTTCTCAGCCATTTTTAGGATCTCTTTGGGGTCACCGTGGCGGTAAAGCTTCATGAAGAATGAGGTCTTGTCCTTCTCCTTTGCGGCTACGTATACTCCCCTCATGGCATCGAAGAAGCCCCGACCGATCTCTCCTAGCGGGAGGAGTTTGTTCTTTATGGGGCTCAGCTCCTGCTCAGCCCTCGCCAAACTCTTGAAGTAAACATACCGGACTATCTGGGAGGCGTCCGGAGCGAACTTTCTCAGCAAATCATATGTAGACATTTGCAACATCCTACAGGATTCTTTATCTAATACTTTCTACTTATGAAACCTCCGATGGGAGATGCGGATCGAGGATCTAGTGGAGGCAATAAGAGTACTGGAGACAGATCTGCCAGCTGATGTTGAGGGCAGACTGAAGGGTATCCGAGATAGGGAGAGCGGGATATGTAAGACTGTGATGGAGGCGATATTGGAGAATGTTCGCTATGCGAGGGAGAGAGGTGTCCCCATGTGCCAAGACACCGGAATACTCGAATTTTTCGTCAGGTGTGCTCATGGGCACGAAGAGATAAGGGATAAGATAGCGGAGGCGGTGAGGAGGGCTACCCATGAAGTTCCATTGAGGACAAATACAGTAAACCCTTTCACGAGGGAGAATGAGGGGGCGAATCTGGGCAGGTTTCAACCGATAGTTCATTTCGAGGGAAGGGCTAAGGATGAAAATTCTATAGAGATGAGTATAATCGCAAAGGGTGCGGGTTCGGAGAATGTAAGTGCCTCTTTCATGCTGGACCCCATGCAAGGGGTGGAGGGTGTAAAGAGGGCAGTCGTGCAGGCTGTGCAGCGGGCGGGGGCTAAGCCGTGCCCCCCTGTGGTTGTGGGGGTTGGCGTCGGAGGCAATCTAGAAAGATCGGCGCACTTTGCGAAGAAAGCACTGCTGAGACCATTAGACGAAGAGAACCCTAACAGGGATTTGGCGGAACTGGAGGAGGAACTGGTGGAGAGGGTGAACGCTCTGGGAATAGGACCGATGGGGCTCGGAGGGGACAACACGACCATAGGCGTACTAGTTGAGTGGGGGCATTGCCACACGGCGAGCCTACCAGTCTCCGTGAATATCCAGTGTTGGGCTTTGAGGAGGATATCATTGGAGTGGCGGTGCGGAGAGTTCAGGATCTTGAGGTGAGGTTATGGAGGTAAAGATGCCAGACTTGTGCTCAAGCATTTTCAAATTGAAGACGCCATTAAGTGAAGAAGACTCGATGTCGCTTAACGTGGGCGACATAGTCTACCTCTCAGGAATCCTCTACACTATGCGAGATATGGCACACGTCAGGGCTCTGGAGTTGCTGAGGAGGAGGGATAAGTTACCATTCGACCTGAGGGGTGAGGTGATATACCACTGTGGACCGCTTTTAAAGGTAGGGGAGGTGATATCTGCAGGACCCACGACCAGCATGAGGATAGAGGGGATGGAGGCGGAGCTAATAGAGCTTACTGGGCTGAGGGGCATAGTCGGGAAGGGGGGTATGGGCGAGAGGACGGCAGGGGCTCTTAGGAGGTTTGGGGCAGTCTATATGGAGTTTCCAGGCGGCGCGGGAGCCCTAGCGGCTAAAGCGATTAAGAGAGTAAGGGATGTTTACTGGAGGGATCTTGGCGACCCGGAGGCGGTCTGGGTATTGGAAGTTGAAGACTTTGGACCATGTATTGTCACTATGGATTCAAAGGGAGGAAACTTCAGAACGATGAGGGGTGCCAAAACATCAAAATGAGCTTATAAGCACTTTGGTGAGTTAGAAAAAGGTTCAATTAAAAGTTTCAGTTCCATATGAAATTGCTGAAAAGTTAAGACAGTTTCTAAAGGAGAAGGGTTGCTTGGAAACCAAGGCATAACTCTTTCAATAATCTCTTCAGAGGAGGGCGACGAGATTAGGAAAAATGGGAATGAAATGAGGGCGGAGGTTGCCCAAAAACTGTGGCGAGGGCGTTTATTAAGAATGTTCAAAACTTATGAGTGCTTATGGAAAACAAGGCCACGGTCATGAGGTTTTCCAGTATGCTGCAGAAAAATAGAATTTTGGAAATATTTGAAAATTAAGAGTTGCAAAAATATCTCAATATAACTGGGATTGCTGGAACAGTTGTCAATGGATGTGCGCTATAGAAAGCATGTTTTTGGAGAGTGCCTTTAGATTCTTAGATGTTGGTGTGGGCGTAGGTGCAGGTGCAGATGCAGGTGTAGGTTTAGATGTAAATTTAGATGTTGCAATAGGGATTCGAGGAGATGAAAACCGGAATTTTGCGGCTTGGGGCAATATTGAAATGCAGGAAAAAGAGGGGTTATTGTTTCCTCGTTACGACTTTTGCTGGTTCCAAGTGGTCCTTATCAAGTTCACAAACCTTCTCGTTGCCTCTTCAGGATTTGCGGACTTCGTTATCGCGCCGCCTACTATCAGGATTTTTGCACCAGCATTCACCATCAGCGGGACTACTTCAAGCTTTATACCACCAGCCACCGCCACTGGTATTTTTACTGACTTAACCAAGTTCTCGACGAGGGCTATTTTTTGATCGATCTCGCGCTCCCTTGTCTGGGCGCTTATACCTACATGCATGCAGACTATGTCCACGCCCAGCTTCTCGACCTCCATAGCCCTGCTGATCGGGTCCTTCAAGTTCATTAAATCCACCATCACCTTCACGCCGTACTTCCGAGCCGCTCCGACGGCATCCTTTATTGTGTAGTCGTCAGTTGCACCCATAACCGTAACAATGTCGGCGCCGTTCTCCACAGCCAACTCGGTCTCGAGCCATCCTGTGTCAAAAGTCTTCAAATCAGCTATTATAGTGGCGTTAGGGCAGATCCTGCGGAATTCCTTGACCGCTCTTAGCCCCTCGGACTTTATCAGCGGAGTGCCAGCCTCAATTATGTCGGCTCCTCCGCGGTACGAGGCTTCTGCTATAGGTAGTGCATCCTTTAGGTATCGTTCATCGACGGCTACTTGGAGTTTAGGACCTTCGTAAAGTGGCTTCAGACCCAACTGTGACACCTTCTTATCCGTGGGTATTCCGTTATAGTCCCAACCTCTTACAGCATAATACTCATTTAATAACCTATCCATATCGACGGTCTCGCCCTTTGCTGGACCCTCTGGCATGGGCACTTCAAGTAAGCGCCTCGGGAGATAATCATCCTTCCTAGAGAAGCCCTCCCTGACGTTGAAGAGTCGCTCTAGATTATAGATCCTCTCGCCGATCTTGTAGAACTCCTCACGGTCGACATAGAAGCCCGTCGCGGTGGTCAGGAGGCGTGCGTAGAAGTCTGGCTCGAACAATAATGTGGAAAAAAGCGCCAAGGTCGTGTACTTGCATAAAACTAGAGAGTCAAGTACGGCGAATACATCCTGCATAACTTTTGTCAGGGCGGCTTTGTTATCGTAGGCGTTGGGGTTTAGGTACCTAGGAAGGCTCAGGATCTCGGGGGCTATCATAAAAGCCCTGAGGTGGCAGCCGCCCCTGTTTGATGTGGCATAGGCCAGAGCCATACCCTTAGCGCCCCTTGGGTCGTACGCAGGAAGCTCCAGCCCCTTCACATGCATGGCGTACTCCTCTCCGCCCAATTTGGCGGCAGCTCTCTTGGTCCCCTCTGCCAAGATGTCACCTATGCCCTGCCTGAAGGCAGTCATAGTAATCAGCTTCTGGAGAGCCTCGGTGTTGCCGAACTTTGGGGCAAAGCCTATATCATCGGACTTCACCTTGCTGTTCTCGAAGCATGCCATGAGATACCCTATAACCTGCCCCATGGATATGGTGTCTATACCGTAACGGTTGCACAGATCGTTCGCGTAAGCTATAGCCTCTATGTCGTTGATCCCGCAGTTAGGTCCCAAAGACCATATGGTCTCGTACTCTGGACCTTCGGATTCCACGATCTCGCCCGAAGGGAGCTTAACCTTGGTGACCCTCCCACACATTATTGGGCATGCAAAGCATCCCTTCTTGCCCTTAAGGATGGTCTTTGCCATATACTCGCCGCTCACCCTCTCAGCATCATCGAATACGCCGGTGCTGTAGTTCCTAACGGGGAATATGCCAGCTTTGTTTATGATATGCACAAGCACTGCTGTGCCGTACCTGCCTAAGCCGTCCCCGGTGACCGGGTGACCCTTGAGGACCTCTATGGAATGCCTTACCTCTTTCATAAAGGCGTACCGGTTGGCGAGTGGGATCTCGCCAGAGCCCTTCACCACAATTGCTTTCAGCTTCTTGGACCCCATTACGGCACCCACACCGCCCCTAGCGGCGGTCCTGTGCTTCTCGTTCATTATCGCCGCGATCTTTACGAGGCGTTCGCCGGCAGGTCCTATGCAGGCAACCCTCGCGAACTGGTCATTGACGATTTGCTTGAGTCGGGATTCGGTCTCGAAGACATCCAGCCCCCATAGATCAGAAGCGTCCCGAAGTTCTGCCTTGCCTTTCATAATTGAAAGGTAAACAGGGGTCTCGCTGGCACCTTCGAATATTATGCCATCAAAACCCGACCTCTTCAGTTCTACGCCAAAATGACCACCGCTGTTGGCGTCGAATATAGTTCCGGTGGCGGGAGATTTCGTAGAGACAGAGTATCTTCCTGACGTGGGTGCCGCCGTACCCGTGAGTGGACCAGTCATGAAGATGAGTTTGTTGGCAGGACTCAACGGGTCTATCCCTACAGGAAGCTCATCGAAAAGGATCTTTGCTCCATAGCCCCTTCCGCCTATAAATGAGTATGCTATATCCATATCGAGATCTTCAACGGAGATCTCTCTGGACGATAGGTCTACTCTGAGTATTTTACCCATGTAGCCGCCCATGAGGTTCCCTCTGCACTACTCGTAAAATACGAAGTATACTTATACTTGTCGAAATGTGCTTTATTGTTTAGTCTTATTTATAAGGTGCAAAATAAGAATAAGGGTAAATGAAAAGAGTGTAGTAAGATAAAATTGTAGGTGAGGACTTTTGGCGATAAAGGTAGAGTTCTTCGCTACGCTGAGGGAGGTTCTGGGAACAAATTCCGTAGAACTAGACTATGCGGTCACTGTGGGCGATTTGATTAATATGTTAATAGAGAGGTTCGGGCAGGCTTTCAGGGAGGCGGTGATGGAAGGTAGTAGGATCAAGGAGATGGTTAAGATTTTAGTAAATGGCAGGGACATAAGGGAGCGGGGAGGGCTCGAGACAGAATTAAGGGACGGAGACTGTGTCTCAATATTTCCGCCTGTTGCTGGCGGATGATTCTTTTACAATTTTATAAAAAACTGAGCACCGATCCCTAATGAAGTATATAGAAAAAAATGAAAGGGTTTATCCTTTAACGACTAAATTAGGTCATTCCTGTTTCTTTCCCGGTTTCCCAGAGAGCTTGATCTCTATTATGGAAACGTTCTTCGGCGGGTCTCCGACCGTCTCTGTACCTATGCTGACGGACTTGACGACAGCGTTGCCGCTGAGAAATCTCTTTGAGACCACCTCTGCAACGTCAACAGCACGCGAGATTGCCCTTCCTCTAGCTTTTATGGTTATTGTTCCGCTGTTAGTGAGCTGCATCAGCGCCGCCATGGCATAGCTCATCACAGGTTTCTTTCCAACCAAAATAACGTCCTTCGGCATTGTTGGTTTTTCAGCGGATTGTGCCTCAGTCTTTTGTGCTTCTGCCAAAAAGCTCCCCCCGATAGCAATGATTTGCAACGAATAGTTAATTAAATTTCATAATTTTAAGTTTTTTGAGAGTGGTATGGGAAAATTGGAATTGTTAAGGGACTACAATGCGACGGCTCACCTTTACGACAAGAGGTACAGGGACGAGCAGATCCCAAAGATCAACTTTCTACTGGATAAGCTTAGACCGAAAGAAGGCGACATCCTGTTGGATGTTGGATGCGGCACAGGTCTGCTGTTTGAGAGGGTAAGTTGCAGGCTGATTTTAGGAGTGGACATATCTATAAACATGCTTAGGGAGGCTAAGAAGAGAGCGAGGGAGGGCGCAGGATCAAAACAAAATCCTTTTGGGAAAATTAAAGATGTTGAGCTCATACTCGCCGATGCGGAATTTCTGCCCATAAGGAGCGGGAGCATGGATATAGTTGTAAGCATCACCGCCCTCCAGTTGGCGGGGGATCAAGATAGGGCGATCTACGAGATGTTGAGGGTTCTCAAGGATCAAGGATCTTTTGGAATCAGCATTATAAAAAAAGCGAGTATTCCGAAGGGGTTGCCAAATGGGACGGAAGTATATGATATGGAGGAGATTAAGGACGTTTTTTGTGTGGGTAGGAAGGAGCGCTAAGTCGTGGAGGCTTGATACATAGAGGGGCAGCGCCTTATAAAGCCCTGCGACAGGTTTTTATAATAAATGATCTTGATGATAACAACGGTGTAAATAGATGCCTAGTGAGCCGTTGAGGCTTCTGAACAAAGCCCTGCACAACCAGATATTGGTAAAGCTGAAGGACGGGCACGAATACATTGGCAACTTGGTGAAGTACGACCAGACCATGAACTTAATACTTGTTGATGCTGTCGAGGCGGTAGATGACGGCAACCCGGTTGCTAAGTACGGCAAGATCTTGGTCAGGGGAAACAACATCCTATACATAAGAACCAGTGCATGAGGGCTTTGTCAAAAGAACCAGAACATTAAATATTACTCTTAGTAATAATAGTGGAGCAAGGATAACAATAAATAGTAATTGTGAATATTTACCAAATGGCAAGGCGGTGGCATGATTGGTCAGCAGAAATGTCGTCGTTGAGAGGCTCAAACAGCAGCCTGTCGAGTCGCACAGTGTAGAATTTGTGGAGAGGAAGGGTCTAGGGCATCCCGACTACATAGCGGACAGCCTTTCGGAGGAGTTCAGCCTCCAGCTCTGCAAGGTCTACAAGGAGAGGTTCGGTCAGATACTGCACCATAATGTGGACAAGGTACTATTGGTTGGAGGGCAGGCAAACGTCACATTCGGCGGGGGCGAGGTCCTGACCCCCATATACATCTTGATGTCGGGGAGGGCTACCACAGAAGTATCGAACAATGGTGTAAAGGAGTATATTCCGGTCGGAAGGGTTGCAGTGGAGTCGGCTAAGAACTGGATCAGAGGGAATATACGTTTCCTAGACCCGGAGAGCCATGTGATCGTCGATCATAGGGTTGGGAAGGGCTCGGCAGACCTTGTATGCAATTATGAGTCGAGGAAGCAGAACAGATGTTCAAATGACACTTCATTTGGCGTGGCTTACGCACCGCTGGACTCTCTAGAGAAGGTAGTTTATGAGACGGAAAGGTTCGTGAACTCGCCCTATATGAGAAAGAGGCTTCCGGAGGTCGGCGAGGACGTCAAGGTTATGGGGCTGAGGAGCGGCAGGGAGATAAAACTAACACTTGCGGTGGCGATGGTCTCAAAGCTAATACCAGACTTAGACCACTACATATCTGTAAAGGAGCAGCTCAAGAGGGAGCTGGAGGACTTCGTCGTTAAGAAGAGCGAATTGCCAGTTGAGGTCTACCTGAACAACGCCGACAGACCTGATTTGGGCATTGTCTACATAACTGTGACGGGGACCTCTGCGGAGATGGGCGACGACGGTGAGACAGGCAGGGGCAATAGGGTCAACGGACTGATAACCCCATCAAGACCTATGTCGCTTGAGGCGACTGCGGGAAAGAACCCTGTGAGTCACATAGGTAAGATCTACAACGTTGTGGCGGGAATAATAGCTAACAAGGTAGCTGAATTGAAAGGCGTTAGGGAGGCTTACGTGAAGATCGTAAGCCAGATAGGAAGACCCATAGACGACCCTCACATGGCCAACGTTCAGTTACTGCTCGATGAAGAGAGGGGTTTGACGGCTGGGCTCCAAGGCGAGATCGAAGCCATAGTGAATGAAGAGTTTGATCAAATAGAGAAAATAACGGATGGCATACTCGAGAGGAGATTCACGCTTTATTGAACTCCTTCATCCTCTCTAGTTGGTATTCTTCCAATATGGTCTTTAGTTTTCTCCTTTTTTCTTTTGATATTTCGGCAAGTCTTTGTCTAGAGGATTCCATAGCACGGTCGAACGAGGTCTTCTCAACTATAACAAAATCTTGGTAATCTGCGAAGGTAAGGTCTTTTAGGAGTATAACAGGTATCTCAAGCTCAAACATCAGACCTTCAGGAGAGGCTTCTTGGGCGATTATGAATTTTGGTGTTGAGCGCTTTAGTTCTTTTTTGAGTTCTTCGTTCAGAGCTTCCGCTTTTTTCACAAATATGCCTCTTTCGCTGCATGACTTGAGAGCATCCTTTAGTGTGGAGAATTTGTAGAATATCAAGGATGTACCAGAAGCGAGGGAGACCATGTCAGACGTCATCTTGAGATTCTTCGTTTTTTCGGATTCGAGATCTGCCCTGAGTTTTGCGATCTCTCCAAGGAGGGCGCTTATTCGCCGCTCCATCTCATAAGTTTCGGGGAGGGTCGGCACTCGTTCCTTCTTTTTGGCAAGGCGCAGCTCCAACTCGAGCTCTTCTAGCCTCTCCTCGAGAGTCTTTACTTTGAGTGAGAGAGCGTCTCTCTCGGATTGGATGTTGAGTAACTTAGTCTCGAGGACGCTAATCAACTCTTTCTCGGAACTCCTTCGTCTTCTGCGCAACTGTCTTTCTGGCGGAGGGGTTTTTGATGAGGCGATGGCATCCTTTATGCTCATGCCCCTGATGACTTGCGCCTTAATGTCGTCCAAATTCACTTGGATTCCCAACTCCTTAACGTGCGACGCGCATTGTTCCAACTTATTCTTATAAAAGGAGAAGGCTTTAAATGCAGCAGATAGTGCATCACGCTGATGCGAGTCGGCAACCTCGATATTCTGCTCGAGCGTCAACTTTTCAATTATTTCCAATTTTTCTGAGGTTTTCAGCGACTGTTCGGGGAAGTATGTTATGGCGTTGTGGGATGCTGATAGTTTTAGAACCATAGAGGGCGGGGGTCGTACGTCGGAGGCGAATATGAGCGCCCTACCCAGCGAGGAGAGGATTCGCGTTATTTGGCCTCTGCTAATGCCTCTCCCGCTAGACAGGTGGATGACGTTCCCATTAAGATCGAGGACGGCCAAGCCGGAAACCATACCTGGATCCACACCAACAATGAGGTGGCGTTTGTGCACCTGTTCGGCTTTTGTGCCGATAGGGGCGAAGTCAAATGACTTTGAGAATATGGGAGTGACCCTCACATTCACACTTGATGTGCGTATCGGTCGGATGATCCCTGATAGTTGGTTTCTCGGCGCGTAGATGATAAAGGAAGCGCTCTCGATCCCATGGGAGCCCCTCTTCAGGGATAGATCATAATCAATTCCTCTTGAACGGAGCGCAGATTCAATGCCCTTCGCCAAGCTCAAAATCGCACCCTGAACGCTCCTCCGAAATCTCCCAGCACTCATGCCTCCTGGACCGAAGCTCCTTCTTCGGGAGATTGTGACCCTAGTCTCGGGATCGAAGAGCTTTACAACGAAGCCCTGCCCGGAAAACACTGCCCTTGCGCAAACTTCTGCAGACTTTAGCGGAAAGAGCTTCTCGCCCCTTGTGATTCCCAACTCCTTTCCTATTATTGACAGTGGTTTGAAGCCATGGATCGGCGAGCCTGTCACCTGTATCAGGTCTGCATTGTAAAGATAACTCATGAAACTCTTAATCTCCTTTTCTGAGCCTAGCTCGTAGATGTTGTCAATGGCGACGGCGTCAACTTTGTGTAGACGAACAAGTTCCAAGATCTCTTCTTTTGATGCAAACTCTTGTTTTGATATTATGTGAGATTGGTCGACAAGTACCAGAGAGAAACCAGAATAGGAAGGGAGCCTGTCAAGACCCAACACGAGTTTGTAAGGGATCATGGGATATCAGCATAATAAAGATTTATATATTAGGAGTTGTTCGATAGATATAATCTCAATTGGGTTATAAAATTAGCTATTTATTGTTTTTAATAAGTAGGTCCATAATTGTATTTTTGCAACAAAAAGTTTAAAAGTGTATGTTTTACAAATCAGTTAGAAGCATGTAATAAAAGGTGGGATAAATGACTGAAACAGAAAGTTCAGGTTCGATTAATGAAGGCATTATAGTAGTAAAAGGGGACAATGTAGCAAATGTAGCAATGGCACTCTCGTCCCCTACAAGGATCCAGATACTGAACTACATTAAAGGGAAAGAGGTGGATATGCAACAGATCGCCGAGCTCATAAAGCAGAGCAAGGCAAACGCGAGTGCCCAGATGAGGATACTTGAAGGGGCAGGTCTTGTAAAGACCATCTACAAGCCCGGTGTAAGGGGAGTTAAGAAAGTCTGCACGACGGGTGTTAAAGAAGTAAGGCTGATTCTGGATTAGCCTTAAATTATCTCTTTTTTAGTGCCAAATCTTTTAATTTTTAATCTTTATATTTTTCAATTTACTTTAATCTTCATGCCAGCGGAGGCTTTAATGAAGCCAAGATATGGCGGAGAGGGTTTGCCAGGTCTTGATTTGAACTCTGGATGGGCTTGTGTGCCCAAGAAGAAAGGATGATCAGGAAGCTCAATAAACTCAACTCGCCTTTTATCGTAGGAGAACCCGCTCAGGACGAGCCCGCCCTCTTTCAGAGCTTCCCAGTAATTGGGATTGACTTCGTACCTGTGGCGGTGCCGCTCTGATATCTCATTGGCTCCGTATAGTTGGTGGGCTAGTGTGCCTTCCTCCAAGAATATCTTGTAAGCGCCGAGGCGCATAGTGCCCCCTAGGGCGCCAACGCTCTTTTGTTCTGGTAGAAGATCAATTACGGGGTGAGGAGTGCTTGGATTCGCTTCAGTGGTGTCTGCATTTTTGTACCCAAGGACGCTCCTTGCAAACTCGACCACGGCAAGCTGGAAGCCAAAACATATTCCCAAAAAGGGGATCTTGTGTTCACGTGCGAATTTTATAGCCATTATTTTGCCTTCTGTGCCCCTAGCACCAAAGCCTGGTAGGACCATTATGCCGTCGTAATTTTCTAAAGTGGAAGTGGCGGAGGGATCTTTCTCGAAAACTGTGGTCTCGATCCACTCTAAATGGGGGGTTACGCCCACCTTTGCGCCAGCATGCTTTAAGGCCTCTATGATGCTAACATAGGAGTCCGCCAATTTAGTGTATTTTCCACACATCGCTATTTTGACGATCTTTTGAGGTTCCTTAAAAGAGGCCACTATTGAGTTCCAGTTGTTCCAGTCGGGAACTTTGTTGTTAAGTGATAGTCGCTTCACTATATACTCGCCCATGCCCTGCCTATCGAGCTCCATGGGCAGCATGTATATGTTATCAACATCATATGATGTGAAGACCGCCTCATAGGGGACGCTCCCAAACAGCGAGATCTTCTTCTTGACTGACTCGTCTAGTGATATGCGGCACCTGGCGACTAGAATGTCAGGCTGAATGCCTATCCTTCTCAGCTCCTGAACGCTGTGCTGAAAGGGCTTGCTCTTCTGCTCTTTAGTGACATCTAGTATCGGAACCAAAGCCAAGTGTATGAAGAGCGTGTCATCATAGCCCTCCTCAAGGCGCATCTGTCTGACAGCCTCAAAGAACGGAAGGCTTTCAATGTCTCCCACGGTGCCACCAATCTCAACCAAGAGAATGTCACATTTTGCCATCTTCGCTGCGGTCCTTATTCGACTTTTGATCTCGTCGGTCACATGTGGTATTATCTGGACACATCTCCCCAGATATTCACCCTTTCTCTCCTTTTCTATTACTGATGCATAAACCTGACCAGTGGTTATGTTGTTGAACTTTGGGATGTTTATGTCTAAGAACCTTTCGTAATGACCCAAATCAAGATCCGTCTCGCCGCCGTCGTCTGTTACGTAAACTTCTCCGTGCATGTAAGGATTCATAGTCCCAGCGTCCACATTTACATATGGATCTATCTTAACCGCTGAGACCGAATAGCCTCTTACCTGCAACATCTTACCTATTGATGATGTGAGAATCCCCTTTCCGACACTGCTAAGGACGCCGCCGGTTACGAAGATAAATTTTGTCATCATTAACGTCCCTCAGTTTTTGTAGACTATAATAGAGTAAAGATAAAAAGATATCCTACGGAAAAGTCCAGGCTAATACGAGGATTTACTAACAGAATTGATCACTCTTTGAAGGTGGCTGCAGAACCAAAAAAGAACGGCAGATTATGTCTATTTCTATGTCTATTTCTATTTTTTAAGAGAAAAAATTATTCATGGGGAGGTTCATCCGAATCCCCAAATCTATCAAGGGGAATTTTCTCAACAATTTGTATACTTTTGATATTCCAGATTCCAGAGTTGTGGTGCCAGACGGTCTCTGCTTCAAGAACCCTCAACCTCCTTTTGAAGAGGGGGGAGTCACAAACGAAGGTCTCGTATTCCCCGCCTTCCCCTGAAGGGTTCAGCCCATACTTTTCTCTGAGCTTGAGCAGAGTGTTGACTCTGTTCAAATCCAAAACCTTCCCGAGCCAATCTTTATCCAGCCCTTCAGCGGAGACCGAGGTGAAGTAAACCTCGAATTTCAGATTCAGGATCTCGGTCAACAATTCACGTTCTGGAGTTCCCCAGAGCGGGGAGAGGTGTTTCAGACCAAGAGTGTCGCACAATTTTTCCACCCTACTCTTCTGGTAATTACTGGCTATGGCACCTGTGGCTACTCCTTCGATCTTCGATTGGTACTTAAGTTGGGACAAAGCAGGGATCAGTTCGGCGACCTCCTTCTCCTTTTCTCCGGATACCTTGACACATTGCCAAGGGAAGCCCATACAATCGGCTTGGAGACCAGCAAGTTCAACATTTGGTCGGTGGAACATCCAAGAGTCTGGTTTTTCAGGAATAACAGTCAAGAGAGAGACTATCTCGTGACCTTCTCTCAGAAGTCTATAAAGGGCAAGGTGGCTGTCTTTTCCGCCGGAGTATAAGACCACAACACGCATTGAGAACACCTCATGATGCTAGTAGTAAAGCGATGAGCCCCGTCAGAAAGATCCCGTCGAAGGTTCCAGCGCCGCCAATGCTGACGCTTGAGGCGCCCAATTTTTTGAAGTCATTTTTGTGGAAGAGGTCTGCGCCCAACAGTGTGCCTATCGTACCTCCCACATAGGCCACAACGGGGGCGTAATCTCCACCAATCAACAAGGCGATAACCGCGGTGAGTATTGGAGGTATGAAGCCTGGAACAACTATTCCCAGACCTTGAACCGGTCTGGAGATGAAGTATGTCAACACTGAGATCAGAATTGTTGCCAAAAATGATGCAGAGACTGCAACTGGATTGACCAGTAATAGGTAAAAGGAGAGGAGGAGAGGCATTATAGCACCTCCCAAGTTAATGCATACCGTAGTGTAGGACGCTCGGGACTCGATGGATGGAACAGGGTACGGTATTCCCATAAAGTAAGCATACTTCATTATGACTACTGGGATATCTGTTCTAATCTTCCAAAGTGGCAAATTGATTGTGCTGCCCATAAGGCTGAACGTCAAGAAGAGCAAAAAACCGTACCATGGCAGACCAAATCGGTGCAACGTCCTTCCAATGACTCCAAATAGGATTAGGGGCACCATAAAAACTAGTAAGATCAAGAATGCTGCCAACATAATGCCTACGATGGGTAGGAAAAAGAACCTTCGCATATTATGACCTTAGGGACTTATTTAAAGAGAAAACATATAACTTTTTAGTTTTAGGTTTAGTTTTAGGTTTAGTTATAAGTTTAGGGATAGGTATTATGGTGGATCATTTATGGAGAGAGCGCTGGTCACAATCACACCATCAGAGGCGAAGAGGCTGATAGGAAAGGCTGTTGCTTTATTGGAGCCAGTGAGAAGTGCTCTGAAAAAGGGAACTATCGTGATATGCCTCGGAACGACAAACGCGTTTGTTGCAGAGGAGATAATGGGCAAAGAGATCAGAGAGAGGGGCAATTTCGCCATTGGGATAATTACTCCCCTTGGGACATGTATTACCAATCCGAAAAACCGGCTGAAGGAGTTAGTTATAAGGGATGGAAAGGTAACCGAGCTCTCCATGAAAGATGTTCTGGATGATCTTGGGCCAGAGGATGTGTTTATCAAAGGAGCAAATGCGATCGATCCATTCGGAAATGCAGGCGTATTTCTAGGGTCTCAGACAGGCGGGACTTTGGGGATGAGTATTGGCGTTCTTCTCTCTAGAGGGGTGAGGGTGATAATCCCCGTAAGTCTAGAGAAGCTAATACCATGCCCGATTGGAGAGATCATCCCAAAGGTTGGGAACAGAAGGTTCCGCTACTCGATGAAAATGCCAGTTGGCATGATGCTGCTGCCAGGAGAGATCGTGACGGAGGTTGAGGCTTTCAATATCCTTTTTGGGTGTGAATGCTTCCCCATAGGTGGCGGAGGTGTAAATGGGGGCGAGGGAGCAAGGTGTTATTTATTAGAAGGCGAGAAACTAGATGAGGTTTGGAAGGGGATTATGAAGATTAAAGGTGAGGAGAGGGTTATCGCGCAGGAGGCGAACTGTAAAGATTGCAATATGCAGTGTTGGAGGTTTGCCAGAATTGATGCTTGAAGTGCAAGATCTTTACGTATCGGTAGACAAGAAAGAACTCCTGAAGGGAGTAAAACTTGTAGTTGAAGAAGGAGAGGTAGCAGCAATAATGGGCCACAATGCTTCGGGAAAGACCACGCTAGCGCTGACGCTCGCAGGATTCCCACAGTACAGTATAACGAAAGGGAGGATCATATTCAGAGGAGAAGATATTACCTACAAGGCTATTCATGAGAGAGCAAAGGCAGGGCTTGCCATCGCATTTCAGTCGCCTCCTGCGATCAGAGGTATAAAGCTGGGAGATATGATCGCACTTGCTGGCGGGATAAACCCTTGGACATCAAATTTAGACATAAGATTTGTGGAGGAGGTTCTAAGAAAGGTAAACTTGGAGCCCTCTCTCTACATGGATAGGGAATTAAATGTAGGTTTCTCCGGGGGAGAGAGGAAGAGAAGCGAGTTGGCACAGATATTTGCCATGAGGCCAAAGCTGATCATTCTTGACGAGATTGATAGCGGTGTGGACATAGATTCCCTCAGGATTCTTGGTGGTTCATTAAGAGAGTATATAGATCTCAATCGATGTTCGGCCATAGTCATAACCCACCACAGACACATACTACAGTACCTCAAGCCCAATAGGGTCCACATCATGTCTAATGGAAAGATCGTGCTGAGCGGTACCTACGAAGAACTCGTTCCAAAGATAGAGACTTTGGGTTATGAGGCGCTGATAAAGGGGGTTTCGACAAATGGATGAGGGGTGGAGGGAGAAGTTCAGACTTAGGGCGATGGAGGCGCTGACCAAGAAGGCGCCTTTTGGAAGCGACATTGACCTGAGTAAATTTACTGGGCAAGCGATCTCAAGAGATGTTATTCCAGAGGATGCACCAAACAAGGCGCTTGAGGTGGGTGTAGAGCTAACAGAGAAAAAGAGCGGCATTTATTTCCAACTCGATCACTCCGTCATTTTATCGCAGTTAGCCTCTAAAATAAAAGGTTTGGAGCTGATGCCTATTGATGATGCCTTATCCAAGTATGAGTGGTTGAGGCAATACTACTGGAAGGCGTTATCGGTGGAACAGGATAAATATACCGCGGTTGCCGAACTCAATAGGACAAAAGGGTATTTCATAAGGGCATTGGCAAACGAGAAGATAACACAGCCAGTACAGGCGTGTCTTTTTATCGATTCCGATTGGCTTCTTCAGGCGCCTCATAACATAATTATAGCAGAGGAGGGCTCTGAAATCAACATTATAACGGGTTGCACGATAGGGAACAGAGCCAAGAGGGCGGCGCACCTGGGAATAACAGAATTTTATGTGAAGAAGAACGCCAAAGTCATTTTTACAATGATACATAGCTGGGGAGAGGAGACGTACGTCAGACCTAGGACGGGCGCGATTGTTGAGGAGGGAGGAGTATTCATCTCAAATTATGTGCTCATCAAGCCCGTCCGCGACATTCAGAGCTACCCCACAGTATATCTGTTAGGGAGGGGAGCGAAGGCAAGATTCAACTCCATTATATATGCCAGTAAGGATTCTTTAATCGACCTAGGAAACAGGCTAATACTAATGGAGGAGGGGAGCTCAGGTGAGTCTGTATTTAAGGTTGTGGCCACTGGAACTGCGAGAGTTTACAATAGGGGGCAGATAATAGGTCAAAGCAGGAACACGAAGGGACACCTAGAGTGTAGAGGGATGATCTTATGCCCTACCGCATCGGTGATTGCCATACCTGAGCTGATAGCGGAGCATTCAGATACTGAACTTTCACACGAAGCAGCCATAGGCAAGCTACAGGAAGAGCAGTTGCATTATATAATGTCCAGGGGGATACCGCCCGAGGAGGCAATAAGCATACTAGTAAAGGGTTTCTTGGATCCAGGTCTGCCAGGGCTTCCGGAGACCTTGCAGGCGGAGATAAGAAGAAGACTCTTCATGATTGATAGGGGGCTCGTAAAGGGGTCTGAGGTCAAAGTAGAATGATGTCCCCGGAGTAGATCTTTTTAAAGCCATTATCATACTTAACTAAGAGGGATCCATCTTCGTCGATATCGACGGCAAGACCTCTCAAGGCTCCATCAGGCATACGGACTTCCACCCTTTGTCCAATTGTACAAGAGTTGGAACGCCAAAGAGAGATAACCCTCGAAAAGCCATTCTCCGACGCCTCAAGATAAAGGTCCTCAGAGTTCTTTAGAATCCCGCAAAGTAACTCTGCCCTGTCTATTTTGGTGCCAATGATATCACACAGTGAAACAGCGGAGTCGCATATTTCGCTTGGTAGGTCGGTAAGCGAGGTGTTCACGTTTATACCTATTCCTGCGATCACATAATCCACGCGGTCTATTTCGGTTGAGGCTTCCAGAAGTATGCCGCAAACTTTTCTTCGATCTATGAGGACGTCGTTAGGCCACTTTAAAGAGGCATTAATACCTAATGGTTGCAGTGCTGTGACTATCGCGACTCCAAATAGCAAGGTCAATTTATGCAACTCTTTAGGAGGTATAGAAGGGCGTAAGAGGAGGCTGAACCAAAGCCCTCCTCTCGGGGATGACCAGACCCTATTCATTCGACCCTTCCCGCGGGTCTGCTCCAGAGCTAAGACTACCGTGCCCTCGGGAGCGCCCTTTTCGGCGAGTTTGCCCATGTAAGTTTGGGTTGAGTCTACAGAGTCCAAAGTTATGATCTCTTTTCCAAATATTCGAGTTTTCAATCTAGACTTTATTTCTAATGGTAAAAGACCATCAAACCTTGGCACAAGTCGGTAACCTTTCTTCCGGACAGCCTCTATGTCGTAACCAAGTTTTCTAAGCTGCTGGATCCGCTTAAACACCGCAGTCCGACTTACTCCAAACGCGCTTGCAGCGCCTTGACCCGAGACGAAAGAGCCTTTAATCAGGAGGTCGTCAATTTTGCTAGACAAGCCTACCACAAAAATTGTAAAAGTGTGGGTGCTTTTATATGGCACCCTCTTTCCTTAAGGCATCTATCTGCTCTTTTGTGTATCCTAGAAGATTTGTAAGGACTTCTTCGGTATGCTGCCCAAGTAACGGCGCAGGTTTGAAGGTCTTTATTGGGGTCTCCGAGAACTTTATTGGGCATCCTGCGATTCGGACCTTCCCATACTGGGGTTGCTCGACTTCAACGATCATCTCCCTTGCCTTTGTGTGTGGATCTTCCACCGCCTCAGCAACGTTGTACACTGGAGCGGATGGTATGTCGTTCGCGAGGAGCAATTTAGCTATGTCCCAACGGGTCTTGTCCTGGGTCCACTCTTCAATTAGGGATTTTAGCACAGGCTCGTTCTTGCATCGGAGGGGGTTCGTGGCGAACCTCGGGTCGTTGATCCATTCAGGCTTACCTATCGCTGTGCAGAACCGCTTCCATATAGCATCGTTGCCAACCGCTATGACCACATATCCATCCTTAGCCTTGAAGACATCAAACGGGGTTATGGTTGGGTGCTTTGCTCCGATTCTGGTCGGTGGTTTACCCTCAAGTGTGTAGCGGATAACAGCATTTTCCAATACTGCGATCATTGAGTCCATCTGTGCAACATCTATTTTCTGACCTTTTCCAGTAATATCTCTGTACCTGAGGGCAGCGAGTACGCCTATGCATAGGAACATTCCAGCGATTATATCGCCAATTGAAGACCCTGCTCTGCATGGGGGTTTGTCGGGCCAGCCGTTCAGATCCATGAAGCCGCCCATAGCTTGACCAATTATGTCGTAGCTAGGCCACTGACTGTAAGGACCATAATGACCAAAGCCAGATCCGCAGGCATATATTAAGCGGGGATTCACCTTCTTGAGCTCTTCGTATCCAATACCCCATTCGTCTAAAGTTCCGGGCTTGAAGTTCTCAATCAAGACGTCGCTCTTCTTAACCAACTCTTTGAGTATTTCTTTTGCTTTTGGACTCTTTAGGTTTAGTGTTATACCCTTCTGGTTTCTGTGGATGCTCACGAAGTAACCACTCTTGTCAGGACCCTGAACATTAGGGAAGAATGGTCCCCACTCTCTGTTCATATCTCCAGTACCCGGGCGTTCAATTTTTATAACCTCGGCTCCCAAGTCTGCCAACAACATTCCGCAGTAGGGTCCAAAGAGGGCGCCTGTTACACTTAAAACACGTATTCCTTCTAAAGGCCTCTGCAAGGTTAATCACTCCTACAGTGTGACCAAAACATAATCCTATAAATAAGAGTTTTGATTTTGTTGAATCAAGATTGAAATGACAACTTTTATTATTTCGAGCGCTAAATGGATTAATAATTCCTAGAATCCAATGGTCCGTATAGAGTTACAAGCCATGAAAGGAAGAAAAGTGAAAGATTATGAAATCGTTTTGGATTTGGTGGTCTTCATGAGTTTGGTGGCGGAGGGCGCAGACGTTCTCCTTTATTTGAATGATCGTAAGAGCTGGATATTGAAGGTTGAAAAGGGCAAGAAGTTCCACACCCATAAAGGCATTGTAGAACTCGAGGAGTTGATAGGTAAGCCCTACGGCTCAGAGGTTGTGACAAGTTTAGGAATAACTTTGAAGGTCCTGCCTGCAGACTACTTGGACCATTTGGAAAGAATAGCAAGGAAGACCCAGATCATCTATCCAAAAGACATGGCATATATAGCTCTGGTAGCGAATGTTAGACCCGGCTCAAAAATAGTAGAGTGCGGGACGGGTAGCGGCGCACTGACCAGCTATCTGGCGAGCATGGTCAGACCAGATGGTAAAGTCTTCACCTATGAAGTCAGAGAGGATTTTCAGGAGAATGCGAAGAAGAATTTGGAGAAGCTTAGTCTGGAAAAATTTGTGGAGTTTAAACTCAAGGACATAACAAAAGGAATTGATGAAAAGGAGGTCGATGCTGTGATCTTAGATATGGCAACTCCTTGGCTTGTTGTCGAAGAAGCATATAAGGCGCTAAGGATCGGAGGAAGATTGGTTAGTTTTAGTCCTACCATAAATCAGGTTGAGAAGACAGTCGAAGCGATGGAAAAAGCGCAGTTTATAAATATAAAGGCAGTGGAATTGATTATGAGAGGGTATAAGGTCAAGGTCAATGAGACCAGACCGGACACCTTAATGATAGGCCACACAGGATATATCGTCTCTGGGAGGCGATGTTGACTTGGAGCGGGTAATTATAGCGCTGAAAAAAGTTGAGGAGGAAGCCGATGCTATAGAGTCTGAGAGTAAAAGAATCGCGACAGAAGTTGTGAGAAGGGCTGAGGAAGAGGCAAGAAAGATGGAGAAAGAGATCGAGGATGAAGCCCAGAAGGAGGGCGAAAGATTATTTTCAGAGAAGATCGAGGAGGCGAAAATGAAGGCGGTTGAGATAAAGCGCAAGGCCGACGAAGAGGGAGAAGTCATCAAGAGAAAGGCGGAGAATAATCTAGAGAAAGGCGTAGAGGAGATAGTTAAGGTCGCGGTAGAACGGTTCAGGAAGATCTAGTAGGAGGTGTTAATTTTGTCAATCTCCTACGCGGTAGTTAAAGCAGCCGCGAGGAAGGGGCAACTCCTCCCCGAACAACAGATTTTAGATCTGACATCATCGAAGGATCTCAAAGAACTTATTAATAAATTGAAGGATAGGTACCCGTCTCTACTGACATTAGGGCCTGTTCCAAGCGTAGAGGCGATTGAAAAGACCATTTTCGAGGCTTTTTGTGGAGAGGTGGAAGAGTTCGTAGAGATGTTCCCCAAAGCTGGAAAGATCTTAAGGTTATTTGAACAGGAGATAGATGAAGAAAAAAATGCCAAAGAATTGATAGAGGTTCTCACTGAAAGAAAGAAGGAATACGTGGAACTTGTGTCAAGACTTCGTCAAAAGGGATATGATGAAGAGATAAAAGAAAGTGAGAGAATTTTTCAGAAATATGGCATTCCAAGTCTGGTCATTTCAGCGTTTGCAAAATGCAGACTTTTGAAGTTGAGGAAGTTTTTGAAAGGATATAAGGCAGGTGTTTCAGAAGTTCTTGCTGAATATGTTGGGCTGAAGGTTGACGAGTTCAATTTTAATACTGTAATAAGAGGGATCAAAAACAACATAAGAAGAGATGCGCTGGAAGAGCTGCTGATACCGGACGGTAGGCGCTTCGGGTATGCACTTCTAAAAGAAGCCATTAAAGCTCCCGATGTAAAGAAGGCGGTCGCAACCCTAGGATACGGCGCATATCAAGATGATTTAAGATCCCTCGAGAGAGTGCTAGAGCGAGAAGTTAGGAGAATTTTGACGAGGGCTTACTATAATGGGTACACAAACCTTGCCGCAGTTATCGGTTATCTAGAGCTTAAAAAAATTGAAGTTATGAATGTGGTCAGGATAGTCAAATGTATAAGTAGAGGGATCGAGTCAAAAAGGATCGTATCGGAATTCTTGTTTTGAATTCTTATTATTTTTTAAGAATGGGCACCCCAAATGTCAGCTTGAAAGGTGAAAATCTCACGCCGCCATCTTCATAGAATTTGCTGAACCACTCATAGAAGTGGAGCCTCAGATCCTGCGCTAGAACCAATATTCCCTCCAGTAATACCACAAAGATGTTGCCAAGAGCCGCCAATATGGCAGAAACCACCATTCCCACCATACCTCCCCCTGCAATTGTACCAAGACTGTAGAAAACTGCAGTCAGCTGTATGTGGGCCATCACCATGGCAAAGATCCTCAGGTATGACACGGTATTCGAAACAAAACGTATCATGGTATCAAAAACTTCAAATCCGATCTCCCCAAACACAGAGAGAAACTCCTTTCTGCCGTGTCTTATAAGTGCCCATACGGGTTTCCCGACAAGCATAAAGATCGCCGGACCGAGTATGAAGAATATTGGACCAGTGAACCACCGATTGAGATTCAGACCAAAATTAAATACGACATACATGAAAAGAAGGTACAAAAGTAATTTTGGTGTATTGACTAAAAATGCGTCTACCTTCTTCTTTTGTATCAAGTTATTTATTACCATTATAGCTAGACCTAATGAGATCTGAGCTACACCTATGTAAAGCGAGAACTTGAACAGAGACATTAGATCTTCTCCTGGCGAGAATACAGTATGATAACCTATGTGCTTCCCAAAGGCTTCGCCATAAAGTGTTGCACCAACAATTGCCCCAGCAATTCCGCAGATCATTAGGAATATGCCGATCTTGGACATGGATTTAGTGTATTTATAGAAGATGAAACCTAATGCGGCCAACATTAGCCCGTGACCTAGATCTCCAAACATTAGACCAAAAAAAACTGGAAAGGTAATTGCCAGAATTGGGGTGGGGTTTAATTCTGTATAGGATGGTACGCCGTATAGGTTTGTGATACTCTCAAATAACCTGAAGAATTTTGGGTATCTGAAAACCACAGGTACTTGGGGTGAAGAGTGCTCCTCTTTAGAAAAGAAGACTATGCGCCCATTGAGTCTGGCTTGGAGGTCGCCAATTAATGCAGATAAATTTTTGCTAGGGACGTATCCCTCTAAGATCATCCATCGCTTCTCGAATGTAGCAACTTCTCTAATCGATATTAAGGAGTTGGCATCGCATAAAATCGCCTTAAGATAAAGCAACTTGGGTAGATAGGCGGTAAAGGAGCGACGGAATTCTTCATTCTTGAGGGATATCTCTTTAAGCTTTTTCTCAGCGGATTCGATGACCTTTGAAAGTTCATTTAAGTTGTCTGGCATATCCTCCAATACAGGCATTTGTGCATAGCCAGCCTCTTCTGCAGCGCGTCTTAGCTTATCCAAATCCTCCTTCATACATACTGCTAGGACCGTTGCAGGTTTCAATGTTACAGTTAGTACTATAGAGGGGTGGGGTAGCAATAAAGAAAGAGAGGTTGGGCGATGCTCTTTTTGATATAAGGGTAAAAAAACAAGTCTTTTAAAAGAGGAGAAGATCTCGAGTGGTAGAGTTTTTTGCAGGTTGGCAATAAAAGGAGACCAAACACTAATAGAGAATTTAAGCTTCTCTTCGGTTTTAATAGAGACGTCTATTTCCTTAACCTCGCGCTCGTGCCTACTGATCTCTTTTTCTACTTCGTCCAGAAATGAGTTCCAGTCCTGAGCTTCTATGGACACAGCCTTTGGCGGGGGCAGTTCAGATGAGCCTGAAATCACTTTAGACTGTTCGATTAATACTTCAAGACGATTGAGGAGTGCAGAGGACCTATTCAAAATATCAGATGTAGGTTCGCTGCTTTTTATAGTTATGTGGAAGGCGCCTTGCTTATTTAAAGAATCCAATACTTCTTCAGTATCACTTTTTAAGAAAAGTAAGGTAGTCTTAGACATCCGCTCTGGGCGCAGCATCAAAGACACCCAGATTACGCCGGAATTCTTAACCACAATAGAACGGCTATGACCAGACCATATATTGCGACTGCTTCGCAGAGGGTGACAACCAAGAATGCCTTGAAGAATGTCTCAGGTTTCTCTGCCAAAGCAGCTATCGCGGCAGAGCCGCTCTTCGCCAACGCGTACCCAGCGGCAATTCCACACAAGCTAACCGCCAATGTTGAGCTCAGAGCCAACATTGAAACATCTTGGCTAGTTATTGATGTGATCTCTGCAGATGCTGTTTGTGATGCAGCAGCCCTCACTGCAACTACAGCCACCGAGATCATCAGGACCGATGCAACTAAAACTGATGCCCAAAAGACCTGAATTCTTTTCTTTGGCGGAAGTGTGCTTAGTTTCAAGGAGACACACCAACCTCCTATTTGAATCTTACTTATTTATAAAACTTCCTTATATAATTCATCCTTCTTCTGTTCTATTCTCTTGGATAAATTAAGGAGTGAGTCGTTTATCTCCTTCTTTATTTCTGACCTTTTGGACTCGTACATACTCTTTATTCGCATGATGAAATCGTCACCCATAGGCCACCACCTGTTTTGTCTTCTTTTCTAATAGTGTTTTTACTTTCTTCACCCTAACAAATTCTTCCCTGTCTCTCTCCTCCAAGATCGCAGATATCATTGACACCATATTCTGGTATCTTGGTATTAGAAACTGCTCTAAAGCGTTAATCCGGTGCTGAGTCTTCTTGACTTCCTCGACGAGTCTTATTAGCACGCTTTCCAGCTCGGCAAGTCTCAGGGTCATAGGCAGGATCTCGTCAAACTTCTCAATAAATTGGTCCAAAAGAATTGTAGGTTTGGATATACCATAAGTCAGCGGGTTAGACTCTTTTAAGAGTTCGAGCGAAAGTACTGATACGCCCATAATCTTCTTCTTCGAAACTGTTATATCATAATCATATCGAGGAGTTTTACTTATCAAGCTCATTTCCCTTGCACCGATAATTACGCTTGCGGCGTCTAATAGCGCATAGGCGCTTCGCAGTTGTTCATTCAACTGAGATCTGAGCTTCGTTGCCTCACCTATCCTCCTGTTTAATTCCAAGAGCAGGATCTCGCGTTTTTCTTCCAATAGGTCGTGTGCCCTCCTGAGAAAAGCGAGGGTCCTTTTGAAGCGGATCAAGTTCATTTTTGAGGGGGCGACCCTCATTGACAAAGGGCTCACGTCCTCTTGTAATACATTTTTACGAAACGATCTGGAATTCTTGTAAGTTCGGTTTCTGGTAGAAGCGAGAGCTGCTCCCATGCCAGTGTTAAGGTGGTCTCAAGGCTCCTGTTCTCATCAATCCCTTGGTTCAAGAATTTGCGTTCGAAGCTGTCTCCGAAGCGGAGGTAGGCCCTGTCTTTCTCTGTCAACCCTTCCTCGCCTATTATTGCACTCAGGGACCTAAGTTCTTGAGCCCTCGCGTATGCTGAGTAGAGTTGGCTTGCGACTGGCCCATGATCCTCCCTCGTCTTTCCTTTGCCGATTCCGTCTTTCATAAGCCTTGACAGGCTTGGAAGGATGTTGATCGGGGGGTATATGCCGCGCCTATGCAGGTCTCTGTCCAAGACGATCTGACCTTCAGTGATGTAGCCTGTTAGATCAGGGATAGGGTGAGTGATGTCGTCGTTTGGCATGGTTAGTACAGGCATCTGGGTTATGCTACCTTTTCTTCCTTTGATCCTGCCAGCACGTTCGTATATTGATGCGAAGTCACTGTACATGTACCCCGGGTATCCTTTCCTGCTGGGCACTTCCTCCCTAGCGGCGCTTATCTCACGCAGTGCCTCTGCGTAGTTCGTCATGTCCGTCAAGATCACCAAAACGTGCATATCTTGCTCAAATGCAAGGTATTCCGCAAGTGTGAGGGCGCTCCTCGGGGTGACCAAACGCTCCACGGGCGGATCGTCAGCCAAATTCAGGAATATGGCCGAGTTCTTAAGCGCTCCAGACTCTTCGAAGCTCCTCTTGAAGAAAGCAGCCTCGTCGTGCTTAATACCCATGGCAACGAATACTACCGCAAAGCTCACCTCCTCTCCAACGATCGTTGCTTGTCTCGCGATCTGAGTTGCGAGAAGGTTGTGAGGTAGACCAGAACCTGAGAATATAGGCAGTTTCTGCCCTCTCACTAATGTGTCCATACCATCGATAGCAGATACCCCTGTTTGTATGAACTGCGTTGGGTAGTCCCTAGAATAGGGATTCATTGGAAGACCATTTACATCCCTATACTCTTCTGTGAAGGGCGCAGGTCCACCATCTATGGGCTCTCCGAGACCGTTAAAGACTCTTCCTAACATTTCAGTGGAGAGAGGTATTGTTAGGGGTTTACCAAGGAAGCGAACCGAGGTGGAGGTTGTGGATAAACCAGTCGTTCCTTCAAAGACCTCAACCGCAGCCACGCCCCTGTTTATCTCGAGCACTCTCCCCCTTCTTAGTCCCCCCTCCGCGTCCTTTACTTCAACAAGTTCGTTAAAACCTACATCCGATACGCCCTCCACGAAGATCAGAGGACCGCTTATCTTCTGTACGCTTCTATATTCAACACTAAAGCTCATATCAGATCCCCTCACCAGTCAGTCGTTTAATATCAGCCTGAATCCTTTCTAGGAATCGATCTATCTCCTCCGCCTTCTCATTTGGTACGGACATCCTAACTTTCGCCAAATCAGTAACGGATGTTAATGAAGATATCTTGGAAACGGGAGTCCCCTTCGAAAGAGCTTTCAGGGCTATCTCGTGGAATTGGAGTATTGCCGACAAAAGTTTGAACTGCTTTTCTGGGGAAGAATATGTGTCTACGGGGTCGTAGGCATTCTGCTGCAAGAAGCCCTCCCTGAGGAGTCTCGCAGTCTCCATTATCAGTTTCTCAGTTTCTGGGAGAGACTCTATGCCCACCAGGCGTATGACTTCCTTGAGGTCGTCCTCCTTCTTCAGGATGTCAAGCGCTTTGAGGCGGAGCTCCTTCCACCTGCCATTGGTCCTCTCATTCCACCACTTCTCCACATAGTCAGTATATTCGGAATAAGATGTTAGCCAGTTTATCGCAGGATAGTGGCGCATGCTTGCCAAAGCGCTGTCCAGCGCCCAGAAGGCTCTGACGAACCTCTTGGTATGAACAGTAACTGGTTCTGAAAAGTCGCCACCAGGCGGAGATACCGCCCCTACAAGTGTTACCGATCCGTAAAGTCCGCTGAGGGACTTCACCCTACCGGCTCGCTCGTAAAATTCACCTAACCTTGATGCGAGGTATGATGGGTAGCCTTCCTCGGCAGGCATCTCCTCAAGCCTGCCTGAGATCTCCCTCAATGCTTCAGCCCAACGACTAGTAGAGTCTGCCATAACTCCCACGTTATATCCCATATCCCGGAAGTATTCAGCGATCGTCACTCCTGTGTATATGCTGGCTTCCCTCGCTGCCACAGGCATGTTGCTTGTATTCGCTATAAGGACGGTCCTCTCCATTAGAGGTCTGCCACTCCGAGGGTCTTTCCATTCGGGGAAATTAATGAGTACCTCAGTCATCTCGTTGCCGCGCTCGCCGCAACCAATGTATATAATCACCTCGCAGTCAGACCATGCTGCCAACTGGTGAGAGGTTATTGTCTTGCCTGTGCCGAATCCCCCAGGTATGCTGACCGCCCCGCCCTTCGCAACGGGGAAGAACATATCAATGATTCGCTGACCAGTGATCAATGGTTCTGACGGTTCAAGGCGTTCGATGTATGGGCGTGGCTTTCTTACGGGCCATTTATGATACATCTTGAGCTCGTAAATCTCTCCGTCCTTGGAGAGTTTGGCGATGCAATCTTCTATTGTGTATTCCCCTTCGTCGGCGATAAAATCGATTTTACCTTCTCTATTCGGAGGCACCAGTATTCGGTGCTCCAGCAAAGGCGTCTCTTGGACTTTGCCTACGATAGTGCCAGGTGCGGCGTAATCGCCTATCTTCTTCAAAGGAACGAAGTGCCACTTCTTATCCCTAGGGAGCGCAGTTGCCTTAACCCCCCTTCTGACGAAGTCGCCCGTGGCATCCCTTATTACCGTCAATGGGCGCTGTATACCGTCAAATATGCTCTGTAGAAGACCTGGACCCAACTCCACGGCAAGGGGCATCCCAGAACCTTTTACGGGCTCACCTAGCTTCAGACCCGCTGTATCCTCATAAACTTGAATGGTGGCCAAGTCGCCCTCCACTCTGACGACCTCGCCGATCAGTTCCTCGTTTCCCACCATTGTTAATTCATGCATTTCTAAACCTGCAACTCCTTCGGCTTGGACCACAGGACCGCTTATTTTTGTGATTCTGCCAATTTTTGCCATATAAATCACCCAAAGAGGATTGAGGCAACTCTCGATCGCAACATATGTCTTTCCTCACTCAAGATACTCTCAAAGGTTCGATCTAAGAATATTTTTTTGTCTGCTGAGACTATGATGAAGCCGCCTATATCTATGGGGTGCGGCTTGATTTGTAAATCCTTTCCAAAGATCTTCTTAAGATTGCCAAGACCAATTCTTTTTATATCCTTCTCCCTCATCAATATCTCACCCACTGGGACGGCTTTTGATAGTTTTTTCAGGTTGTTGACTAGGTCTGAGATGTACTCCTCAGTGTCACAATAACTAACTAGCCTTGAGCGTGCTTCTTTGAAGGCTCTTTCAACGTAGGACTCTCTCAAATTCAGAAGGTTCATGCGTGCCTCCACTTCAGATCTTGAGATCTCCTTCCTAGACTCAATCTCGGCTTTCTCATGATAGGTCGAGAGGATCTCCTGACATCGGTTTATAGAGAACCTTTCAGATTCTTCTAAAGTACTAACAACTTTCTCTGCAGCTTCATTAAGGGTCGAGAGAGCCTTAGACTTTGCCTCATCAAATATTTTGTCCACCATCTTCTTGAAAGCTTCGATCTGTGAATCCAAGGAGGGTTCTTGGCTCATACCTTGACACCCATCATCCGGCTTATCATTGACTTCAAATCAACCTCCGCAGAGGTCTTTCTTCCAGGGACTTCCATTATAATGGGTAAGACTCGCTTGATCTTTAAAGAGGAGACGATCTCCGGAGCCATGGAGGAGTAGTCGCTGTCAAGCAAGATAACTCCAACATCGTCCATCTTCAACGCATTCTCAAGGGATGCTAAAAATTCCTCCTTCGAGGAGACAGGGACGCCCTTGACCCCTGAGAGGCTGTAGCCCTGCGATAGAGTGGCGTCTCCAATGAACAGGATCTTCATCGATTATCACTTTATTATATTACTGGGTTTCAGATCCTATAAGAGCTTTTACCTTCTTTAGTTTTTCTATTAGCCTGTCGTACTTCGCAACCGGCTCAACTATAAGACCCAGGTCTTGAATGGCTTTGATGCCATCTATGGAGTAGATAGGTGCCTCTATCTTGATAGGCTCGTCAAACGGATTGCCCACGACATAGTCCCTATAAGGCAGGTTGGCCCTATGCTCAACAACATAACCACCGAGGGTTATTGCGTGTTTTCCTCTAATAACGATTTTTGGCATAGTAACACCTCCTACAAGCTGACAGAAAGAATCAAAGCGAGAACGCCAAGAGCCGAGAGACCCAAAGTTGCAGGATATATCTGTCGGAAGGTCAGTATTGGGGAGAATGCAACTAATATAGCCATTGCTACGGGTAAGACAAGACTCAAAACCATGTTCAGTATGAGGCACAAGGGCATGAATGGATCAAATGGAATCCCAATAAATAGTGTGACAAATATGCTCGAGAGGGCGAATAATAGAAGGTTCCGCATCAGATAATAACCAGCTCTCAGTTTCGAGGCATACTCTAGGACGCCCCCCTCTATGACGTCAACCTTTGCTTTGAGAATATTGAATGGTCTTTCGTTTAGGAGCATGAGATAGCCCACAAAATAGACTACTGCTGCCAAAAAGCCAGGCACTGTGAGTAGAACTGGATTTGACGGTAGAGGTAAAGAGAACCAAGAGGAATTGAAGTAAACTGGATTCTGGACTCTTATCAGATCAGAGATCATACCACTTCTGGCAGCTACGAAAGGTACTAAGAGGGCGATATAAAGGGGTAGCGAGCCAATTGCCATCATCTTTAGAGCTCTCTCGGCCGAGTGTTGTTCAACGAACTCCCTTATGACGCCCTTGATCTTTGCTCCCTTGACAAGATCGTTTATGGGCATGGGCGTGGTAAGAATTGACTGGGATTGCGATCCCATGAGGACGTACAAGACCTCCTCCAACTTGAGAAAGCCAGCTAGACCAAGGATGCTGCCCCATCCCAAAACACCCCACCAGTATGGGGTGGAGAACAATAACAATAGGAGTACAATCGCCACTCCGAGCCAAACCAAGGACTTGTAGAAGAAAGGCATCTGTGCGATGGGTTCCGCCTTCCCTTTGTACCAGAACTTCAGGACTGCCCACCAACCAGGAGTTAAGACTGGAGGACCAATCCTCTGCTGAACTCTTGCCTGAAGTTTTCTCTCTATGCCAGGAAGTACAAGCGAGTAGAGGGTTGCAATTATAGCTGCCACTATTGAAGAAAGAACAAGTCCAGCGATAAACAATATAGCATCCATACTATCTCCTCCATCCGTACTTTCTCACAACCTCAATCTCACTCATAATCCGCGTCTTGCCAGATTCAATTATCTCGACGCGGTTGCAACAGGTTAGGCAGGGATCGCAGCTGGCTATTGTTAATACTGCGTCTGTAACGTGATCGCCTATGCATGCCTTTTCCATGGCAGCCAAGTTGGTTGGTGTGGGAGTGCGTATTTTATAACCCCTTATGAGTCCTTGCGAATCCAAACTGTAAGAATGCATAAGCTCTCCTCTGAAGGTCTCAAAATACATTGTAGTGTAGTCCATCTCACCTGGGATCCAATCCCTATTGACGATTGGTCCCTCGGGAAGGTTCTTCACTACTTGGCGTATAATCTTTAGACTCTCAATCACCTCGAGGGCCCTTTGAACCACTCTCGCTTTGTTGTCTCCTTCTTTGAGAACAATTACATTGAAGTCAAACGGTTTGTATTCGTACATCATTCTTCTGATATCATAATCCCAGCCCGAGGCCCTACCATTAGGTCCTGTAGCATGATATTTTATAGCGTCGTCTTTTGATAGGAGACCAACTCCAGCCAACCTCGACATCACAAGTGGGTCGGCGAGAATCCTATCCACGTACTCTAAATATTTCTTCTCGAAGTCATCAAGCCTTTCTAGAATAACCCTCTTCAGAGATTCAGTAAGATCCGACCTAGGTCTTATTCCACCAATCACTGGAACGGAAGGCATGACCCTGTTGCCGCCTATATAAGCCATAAGATCCATGAATACTTCCCTAAGGAGGAACGAGCGCATCGAGAAAGTCTCGTGCCCTAGAATCTCGAAGGCGTGCCCAAAGAATATCAGATGGCTCGCAATACGCTGAATCTCATTTATCAGCACCCTGATGTAATTGGCTCTATCAGGAACCTTTATCTTAAGACCAGATTCGACTACGCGAACGGCGTTCCAAGCATGCACATTAGAGCATATTCCGCAGACCTTCTCAGCGATTAGTAGAGCCCGCTCTACTGGAAGACCTTCAAATAGCCTCTCGATCCCTCTGTGGGCCATATTTATTGTTAATTCACAGTCCTCAACGATCTCGTCATTTACAAAGAGTCTGATCCTGAATGGTTCGATCAGTGCAGGGTGAACTGGACCTAATGATAGTTCTTTCTCCACAACACTCTCTTTATCTTTTGTTCTCTCGGTCATTTTAAGGTGCCTCCATGAGTTTTGGTACTCCCTTAACCGCCCCCGCGATGATATCTTCGGGTCTCGGGGCACAGCCAGGCACTTTTACATCCACTGGGATTACCTTTTCCACCGGACCTACCACCTCAGCATTTGCTCCGATGTCGCCAACCATATTTGTGAACACGTTGCCATTGACGGCGCAGGAACCTACTGCTAGAACCGCCTTAGGTTCCGGTATTAGTTCGTATAGTTTTTTGAGGGGTTCCACCATCTGCCATGGAACACATCCAGTCACGATAAGTACGTCCGCCTCCCTAGGGTTCCATGTCAAAAGAATCCTGTACTGTTCCAAGTCGTATCTTGGAGAGAGAAGGGCGTTTAATATCTCTATGTCGCAGCCGTTACACCCTTCGGTGTAAACTAACATGGCATGTATGGCATTTTTTCTTGCAATTGCCTTCAAGCCCATCACTTCTTACCTCCTCTCAGAAATTCAACGGTCTCTGGCGGTATCAACTTCTTAAGTTCCTCAATCTTCTCGGGAGGAGCCCTTATCGGTTTCTTAAGGATTTCCTGTAGGGTGAGTTTGGGGCTACCCACGTCCCTGGCATGAATTGGTGCCGCCTCCCCAAAGACTGAGTATATGGGGCAGAAATCATGACAATTTAGGCAAAATACACACTTCATGAGATCTATGCGGGGGACTTGTTCACGCATGTACCCCTCAGCAATCTCTACAGGTTTCTCGAGTTTCATCATAGTTATTGCCTGGGTGGGGCAGACTTTGGCACAGCCCCCGCAACCTATGCACATCTCGTCTAACACAGTATCCCAAGCAGGAACAGATAGTGTGAGGACCTTTTTACGTATCTCCAAGCTCGTCGCTCTGTCGGACCTCAAAACTACCCTAACAAAATTCCTGTAAGCTCCCTGGAGCATCAGTCTCAAGAAGGCGATCATGGTATCACCACCGCCTCACCAACATATCCAGCGACCCTTTTTGTGCTGTAAACCTTAACAACGCGGATGCAGTCCGTGGGGCATGTTGTGGCACAGGCACCACAACCTATGCATTTGGATTCATCAACATAAGCCAATCCGTCCTTAAGGTATACGGCATGGTCACCTTTCAGCGTTATCTTGCAAGCATCAACACACAGACCGCAGCCGATGCATAGGTTTCTATTTATGTAGACAGACCATCGCAACAATTCCCTGTTTGGTAGGACATTCAAAATAGGTATGGCACCAACCGGGCAGTGAGAAGCGCAGAGCTCACATAGTATGCATTTTGAAATCTCGACGACCGGTTTTTTCTCTACGATAGGGTTAAATGTTATTGCATTTGTAGGACAGACCTTAACACACGTCCCACACCTTATGCACAAGTCTGTTGGTTTGCTCAAAGGATATTACCTCCCCAACTTACACTTTTAATAGAAAGAGCCCCCACGGGGCAAGACTTTATGCAGCGACCGCACATGACACAGTACCCAGCAGGGTATCGGTCTTTAAGATACATCGTCTGTGGCGGACATACGCGTACGCATTCCCCGCAGAGAGTACAGAGTTCGGGGTTCAATTTGATCCTATTCATCTCAAACTTCAGTGCGCCGTTCGGACACACCCTCGCGCATAGTGAGCAGAGAGAGCAGTTAATTATTGTTGGGCGGGCATCGCCCTTCTTAATCTTTAGTTTGCCCTCGTACAACTGTATAGCTCCGACCGGGCATTTCTCATAACACTCCATACACATTACGCATGTGACCTTTATTATCCTTTCAGCGTACGACTGTGTGTTCAAGTAAAGCTTTCCGGCTTCCTCAGGTTTGATCTTCCCCTCATAAGAATCGATGGCCTTAACAGGGCACACCTCGGCGCATAGGTTGCAATGTGTGCAGAGACCTCTCTCTTCAATGGTGAACTTTATCGCATCCGTGGGGCAAATGTTCCTGCATCTACCACAGAGTATGCATTTCGACATGTCCCGGAAGATCTTTCTCTTTGAGACTTGAACTGTCTTTGCAACTTGAACGCTCATTTTGTAACCACTGCCTCCACTTTTTTGTCCTTAAGTATCTCTTTGAGCCTCTCGGGAGTGGCGATCTCCAGAACAACTGAGTAGTCGATCGGACGAGTAATGTATCTGCCAAGATCGAATCGGGCGTTTTTGGGGCAGACCTTAACGCATAATCCGCACCTTACACAGATCCCCCTAACCCTTTCCTTCTTCAGATTATCATCAAACACGATCTTAGCAAATCCGAAAGGGCAGTGCTTGACGCAAAGACCGCAGAGTGTGCATCGGGCTCTGTCCACATACCAACCTCCAAACCGATTCTTCCTTATGGCTTGGGTCGGACAGACGCGTGCGCACTCCCCACAAGTCGTACAGCTAAATGGAATTCCGTCGGGATGCTTGATGCAGTCTGTAGGGCATGCCTCCCAGCATTTTCCGCATTTGTCGCACTCAGATGTTGTGAGGTACATCATCACTCACCCTTCAGAGCCTTACCTATTAGGAGCCCAATAGTAGCACCAATCAGAGGGGTGGCGAACCCCAGACCAGGCATTATGTAGCCCCCGTATATGGAGTATGAAAACATAAATACTCCAAAGAGCAGGGCACCGACAATACTGAATGAGATTACCAATACTGTTGTCCCCTTGGAGATCTTTCCTGAGAGCTGTGTTCCAAAGAGAATGCCCAATATTATCGAAATTATAAACGGGGTTATCTCTCCAAGCATCATTTTACTTTCCTCCTTTCTCTTGGTCTTCCGGAGGCTCGGACCAGCCGTAGAGGAAGGCAAAATAGATTAGCCCAATAGCGCCTACAACATTGAATGCTTCTGCAATATTTATCAAGGGTATTATGCCAGGGGTGGAGTAAAATACTCCCTCTTGGAGGTATAATGAGAGCCTGAACGGATCGCCGAATATGCTGTGGAGGGTTGGTGAGACAAGACTCCAGATATCCGCACCCACGTTATATTGCCAATATCCCGAAGTTAGAAATCCTGGTAGACCTAAAAGGGTGTATCCCCCTAGCCCGACAGCACCTATGCCGATAAGAAAGCGCTTGCCAAATTTTATCGGGTTATCCTTTCCGTAAAATATGGCAGCCAGTAAGTAAGCAGAAGTCATTATAACTCCGCACTGGAAGCCTCCTCCTCCAGATGTAGAGGATGCTGTGACTACCATAATGCCATATGATAGCAAGAGTATCGCAGCTGGAAGACCAAGGTACTTCAAGATAACTGTCAAGGACTCGGTCCGGTACTCTAAAGGCGGAGAGGTTGCTGGAGCCTCCTCCGAATAATGTTTCATTTGAACCACCCCTCTGCCTATAACAAGGGCAGACGCCACAGCACCCACATAAATAACAGCAGTCTCTATCAGTGTATCAAAACCACGCCAATCGTAAACCCAAGTCGCTATATTATTTGGAGCGACTAAATAAGCCAGGATATTGTAGATCCTGCTTATTCCGGGGCTCACATTCCCAGCTAGTTTTTCCAATGATGACATTAACCCTACGCAAATTATGAGTAGAGCGATTACGGCAATTATTCCCCTTTTACCCCTAAGTTCTGACGGATCCATTTATCATCCCCCCCATAAGGTTACAGCTATTATAATTGCAAAGTAAATTACAACCCAGTAGAGGACTCTGTTGAGATCGTTGCTGTTTTCTTTTTCCAAGGTGACTATCAGAGGAGCAAAATAAAGTGTTCCCGCGATTGCCGCGATAAGCAAGACCATGCCCAAAGGTATAGAGAATATCCTAAAGAAGGAGGCAAGAATTAGCGCAAACACTAAAGACTGGAGCTCTCCTGTCATATATCCTGTCATCATGTTAGTATAGCCGTTACCCTCTACGAAAGAGCTTATCCATTTCTTAACCTTATCAAACAGAGTGTCTATAGATACCATGGTATACTCACCGCCTGTGCAACGGGTGTTATAAAACTCACAACAATATTGGGATAAACCCCAATGATCAGTGTGAGGGCAACAAAGACCCATAGCCCAATATAGAGGGATCTTGGAACCTTAACCTCCGCAACGGGTTCTGAAGTTTCCGGAGGCTTTAAGAACAATCTGTAAACTGCCCTGAAGAGAGCTATGAATGTTGTTACTGAAACCATCAGGATTACAGCGGCCACCTCCGGGAGCCCAGCCTTAAGAGAAGCTTGGATCAGTATAAGTTCGCTTTGGAAGCCGTTGAATGGAGGTATTCCGGAGGCCGCCATTGTGCCTAGAATAACAGCCATTCCAAGCCAAGGTGCCCTTTTGGCTAAACCCAAAGAATTCCTTGTTGAGGTCTTCCCTCCAAAGTAGTAAAGTGCCTCACAACAAAGTAGCAACACGGTCATGTAAATCACATCATTAACAGCCTGAAATATGCCCCCAACAAGTCCTTCGGTTGTACCCAGAGAGATCCCAACTGTAACAAGTCCGCTATGGCTAACTATGAGATATGCCAAGATCCATCTGAAGTCGGTCTGGATTAGAGCCATCACAACGCCCAACATCATAGTTATGATGCTTATTGCTAACATTACTTCCCTTACAAAAGGTAGCATGCCGAAGATCTGTAGCATTACAATACCAATGGCGACAAGCATCAGTTTTGACTGTGTCTGAAGCATTGCTGTGCCGTGCGGAAAGGATGCCCCGTATACCTCTGATTTAAGCGGGTGAATTGGGGCAAGTCCGCCGGCATATATCCAAGAGAGCACAAAGAATGCAAAGGCTACGTAAAGTATGATGGACATCTCGCCAAGGTTGACGGACTGAAGATATCTTATGGCATCTGAGATGTTCGAATATCCAGTAAGACCCAATATTAGAGCTAGTGCGATAGCGAGACCTGCGCCGCTGAGGGCGGAGAAGAAGGTATACTTTAGGGCAGCCTTATGACTCACACTTGTCCCAGATCCGACTACAACACCTGCTACAACCAAACTACCAATTTCCACAGCGATCCATAGATGGTAGAGGTCATTAACCATGATAATTATAGCTGCGGACGCAAATAGCAGGAAGATCATGCTCATGTATGGACCCTGGCGTTTTGTTAGACCGCTGGAGGCAACAGCAACCACAAATATCAAGATCAGTGACATCACGAATATCATTACTTGCTGGAGGGGACCGAAATAGAATTCAAGTGCCAACCGCCAAGCTGGAAAACCAGGGTCGAATGTAAAAGTCAGAGTCTCTGGGCGCAAGGCGGGTTGTCCAGTAAACCAGTGGTATCCATAGGAGGACAATGATGCTATTAGTGCAAGGCATACGGCAGAAACGATCGATATGATCTTTATGAGGCGCGACCTATTGTAAATGAAGTTAACCACAACCGCAACTATAATAGGGATCACTACAAGTAACGGAATTGACCAAAGGTTTGATGGATATGCACTCATCGTCGCTCACCCTTTAGTACCTTAGAAGCTTTAAGTGTGCCATACCGCCTGTAGAGCATTATTGCCAAAGCAACCAGTATTGCGGTGGTGCTCACACCTATGACGATGTTAGTTAAAACGATTCCGACTGGAAAGACAAGAGCTGCCCTCGCCGCAAATTCTGAAACCGACATTCCAGGGATCAGTATGGGGACGATGCCACCCTCAACATAGCCCAAAGCTACCAATAGTAAATTCACACCATCAGAAAGCAATGTAAAAGATATTATTTTTTTGATCAGGTTATCCAAGAAAAGCATGCCTGCAATACCAATAACTACAAGTGCAGCAGCCGCAATGAAGCCCAATAGTTGGATTGTGACTTCTATCAATCTTCTTCAGTCCTCCTTGTTTTGAATATTCCCAGAATGATGATTCCTGGCAGGAGCACGGTGCCAACAATTGCCTGGGTCAAACCAAGATCTGGTGCTAAGAGAGCTTGAAAGAAGAATGCTAGAGCTATGCTCTCTGCGCCTGATATGAAGGCGGCCCTTAGAAGATCTTTTTGAAGTAGAGCTGCTACTGCGCCCACAGTTATTGCAACCACCATAACATAAGCCATCACAATAAAACTTGAAGACAGTTCGATCATTTTTCCAACCTCCTCTGATAGCTATAATAATAGGCATTTGCAAGAGCGTTTCCGCAGAACGGTATGAGGACGAAAAAGAAGAAGCCAACGGCAACTAAATCAAGCCTAAATATCAACAATCCTCCGAATATCATGACCAAAGAGGCCACGGTATCTATGATGCCAGTTATGTGGTTCCTTGCATAGAAGATGTTTGGACCATATTCGTCTCCAAATCTGAATAGGCCTATGGCAGCACCTATCATAGGCACGACTCCAGCGAACATTATTCCGCCGGCACCAATCTTGCCAACAACACTAACCGCTGTATCAAATGGGACCCCGTTGAAAACCAGAATGATTGCCAACACTACAAAAACTATTATAAGCGATGGTATGAGTTTGTTTGGGTCTATTACGAAAGTGCCCTTCTTTATATTCCATGCCACGAATGCAATTATAGCGAGCCCATATAGTATCACAAAGATCTCGTCGATCATTCGCCCTCCTCCATCCTGAATAATCTTGCAAAGATTATCGTGCCCACGGCGCCCAAAACAAGAAGTGCGATCGCAGTATCTCTAGCGAACTCAACCTCAAATATGATCTGAATGATGTATAGGCTGACGCCTGCAGCCGTTGTGAGGGCGCTTACGCCCATCAGAGAGGTTACCGCCTCACCTTTTAATGCGAGCCTTAGCGCGCCCAGACCAGCTATCGCGACGGCCACCATAAAGGTAAATGCGCCCCAAAAGAACACCGAGTCGGCTAGTGATGTCAATGACGCGACATCCATCATTTTTCTAACCACCTCTCAACATGAGGTTCTAATGGAATTATCTCTCCCCGGGTTCTTGGGTTAATAGCGCCCACGTAAAGCCGTTTTATAGGTACATCTACTTCGATAGTTACAGTGCCAGGAGTATATGTAATGCTGTTTGCGAGCATTGTTTGCGAGATAGGTTTTGTAAGGACAGAGTCAATGGGAATAATAACCGGGTCGATATCCCCATTAAAACACCTTTTTGTGACGTCTATAATGGATGCCATTATTTCCCTTATCAAACGTAACCAAAAACGAACTCCCCACATAAAAGCCAAATTAAATCACCTTGCAACTTTTTTCAGACTTTCGAGAAACTTCCTTCCGTAATCTAAGTATATTCCTTCGTATCCAGGTTTGACTTCAATTGCCATACTGCGGTCCTTACCATCGCCTACATGAATTATCAGGTGAATTGTCCTGCCCATCACTTTTTTGTGCAGGTGAATAACTTTCTTTGATGGATCTTCAAAGGCAATTTGATAATTTTCGGAGGATGCGACTTCTTTTATTTTTTCGAAGAGGGCAGAACCATTAATGTAGAACCTTGCAAAGATAGGGGGCGCCATTTTTGCACGTCCCTGTGATAACCAAGTTTTATAGCAGAACGTATTAATAATTTTTTGCATAACCAATGCAATGATGATCGAGAGGGGATACAAACGAGGATTGTGGCAGATCTGCACATCCACAGCCCATATAGCAGGGCAACAAGTAAGGACATGACGTTGAAAAACTTGGACAGGGGCGCCTCCATAAAGGGAATAAAAATTCTTGGAACTGGAGACTTCACCCATCCCAAGTGGAGGGAGGCGCTAAAAAACCTGAGAGAAGAGGATGGGCTATACAGAATCGAGGATAGTAATACAAGATTTATAGTGACGGGTGAAGTCTGCACAAACTTTAAATTTGGCGGAAAGACGCGAAGGATCCATCATCTGATATTGTTACCCTCGCTTGAGGTCGCTGAGCAGATCTGCGAGAGACTTTCGAGGTATGGAGACTTGGAAGCGGATGGTAGACCCAATCTATCTATGACGGGGGCGCAGTTGGTCGAGGAGATTGTAGAATTTGGAGAAGAGTGCCTCGTAATACCAGCACATATCTGGACGCCTTGGTTCTCCCTCTTTGGAGATAGGGGAGGGGTAGACAGGATCGAGGAGTGCTACGAGGATCAGACGCCACATATTTATGCGTTAGAGACAGGGCTGTCTTCAGATCCGCCCATGAACTGGAGGGTGAGCGCGCTTGACTCCTTCACTCTAGTGTCTAATAGTGACAGCCACAGCCCCAGTCCTTGGAGGTTAGGTCGTGAGGCAAACATAATAGAGGTGCAAAAGCTCAGTTATTCATATGTCGTAAGGGCCATAATGGAGGGAAAAGATAGGATAACCACCATAGAAGTGGATCCAGCTTATGGCAAGTATCACTGGACAGGTCATAGAATTTGCAATATTGCACTACCTCCCTATGAGGCTATCAAGTTGAAGGGCATATGTCCTGTATGCGGGAAAAAAATGACAAAGGGTGTCGCGGAGAGGGTCGAAGAGCTTGCCGACAGACCCGAAGGGGAGGGGCCGAAGAAGAAGCAGAATTTTTTGAGGGTTCTGCCCCTCAGCGATATAATAGCCACTTATTTGGGTAAAGATCCATTCTCTGCAGAAGTTCAAAGGGTTTACTGGGATATCTTAAAGAAATTCAGTAATGAGTTGCAAGTTCTATTAGAGACGCCAATAGAGGAGCTTGAAAAAGTCTGTGGAATAGATCTGGCGAAATTGTTAATCATGAATAGAGAAAATCGTATTAACATCATACCAGGCTATGATGGAGTTTACGGAAAGATCGAAATTAATGGTGATATGGAAAGAGTGAGTTTTTTAAGGAGGCCAAAGAACCTAGAAGATTATATCAATAATCGGAAGGTGGATATTGATGGGCAAGGCTCCTGATAGGTCTCAGTGGGCAGGAAATTTTGGAGAATGGTTTCATAAGGTGATCTCAGAAGTTCCAATTTACGATATCAGATATCCTGTTAAGGGCACAGGGGTTTGGACGCCCTACGGATTCAAGATAAGGAAGGAGGTCACTGATGTAATTAGGGAGGAGCTATTGAAAACAGGTCATGAAGAAGTCCTATTCCCTCTGCTGATACCGGAATATATGCTGAAGAAGGAGGCGGAACATATTAGGAATTTTGAGGAGCAAGTATTCTGGGTGACGCACGGCGGCACAACACCTCTCGACATAAAGCTTGCATTGAGGCCGACAAGCGAGACCGCCATATATCCTATGTTCCAGCTTTGGATAAACGCATATTCAGATCTCCCTGTCAAGATCTTTCAGATAGTTAGCGTCTTCAGATATGAGACTAAAGCCACAAAGCCCATGATAAGGGTTAGAGAGGTAAGCACATTCAAAGAGGCACATACTGCGCATGCAACGAGGGAGGAGGCCGAGGGGCAGGTAAAGGAAGGTGTAGAAATTTACAGCAGAATATTCGAAAGATTGGGGATACCTTTTGTCAAGTCGGTTAGACCTGACTGGGATAAATTTCCAGGCGCTGAATACTCAGTAGCCTTTGATACAGTAATGCCCGACGGAAAGGTCCTACAGATTGGAACTGTTCATTTCTTGGGGCAGGGATTTTCAAAGGCCTTTGATATAAAGTACATGAAGGCGGACGGCGGGTACGAGAATGTCTGGCAGACTTGTTACGGAATCTCGGAGAGGGTCATAGCTGCCCTCATTTCTGTGCATGGAGACGACCATGGACTCGTTTTGCCGAGCCGAGTTGCGCCTGTTCAAATCGTAGTAATTCCTATTGTTTATAAAGGGAGAGAGGATGAGATATTAAAGGCCTGTATGGGGGTTACAGAGGAACTCGAGAAAGTAGGGCTCAGGGTCAAATTGGATGATAGGAAAGAGGAGACTCCTGGCAGCAAATATTTCACTTGGGAACTAAAGGGCGTGCCAGTCAGGGTTGAGTTTGGGCCCAGAGACCTAGATAAAGGGACTGTAGTCCTCGTAAGGAGGGATTCTCTCGAGAAATTTACGATTGAGAGAGCCAATTTGGTGGAGGAAGTAAAATCACTCCTCGAGAGAATCGATTTGGATCTAAAGGAAAGGGCGAAGAAATGGCTGGACGAGCGGATCTTAAAGATAGAGATTCTTGAAGATGCAAAAAAAGTACTGGAGAGTAAAGGCGGGATCGTCGAGATGAACTGGTGCGGTAATGTTGGGTGTGGACAAGATCTTGAGGCGAAATTGGATGCAAGGGTACTTGGAACACCATACGAAGATTCTAGAAAACCCGAGGGCTCATGTATAAACTGCGGTTCCAAAGCCAATATGATTATCAGAGTGGCAAGGTCATACTAGTAAATTAAGGGCTTCTTTCCCGCTAATGCCTGGCTTGATGCCCAACTCCTTAGCTTTTTTTGTAGAATACACCACAGGCTTTTCCAAGATCTCTTCGAAAGTCTTTACACCACTTACAATCGCAGCCGCCAGACCTACCCTTTCGGCGACCTCAGGATTTAAATATCCGCAGAAGATAACGCCCTTTCTCCCTCTTATGAGAATAAGGGGAGGGGCCTCCGGAACGGATATTTTTATACCAATTGCATTTGTATTTTCCATTTGAGAGATCTCTATCATGAGATCTTTTTCCTCCAACGGGTTTTTAAGAGTTAACCCAGAAGCGCATTTTCCAGAATTTGATAGAAAAACAAAAAAGCTTAAGATAGTTAGCTTGACCGGTCGGCAAAGTGTTTTATGATGTTCTTCGGATTAAGTTTAGAAGCGATATAATCAAAGGCAAGTTCAGGATCGCTTTTTGCGCCACAGGTAAAGACGTCAACGGTCGCATAGTTGAGTTCGCTCCAAGTGTGTATCGCTATATGGCTCTCCAAAACGAGAGCCATAACAGAGACCCCTCCCTTTTCGCCTCCGAATTTCCAGGTTTTTGTGTCCCAGATTGTCATTTTTGCGATTTTCGCGGCTTCTATAACAATACTCTTCAGAAACGATTCATCGTTTACGATCTTCGGGTCGCAACCATAGAGGTTTCCGTATACATGCTTACCAACGATTTGCTTTTCTTTATCGATACAAGCAGTGATCACTTTTGTTTCGAGATCCTCCTCGCATATTGGAAAGTTCTACATTTTTGCAGAGAAATGTAAGTTGTATTTAAAGTTAACCATTTCCTTGAGCCCATGACTCTAGTAAAAAGAATGCTAGTTTTTAATGGTTTAAATTCTATTGTGATAGCAAGTTCACTCTATCAAAGACTAGCATGCGAATTTTTCAAAATTAGATCTTCGGGAGATGGTTTCATCTGCCCGAAAACTTCCTAGCTATCAGGCTAAAGGTGTAAAAACGGCTGGTAAAACAGTTTATGCTCTACTTGTTTCTGAAGGGGCGTACAGGACTCGCTTAATATAGTTTTTCTTATTTCTGTGAAGCGGTCTGAGACCCTTACGTTCTTTAGCTGGGATTTTTGGAGTCTGAGACCTTACTTTTCCTGCCTTTGTAAGAGAGCCGTGCGATGGCATATAATCACATCCAAACTAATGAATGAGGCGTGAGATAAAAAGTTTGCTACGCCATGACCTAAGCCTCTTTAATGACCTCCATTATTATATCCAATGGAGCGTCAGTTTTGAATGCTTTGGGGTTGAAGTGTGTAGGAGAAGCAACGTGTCCCCTCTCCTTGAGCCTCTGGATAATTAACGATACCGGAGGAGGGCCACGCTTTAATTTGCTCGAAAGCAAGTCTGCAGAGTAGTAGGCAGGAGGCATTCCGGACTCTTCAATCAGTAGACGGAGCATTTTTTCGATCCGTCTTTTAGTATTCAGCGAGGAGAGGTCTTGTTCCATCATGGATTGTAGAAAGCGCCTGTCTACCAGCGAACCACACCAAAGCGGTCCAGCTCTTTTAAGAGGTTTTTGACATAAGGGGCAAGATGCGATGATTTTGCCGCTTAGGGGCACTGTATCCCTCCAGCTGCAATTTTGGCAGTAAAGCAAATATCCCAACAAGGATGCTGAGGCGTCCGCTTTTTTGGCACCAAGAAACAGCTGAAGGTATGCACGGAAGTAATGGTCTACACTGTAGGATAGTAAGACCATCACTCCGAAGTCCTCTCTTATTGAGGCGAAGACCGCAGACCCGATCAATATCCTGAGACCGACCTCGTGACAGAATTCGCATCTCAGCGGGAAAGCACCATACTTCCGGAGACATGGCTTCACGTATACACCACATAGAGGAGCAGTATCCGTGGCGGTTAGAGCTATGATACCTTTATTCTTTATGGCTCTAATTGCAGAGTCGATAAACGGGACGGGGGTTCCGAAAGGGTCAAGATCTATGAAATCGAACCGCTTCCCAGGCTCGGAGTGAGTAGCCAGGAGCAGGTTGGCGTCTTTATGCTCAACCTCGACCTTTCCCCCTAAATCGTTGATTTTTACATTTTCCAATATGATCGGAATAGCCTCCTTGTTCAAGTCGCCGACTACACTCTTTTCAACACCGTCGACCTCTTTTGCATACCTTATGCCCCTAACACCAACACCTGCCAAGGGGTCACAAACAGCCACATCCCGATTGATTTCGTTTATGTATGACTTTAGTGCCAAAACAGCCAAATCTCTGCTGAATTCCATCTTAGGATTGTAGAAGACCTGAGCCCTCGAGGGGTCGTACGCACCTTTTCTAGCATACTCGGCAAAGTCAGGTACTAGAAGCAAAGTCCGACCCTCTTTTATTTCAACAAGCCTCAAATCGATCCCCTCAAGAGACGCTTTGCGATTTCGCCAGGAATTAGATTTCTATTATGTTCTGTAATCTCGAAGACGCGTATATTATGAAAATTTGATGTAATGTTGCGAACCATACCAATGTGAACTACGGCTATGATTTTTTTGTCACTTAATAATGCCTTTGTTACAATGTTGCGAAATGCGCTACTCTTCATCTCCATCGGACCGATCTCGTCTATGGCGGTGAGATCGGCTTCCTCCAAAGATCGGTTTATCGCATTCACCGAGATCCGGTCCAAGTCAGCCATATTCACATAGTATCGACCGACAATAGGTCCGTTTGATGGGTTTGTGGATGCCAAAGTCCCCCGCTCCCCAGTAAGGAGATCAACGATCTCGAAAGCCACCCTTCTGCCACCAGTTCTGACTTCTGGGCAAATGATGCCGCCCACTCGCCATCCATTCGCTTCTAGGACTTTAATGACTTCTTTGAGGACGGTAGATTTGCCTATGCCCGGACGTCCTGTTATGATTGTCTTCAAAATGATCAGGATTTTATAGAGTGTGCATTGGTTTAAAAAATTTCTATGTTGAGTTATGGAGTTTTGAAATCCTTGAAATATAATTTTTAAAAGTGGCGAGACAATTTAAATCGTCGGTGGTTAATACGAAGCTCGTTGTAGGGATCGACGAGGCAGGCAGAGGGCCAGTTATAGGACCAATGGTTATCGCAGGCGTACTAATTGAAGATAACAGGGCACATGTACTCAATGATTTAGGGGTCAGAGATTCAAAAAAATTGTCTCCTAAGCGCAGGGAGAAACTTTACTCAGAGATTCTGAGAGAAGTCAAGTCATATCATGTGGAAGTTATAGACGCAAAATTCATAGATTTGGAGAGGGGCAGAAAGAACCTAAATGCAATCGAATTAGAGGGCATGGTCAAAATAATTTCTAAGCTGAGACCGGATCTGGTACAAGTCGGAAGCATAGAACTCAAGACTGATAGGTTCAGAGAGAAGCTCTTGCGAAGAGTCGAAGTCCCTGAAATCGTCTCAGTTCACCACGCAGAAGATCTATTTCCCGCAGTTGCAGCGGCATCCATTATAGCAAAGGTCACAAGGGACAGGATAGTCGCCGAGCTTAGAGAAATTTACGGGGACTTTGGGTCTGGATACCCGTCAGATCCAAAGACTGTAGAGTTCCTTAGGCACGTAATAAGTAGAGGAGAGTTGCCAGAATTTGTTAGAAAGAGTTGGGGCACAGTTCAGAGAATCCTCAGACTCAGTTCGTGTAGCACCTAGTCAGGTCAATATTGAGTATTCGCCCAAGGTCCTTTATGGTCTCAGCCTTCCGTATTTCATCTATTGGGATTGAGACTATGTCAAGTTTACTTCCGCCATACGATCCTGTAATTAGCACAGGATTGACTCCGAGCAATTTGCCGATCTTCGTGGCGTTTTCCACCTTTCGGTCTAGAGTGTCCTTATTCAAGTTCTCCTCGTCTGTCAAGAAGCTGACCCCGATGTTTCTTGCATGTACGTCTATTGGCGCATAGCTGAAGCCTATCGCCCTGCAGCCTATCTTTTTAAGCTTGTAATGGAGCTGCTTTGCCACTGTGCCAGCGGGGCTCTTGTCGGGCAGTTCTTTCTTATAGGACCATTTGAAGATATCAATCTCCATAGTTATGCCTGCATTCAAAACCTCTTCCATCTTCAAGACGGTATTCAGGGTCGCACCCATCTGTGAGTTTTCGTATTCGTAGACGGCCTTTCTGCTGACGCCTATCTTTGCTGCAAATTCGCCTAGAGACATTCCTCTCTCCATTCTCAGCTTCCTTAGAGCTGCGCCGTCGATCTTGAAGTATAGCCCTCCCCGCCTTGAAAATGCGACTGGAAATCTGCGATATAGTACAGCCTCCTTGAACGTGTTAAGGTTGACTACATTTACATTGAACCGCTCGTAAAGGGTGCCGTCTTCAATCTTTCCACACTGGGCGCTGCTACCTATAATAAGTGGGGAGGCTAAAAAAGTCGTTGCTAGTGAACTCAAGTCTTCTGTTGTCTCCCTCTTCTCGTTGTCAACGTTAACTGTTGTCTTTATCAACAGCTTGGTGTCGCCTCTTTTGGCTACTATCTGCAAACAATAATCAGAGTCCACTTCGTAAAGAGCGAAACCTGCACTGTGTAATATTCTCAAGATCTCCACAAGTGTGTCCCTAGAGACTTTCCTCATTTCCATTCGAATAAAAAGAAGTGCAAAGAGAGATATAAATCAATCCCATTAAGTTATGGAATAAGTTCTTCGGAGGAGAACTGGAACCCGAAGACTATCAAGGACGGAATCCTTTTTGAAAGTTCGAGTATATCGGGCAGGTAGATGTAGCGGTTGTTTCGAGGCTTCTTAAGTATCGAGTTTATAAGCTCCTTCTCGTATTCGTTACCTTGAATTTCGTAAACCCCTTTCTTACCACCCCACTCCTTAATTATCATTATTGGAAGCGATATTGAAGCGTGTCTGTCCTTTGGAACGAGGGATGCCACATCCTCTAGCTCCGCTTTGTTAAAGGTAACTCTCTCACCGATCACAGTTGTGTAGCAGGGCGCGCTCTCCTCAAGAAGAGAAGAGAGGGGCTTACGTACTTTCGGTAAGCTCTCGTTCAGTCTTTTGAGTTCGACTTCCCACAGGATCTTGGCGAGGCGATCCTCATCTTCCATCATTATTAGAGAAATTCCCCCAGAACCATCGCATGATCTTTGTCGAATGGGTCCAGCCTCTTCACATCTAAGACTTTTATGCCTCTATCCTCCATAACTTTGATCTCCTTTTTGAAGACTTCGGCAGGATCCTTGGTGACGTCCACACTCCTCGCCTTTATAGCGATCATGATCTTCCCTTTTTTCCGTAGGTAGAGTTCGGCGTTGTCTGCCAGGATCTTTGCTTGCTCTGGCTGAGCGACATCGCAGTAAATGGTGTCCACCATCTCGACAAAAGCTCTGTAGGATGCAGGAATTCTCGCGTCGGCAAGTATGGGTATCATATTTGAGCGAAGGGCAGTTACTTCGAGTAGCTCCCTCATCACGCGGGGGGCAAATTCCACGCAGAAGACCTTTCCCTTCTCTCCCACAATGTCAGATACGTGGCTTGGAGTAGTACCACTTGCAGCGCCAAGGTATAGAACGTAAGTCCCCTCATTGATAGGTACTTCTTTTATGCATTTTTCTATGGAGGCAGCAAGCTTACTTCTGAAGAGATCCCAGATCCTATACTCCTTCTTTTCAAACTGGTATAGTTGCTCACCATAAACCTTTGTTCCAGGGACTAAGTTTTCGGTCGCTAACTTCTTGCCCTCTAGATCTTCTACTATGTACACGCCCTGGAAATTAGGATGCTTCTTAACTGTGACCATTACCTTCTCCTCCTTTTCTTCTTCCATTTGCGCTCAAATTTCTCCTTGGGCGGGCGAGCATATTTAGCCTTGATATCATCTATCCGCTTCTCTAGGGTCTGTTTCAAGGCAACCCCTACAAAGTCCCCCCCAAAAGCGTCTACTCTGGCCGCTATGGATAGCTTGCCTGCCAAGGCCCTAGCGATCTTACCCCTCTGCCACTTGGGGGCGGCATGTATGTACTGGCTTTGGAATATTATACCATGCTTGGGCGGTTTGGCACCAGTCTTGAGGGACCTGAATAGGGCTTTCTCAGCTCCGAGCACCTGTATTGTGCTCGCCGGTTTCTTCGCAAGGACCTCTAGACCTCCACTGAGCGCGATGAGGCGGGCACCCAAGCTCGAACCCACAAGTTCCCTTATGTTGGGAGCAACTTCTTTCATTGTCTCATCAATGTACTTCTCTAAACGATCCCTGTAAGAATACAGGGTGAGGCATATATCAGCCAGTTGTTTTATCTTCTCTAGATCCAGTTCGCCGATTTCTGCTCCCATGGATTTCTTGCAAAGATCATAAATCGCCATAGCTTTGTTCTCATTCTGAATGATTTCAATTATATCATTGAGGGAGTAGTCCGACCTAGAGCCGAACTTCGTTACCATAGTGAGGTATTGCCTGTGATCTGGAATAAGGCTGTCGAGTTCTGGAAAGTGTAGTCCGTACCATTCCCGCACCCTCGAGATCATGATGTTTATGTTCTTGTCAACCTCGTCAAGTGCGGTCACCGCCTGAGCCACGAGTCTGTCACGCCTCTCAGAGGCGGCACGTACCTTGGCTTTTGCGAGGGACTCAGCCACCTCTTTTTGCATTCTTACTATCTTAGCCAGTTTTAAACCACATTTTTGCAATGTTTGAACGGCTGAGGCTCTAAAAGCCCTGCCCGCGGCACTTGGGGAGATGGCTTGTATTTGCACATTATACTTTTTCTTGAGGGCTTTCGCCTCCCCCTCATCCTCGACTATGATAGACTCGCAACCCATCTCCATTAAGTCTTTTAGGAGGGACTCCAATGAAGGAGAGGACCCGTAGCGCTCAAGTTCTATGAGCTCTTTTACAGCACCTTCAACATCGTTGAAAGGTTTTGAGGCGATGACTTTAAGATCTTCATCATAAGCCAAGAAGCCAAGGAAGCTTTCCACAATATAACATTTCACATGGTGCACCTAAATCATCTATCATAATGCCATATTTATATATTAGTTGGAAATGTTTAAGGGTCTTGGTTCAGAAGCGCCTCTCCATCCCTTGCAGATCAGATAGATCTCGGAGCTACGTTCTCTTGATGCTTTGGGCTTATAAAGGCTCACCGACTGAAACATCTGACGCACATCTTTCAAGAATTGATCAAACTCGCTCCCCATAATGAGTTTGATCACCATATTGCCCCCTGGTCTGATTATTGTTCTGGCCATTATCAATGCAGATCTTGCGAGCGCTATCTGTCTGGCGTGATCGAGATCATGAATCCCTGAAAACCTTGGTGCCAGATCAGAGAGTACAACATCTACGGGTCTCCCAGCCAACTCAATTATTTGTTTGTTTATAGAAGGATCAAAGATGTCTCCCTTTATGAGACGGACATTCTCGAAGGGGAGGGGTTCAATTTCAGAGAGGTCCACTCCGATAACTTTTCCTTCGGATCCTACAAACTCACGGGCTACCTGAAGCCAACCCCCTGGTGCAGCCCCCAAGTCCACCACGTAGTCGCCTTCTTCAAATATGCGGTAGCGCCTCGCCAACTCCAAAAGCTTGAGAGCAGAACGCGATCTAAACCCCCTCTTCTTTGCCTCCCGATAGTAGAAGTCACCGAGAACTTGCCTCCTAGTTGGCACTTTTAATCACCCCACTCGAGGAGAGACGTTTGTACTCGAGCTTTATAGCAGCTGTGAGCTTCTCGCAGGTTTCAGGAGAAATTGGCTGACCCCTACCACATCTTTCCAAGTCGGGGCAAACGGTGCAAGAGACCCAGATCACATCGCTTAGATCAACCTTCTGAGGGCGCTTAAGTAGGATTATCTTGTAGGTCCGCTTACCTCCATCCTGATATGGCTCCCTCTTTATCACTCCTCGCTTCTCGAGCTTTGATAGCGACCTCAATAAAGTCTTTCCATCCACACCAAGAGACTTCGATAATGTACTCTGGAGTACACCGTCGCCCTCAGAGTTTTGAAGGAGGCTCAGTATGCGTTCTTCTAACGACTCTGGCAAACGGAGGCACGCTCAAAAATATAAGAAAATTAAGAAACTATAAATGTATCTCCAAATTGAGCCTCTCTAAAAGCTCCTTATACCTATTTCTGACGGTGACCTCAGTCACTCCGGCTGCGTTTGCTATGTCCCGTTGAGTCCGCTTCCGGTCCATAAGAATGCTGGCGATGTATACCGCAGCGGCCGCTACTCCGGTAGGACCTCTACCAGAGGTGAGGCCCTCGCTCCCAGCAAATTTTATTATCTCTATAGACTTCTTCTGGACAACGCCATCGAGATCCAGCTTTGCGATTAGACGCGGCACGTAGTTCACAGGGTCTGTTGGGAGCACCTTTAGTGTTAGTTCGTTGGATATGAAACGGTAACTCCTAGCGATCTCTTTTTTGCTAGCTCTAGCAACATTTGCCACCTCGTCTAAGGTGAGGGGGATATTGTATTTTCTGCAAGCAGCATAGAGAGCAGCGCCTGTCATGCTCTCTATGGATCTGCCACGTATGAGTTGGCTCTCCACAGCCTTCCTGTAAAGGAGAGCCGATGCCTCACGTATGTTCCTAGAGAGGCCTATCTGCGAAGCCATGCGTTCGAGCTCTGATAGTGCAAAGGCTAGATTCCTTTCAGAGGCGTCAGAGACCCTTATTCGCCTCTGCCATTTTCTCAGACGATAGATCTGGGCGCGCTTCTTTGACGTTAAAGATTTCCCGTAGCTGTCTTTGTCGCGCCAATCGATCATCGTGGATAGTCCCTTGTCGTGGATCGTTAGGGTGATGGGGGCGCCTGCCCTAGATCGCTTATCCCTTTGGTCGCTGTCAAATGCGCGCCATTCAGGGCCAGGATCAAGGATCTTGTCGCTTATTACAAGACCGCACAGAGTGCATGTAACTTCTGCTCTTTCATAATCTCTTACTAATGACTTGCCCCCGCATTCTGGGCAAACAATCTCTTCAACATTTTCATAGGTTTCAGAAGGATCACTTTGCATAATTTCTTTTCCTCCTTCTCCGATAATATTCCTCCTTCCAGTACACCTCGGCACCTACCAATTTTTCCGGATTAATGCCTCTGTCAGGCTTCACGGAGGCGTAGGGGGAGGATACAGGACCAAAGACATCTATAACAGTTCCAATGGGAGACCCGTTTTTGAGAAACAGACGAGAACCGATCTTCGGAGGGGTCAAGACCCGAATTGTTAAAAGCTTACTTTTAGAGAAGCCGAGAATTGACCCCATGGTCTTCAAGAAATCATCTCCGTCGAAACAATTCACTATAGAAAAACAAGGAGATCAATATATTCTTTGCTAGGGGTATAAGCAGTTATATTATAAAATTTTAGGTGATTTTCAACGAGCAAGTCAATAAATTTATTTGTTTATGGCAAATTTTGTTATGCATTTCATGTCTGCGGTCAGACAGTTGATTTCCAGAGCCTGCTTTATGTAGACCTTAGGATGTTAAGGTAATCGTGATGCCAAGGAATAATCTAAATCAGATGATTTTCTAACTTGGCTGATTGTTGAAAGAGTCTTTGGCAGATCTCTTGAGAACTGACCATTTGCGCCTTGTTCATTTAGATTTTGATTTTAATTTCAATGACTTCTCGTGTAGGGCTTTGCCAATTTCCGTCAGTAGATCAGTCTTCTTTTTGACTTTTTTTATTAAGATCCTTCCAGATTTTTCCCAGTTGGACCTCGGGAGGCGTTTATCCAGCTCTAGTACCGGATCGAGCCCAAGCTCTTTGCAGACCTCATATATCAATTCGATAGAAGGAGCTTCCACAGAGAGAGCTTTCGGAACCTTTCTCCCTTCCAAACGTGTTCGCTGAGAATCGAAATAAGCAGGCCATATTACTAAGAAATTTCTATCCCTGCTCATCATCCTCGCCTAGGTTAAGTATTTATTAGGAGTTTAAATGTTTTAACTAGTTGGTTGAAGATGCACGAGCTATCACTAGCCACAAGTGTGGTAGATTTTCTGGAAGGTTTAAGCAAAGAGCAAGGTTTGAAGAAGATCCAAGCGGTTTACATCGAGATCGGTGGGATGACACACGTGGATCCTGCACAGTTTAGGTTCTCATTAAAGTTGGTCTCCCAAGGAACTGTGGTAGAAGGTTGCAAGATCTACATCAAAAAGAGAGACCCCGTGCTTAGGTGCAATAGTTGTGGAAAAGAAGTCAAGGTCAATGTGAGAGATCTAGCGTCGGTATCGTTCAAATGCCCATTATGTGGAGGAGAGCTAAAGATCGAGAAGGGAAAGGAGCTCCTGCTCAAGAGAATAAAAGGTACAAAATAATCTAAAGGCGAATGTTAATGCTAATAGGAAAATAGAAATAATAGACTACTTAAGTAGAATGGCATTCAGCAGACCATGCTGTCCTGGTCTTGAAGTGATCTTCGCATCGCCAAGCTCCGTCTCTACTATGGCGCCCTTTGTGATTATACCTCTTCTGGCGTAGTCTACGTTTGAAGGATTGTCTTTGACCTTAATAATGCGAGACCTCTTCGTAATGTGGGTCTTAGGATCCGTGACATTTACAAACAAAGCCTCCTCAAGCTTGATTTTCATATTACCTCCATAAGCCCTCTCTATGCTCCTGCTCTCACCTTCTGAGGCTAAAGAGGTCTCAACAGGGGAGGAGCCTAATTCATATCTACGCTTCTTACTGCTAATCCTGAATCTTCCGCCAGTGGGTTTCTTGTTGTCCCGTCCTTGGTAGTAACTCATCCGAATCCCTCAAAGAACAGGGTAGATAAAGTAAATACAAATATAAGTTTTTTGAATCATTTTGAGGAAGGGATAGAAAATGGAGGGAATGGTTCAGCTCAGCCACGGCGCAGGCGGTACAATAATGAATGAGCTCTTGAGAAGAGTCATATTGGGTAATATAAAGAGGAGGAGAGTTGAGGAAGGGATTGGGCTCGACGAATTCGATGATGGTGCAACATTGCCGTTAGATGGAAAGGAAATCGTGATCTCTTCAGACGCGCACACTGTTAACCCTATATTCTTTCCAGGGGGCGATATAGGCAGACTTGCAGTATGCGGTACCGTAAATGATCTCGCAATGATGGGAGCTAGACCTATCGCGCTCACAGATACAGTTGTTGTGGAGGAGGGTTTTTCGCTCCAGGATCTGGAAAGGGTATTTGTTTCGATCAATTCGACGATAGAGGAAGTGGGAATGGCGCTAATACATGGAGACTTCAAAGTTATGCCAAGGGGAAAGCTAGACGGAATTGTTATATCCACGGCAGGTATTGGGGTTGTTGAGAAGGGAAAGGCAATTTTAGATTCTGGGCTTCGCGAGGGTGACAAGATAATAGTTACCGGACCCGTGGGGGATCACGGTATTGTCATAGCTTCCCTAAGAGAGGGGATAGAGTTCAAGACAAGTCTGATCTCTGATGTTGCGCCCCTCTGGAATCTTATGCATAAAGCTATGAGCGCAGGGCAGATCACGGCAGCAAAGGATCCGACGAGGGGGGGCTTGGCGATGGCTTTGAACGAGATGGCAACCCGCTCAAATGTGAGCATATGGATCAAAGAGGAAGCTATTCCAATTAGGGACGAAGTCAGAGGAGCTTGTGAGTTGCTCGGCATGGATCCGCTTGAGCTCGTTTGTGAGGGCAGAGCAGTACTAGGTGTTAGGGAAAATGATGCTGAGAGAGTCCTCGAGGCGATTCGTTCCACAAGAGAGGGCAGAGAGGCTAGGATCATAGGCTACGTTAAGAAAGAGCGCCCAGGCTATGTAATTATGGAGACTATTGTGGGCGGAAAAAGGGTAATAAATCCTCCGCTGGGGGAGCCTACGCCCAGGATCTGCTAAAGCCCTTGAAAATAGATTTTAGGATCAAGTCGCCCAGCCGACCTTAGGGCTTACCAAAGTATAAGTCTTCATTAAGCCGGGGAATTAGAGCCATCAATACTGCAAGCTCGGTCAAGGCGGTTCGGTTCATAGTTCCCTTTGAGAAATAGCCAATCGCACCTTCCTTATGCCCCAGAAATGGCTCGCCAGTCAATTCGGCCATTATATTGTTAACTTCGATTCGCTCATCAAGAACCCTCTTCACCAAAAACCTTGGGTATTCGAAAGAGGGACCGCCCCCCAATGTCACCCTCCCAGAACGATCCACTATTGCGGCAAATTGTTGATCCATGTACCCAGAGAGTGTTCGGGGAATAGAGATTATTCCAGCCTCTATTCCGACACCAAGTTCGGCAGCGGGTTCGGCATCCAGAGCTCCCCTAGCCCTGGAGATCGCGCCCTCTATTGTCGAATCAAGACCCACCGGCTGCGGAGGGGCTTTTGATGGGACTTGCTTCATGACAACAGTGACCCTAAAGAATTTTGAGAAGACGTTCTTAACAGCTCTTACTTTAATTGGATTTGAGGTGCCGACTGCAATAATCACATGTAGCCACCGAAATAGTATATAGGACGTGTAATTTAAAATATGGATCCTAAGGTGTTCCCTATGGAATACAGGAAGAGAATGGAGAAGGTCCTCAAGGTCATAGAGGAGAGAGGCTTAGATGGTGTAGTTTTCGTCTCTCCTGAGAATATATTCTATTTCACTGGAGCGCCGTTTGTAAAGGGGAGTGTGGGAAAGATATTATACTTAAGCAAGGATGGGACGGCGTCGATAATAGTAACGGATTTGGATTATCAGGAAGCATTGGACTTTGTTGACGCAGATGCTGTCAGGATTGTCAAGACTGAGTTCGGCGAAAGACCCTCGGAGAGGTTGAAGAAGATCTCAGGAAAGAGGATCGGGTTTGAAGAGCAGCAAATGAGTTACTCATTATATGATTACTTAAGGAAAGATCTGGAACTTCAGCCTTTGAATGGATTAGCCGAGAAGATGAGAGAGGTTAAGGATGAGGAAGAAATAAGGAGGATCGAAGAAGCGCAAAGAATAACCGAGAGAGCGCTTGAGGAGGCGCTTCAAAGTTTCGCAAAGGGCATGACCGAAGTAGAGATTGCATCAGAGGTTGAGCGCAGGATCAGGCTGCTGGGGGCGGAGTCGTATGCCTTTGAAAGCATTATAGCATCAGGGGAGAGAGCCGTTTATCCCCATGGAAAGCCAACCAAGAAGAGGGTTGAAGATGGGGAGAGCGTCATATTAGATCTAGGGGCGCGAGTGGGAGGTTATTGTTCAGATATGACAAGAACATTTTTCGTTGGTAAACCTAAGCAATTTTTGAGGGACGTCTACGATGCTGTGGCACAAGCGCAAAATGAGGCGGTGAGGGCGGCCAGAGAGGGGATCACTGGTAAAGAACTTGATAGTGTGGCGAGGGGCATTCTGAAGGAGTTTGGATACGCGCAGTACTTTGGTCACGGCTTGGGTCACGGTGTCGGGATAGATGTCCACGAGGGCCCCTCGGTTAGCCCAAGAGGAGAGACAAGACTCACTGCAGGTAATGTGGTGACAATTGAGCCCGGAGTATATATCCCCGGAATGGGCGGTGTTAGAATCGAGGACATAGTAGTCATCACAGAGAGGGGTTCCAGAAACCTTACAAATTTCAGTAAGGAGTTTATTGAGTTCTGAAAGACTGTTAACCTTTTGGGTAGATCCTCCATGGTAAGTTTGAGGGGCTTGAGGAATAGCATTATATCACATGTGATGAAGCATGTCTACAGTTACTATGAGCGGAAGCTCCTTTCTGAAGTCAAACGTGGTAGAATGCCTGAGCATGTAGGACTCATATTGGATGGTAACCGCAGATGGGCGATGGAAGCAGGCCTAACCTCGGAGAAGGGACACGAGTACGGTTTTGAAAAACTCAAGGAAGTGCTCAACTGGTGCTGGGAACTGGGGATACATGTTGTTACAATCTATGCCCTCTCAACTGAGAACCTTCAGAGAGATAAAAGAGAAGTTGAGAACCTGTTGAGGCTTGCAAAAAAAGGCTTCTCTGAAGTTTTGAACAGTCCAGAAATTCATAGATACAAAGTTAGGATCAAGGCAATTGGAAGGCTAGACCTCCTCGACGAAGACCTCAGACAACTGATAATGCAGGTGGAAAAAGCGACTGAGAGATATAATGACAATAAAATATACGTGGCAATAGCGTATGGAGGCAGGGTGGAGATCGTTGATGCGACTAAGCGGATCATAAAGTCAGTCTTATCGGGAGAGTTGAGGATGGAGGACATTGATGAGAGAACCTTCGCCAAATATCTCTACACTAATGGTGATAAAGACCCAGATCTTATTATAAGGACGTCCGGTGAGGAGAGGCTAAGCGGATTTCTGCTTTGGCAGAGCGCCTACTCGGAGTTTTACTTTATGGATGTCTATTGGCCTGCGCTTAGAAAGATAGACCTACTTAGAGCGATAAGGACCTACCAAAATAGGACTAGAAGATTTGGAAGGTGATTTGGGCTTGTATCACTACGGTCTTTTACTCTGTTTTCTGTTTCAATGAACGTTTTTTAAAGATAGGAGTTAGGGAGAATATAACCACGAGGAACCCACAAACCAAAACCCCGAGACCTGATATGAGAAGGAAGGGTATTAGACTTGCTCTTGGGTCTCTTATTATTGGTGAGGCCTCGAGGACGATCTGTCTGATGAATATTAATGCCACTATGCCAACAATTTCGTGCCAGATTTTAGGGGACGAGTCCAAGTATTTCACGACGAGTCTGCCTACAATGTAAACAGCCACTCCCAGCGCCAACAAATCAATTGTGTTGGCCAAGACAGAACTTGCGAAGAGGGGCGGGTTCACGAAAGGGCTCACATCCAAGAAGGCGATACTTATCCCTCGGTAGATCGAGACTATGGAGATTATGAGACCTATAAGGGAGGTTATCAGACGAATGGGGGATTCTGCCCAAGCGGACTTTATCAGCTTGTCAATGTAGAATCCCTTCAAGATGAGCACTACCCCAAGTATGATGCCCAATGAGATGATTGCATAGCTGATCAGATCAAAGAAGTACAGTATAGTGACGGCCAAGAGGAGTATGCCTGGTACCCCAAGGGCAAATTTTGAGAACTCAGGGTCTCCCAGCTTCTTCAAGTAACGATAGAACAGCACATAGGTCTCCTCCACACTCTTCTCTTGTTGGACAAAGACCCGCTTCACGGACATTATGGGGATTTTTGCCTGTATGACTGGGATGACCTGCTCATCGCTTGCGCCGTCGCTCACGAATATGGCACCATCAGCGCTGAAGTTGTTGAGAACGTACTCAAGCTCAGAAGAGATCTTCAGATCTGACTTGAAACCACCCTCAGGAGTGCCGGTCACAACTGCGACTTCACACACAAATCCTTGATCGACCAGAGAATCGTAGGTATTTATAGCGGCAAAGACGGAATTGGCATCCGAGTCCTCGGGACTCTTCAAAGCAAACAGCGTTGCCACAGACAGGATCTTGTCCCTGCCGATAATTGGTGTGGAGACTCCTGTAACCCGTCCAATATCATTATCCTTATCGACGCTGAGGACAAGTATCCTCTTGGTCTTGTGGGACATCGTCCACACTGACAAAAGATTATGAATTTTATGAATTTAAAACATTTCCAGCTGTAATGGAAAGATTTATATATAGAGTTATGAGCCCTTCATTGCCAACATCGCTGCGAACTCCTCAAATGTTAGGCGTTCCCCATTTTTAATTTTTTCAGAGGCTCTCTCAGCAAGTTCCGAGCGCTTGTTTATTATCTGTCGAGTCTGTTCTGCTAATAATTCGATTTTTTGCTTCATAGCAGATTCCCTGGCTTCTTTGTATTTCGATTCCAATTCAAAGAGCTCTTTTTTCGATGATTCAATTGTGCCTTTTATCGATGCGATCTCTGCCTTAATCTGCTCAAGTTCAGATGAGAGAGGCTTACAGTCCTCCAGCGACTTAATCATGGACTCGTGATGCGCCTTTGATTCCTCTGCGAGGGAGATTATCTCTTTGTGGACTAGATCGGCCTTCATCCTCAATTCATCGGATGATGCTTTAAGCGAGTTGATTTCCTGATCCAGCTCCTTGGCACGTTTGAAGACCATTAGCTTCTTCTCCAGTTCTGACCTCCTTTGTAGGAGTCGCCTCTCCTCTTCCAAGGAGAAAGGTGTAGTCTGATACTTCCAATCGATCTCCTTGAGTTGCCTCAAGAGATCGGACTCACTCTCCCTCACGGAGGAGAGTAGGTCTCGCTTCTTTGAAATCAAATCCTTGATCTTTTGGGAAAGATCGTTCTTCTCTTTGTGAAGTTGGTCTCTGAGAGACTTCTTTTCGGCTATAAGTTTGTTCTTCTCATCCCGCATATTTTTGTGATTCAGTGCGGCCTCTCTTAGGCTCTTGAGTTTATCGATTATCTCGGATTTTTTCCCTCGAAGTTCATCCAGTCTCTTGTAATGAGCGTCTATACTATCTCTGATCAGCTTAATCTGCCTTGATAGGTCACCGAGGTTTAGGTTTTCCATCAGCCTCACCAGTCGATCACTAGACATCTATTCCTCCTGTGTGTATGCGTTGAAGTTGGGCATAGAGATCGTCTAATCCGTCTCCTGTATTGGAAGAGATAAATATAAACTCTCCTAAGGCACCGATGTCAAGTAATGAGTCAAGGATCCTCTCTGAGATCTCAGTCTTCAAATCTGCGGTCTCTGAGAGAAAAGCATCTTTGAGAGTGATAGAATCCGAGGACCAAAGCTTGGCTTTTTCAAGAATTTCCTCTGAGATAAGATCGATTTTTGAGACGCAGTTAACTTGCGGCGCACGAAATCTAACATGGACTGAATACGAGAGGAGTAACATAGAGACAAAGTCGGATGGTTTATTTAAGAAGATGTGGTCTGTGAGGAATATTATTGAAAAGTTGCCTCCAGACAGGGCAGAAGCTATGAAAGTGCCAGAGTCTCGGTATGCGAAGAGCTCCATCTGTCCAGGTGTGTCCACGAGTACGTAATCAGGTTCCAACCCTTCCAGCTCGCCCTTCATCTCGTAGACATGGTTAACCGCAGCGTCTACACATGCAACCAAAGCACCATTTGGACCCAACCGATAATCCTCGATCATGCGGTCGTAGTTCACGTAGTCTCGGATGTCAACTTCTGGGCTGTAGGGAAGCCACTTGACCCCCGGGTCTAAGTTCACGGTAGCAACATTTATCTCGGAGGTCCTTAGCCTGTCGGCTAGGGCGGATGTTAGGGCAGACTTTCCTGAACCAGCGGTTCCCATTATATAGACAAAGTTCATTTTTGAGTCCCCTTTATCCTTCCACCAACCTTTAGGACATATTTTGTGAAAGAATCCTCCGCTCTAGAGAGCAAAGAGTCCATCTCATCAAAATTCTCTCCGATTATAGATAGGTGAATCTTCAGGGTTGGAGAAGGCTCTCTGCCAGCAGGGTGGGATTTCAGGTAAACACCTCCGCTGTGGGGCAGCCACTCTTCTATTAAAGGGGCGAGTGATGATTCGGGTATCCCCTCGATGATAAGTACCCTCTCTAAGAACATCTTCCTAGGCACTTTTTCAAGTAATTTATTCAAGACCTGTGAACTGAACATTTCCATCATCTCGGAGGGCACACCGGGTAGGGAAAAGATCGTCGTGTCCTTGTATTTAATCATCATTCCTGGGGCCGTGCCCAAATTATTCAATAATGGCTTTGCCCCTTCCAATAACACAGCCATCTTGTATCTAGAGGGCGTCATCTCAAGACCCATTGAACGATATTTCCTCTCGACCTGTTCCAGCGCCTCAGGATTAAGGGCTTTTGGTATCTTTAATGCGGAGGCGATGCCCTCTACGGTGAGGTCGTCATATGTTGGTCCAAGCCCTCCAGTCGTGATGAGTATTGAGGGGGACCTAGCAAGCGATTCTGAAACTGCCCGTGAGATCTCATAAACACTGTCCCCGACTATTGAGATCCTTGAGACTTCTATGCCAACAGATATTAATTGAGAAGAGATCCAAACGGCGTTTGTGTTTTGTGTCCTTCCAATAAGCAACTCTCTGCCTATGCTGATGATCTCTGAGATGATCATATACACCTGCCTATTCTTTATCTACTTTTTATTTTCTACTTTTTTCTTTGTTATGTGTTCTACTTTCCACTTTCTATTTTATTTTCTCAAGTCTTTGGTTTTCTTTCTTACGCCTTACGTCTTTTTCCTACATTCTACCTTTAGCACTCTGCTTTTAAGCTCTTATCGTCTTTTTTTAAATTTCTTATTTCTTTGTGGACCACCACTTGAGGTACTCCTTTCTTAGTCTTTCTTTTTCATCTTCGACCGTGGCGGCAGCATATTTTGACTTAATCTCGTCGATCTCATCTCTAGTGAGTGACAGACCACAACTTAGGCAGACGTACCTCCTTTGAGAAGGCTCGAACTTTAATTCCCCTCCACACTCAGGGCATACTACCATAAAATCTTCAAACTCCTATACTCTACTTAGGTTAGTTAATACTAATAAGGATAGTTTCGAAAGTGTATGAGGCTTATGTTATCACGTTGGTTAGTCCTAAAGAGTCCGCCATTTGAAGGGCGAGCTTCCATTCCGAATGGCTAAGGCGCCTTGTTATCTCGGGAACCTCCCTAGCTCTCCAATGTGGGGTATACTGATCCATGAGGTTAACGCGCGTGTCTCTGCCTAGTTCTTTTGCTATGAACCCCAAGATCCTAGAGAGGCAGCACTCAAGATGATTTGGGAGGACCAGTATACGTATGAGCAGTTCGCCATGCTTTTTTGCCAATTTCAGGTTTCTGGTGAGAACCTCCCAGTATCTGGGGGCGTCAGATATGCGTTCGGCACATCGGTCGTTGCCGTACTTGAAGTCTATTTTATATATGTCGACAACTCCCCTAAGAAGCTCCGAAGATTCGAGAGAGTAGTGACCGTTGGTGTTGAAGAATACAGGCATGTTCTCCTTTTCGTAGAGGAGGACTCTCAGCCAGAATGGTATATGTGGGATAGGGTCTCCGCCAACCCAGTTCTGATTCCTGCAGCCCCTCCTCCTAGCGTCGTCTATCAGGAGGGCCAGCTCCTTCTCTGAGTAAAGGTCTCCTTGCTCTATCTGCTGGCTTATGCCCCAGTTCTGGCAGTGGAGGCACCTGAAATTGCATCCCAGGCTAATTCGGCCGACTTTTGGTCGTATACCGTAAAGCTGGGAACGATCTCAGGTTCCTCCCCCATATGGTCAAAGTAAGAAGACACATACATCTCCTTACCGACTCTGCAGTACCCGAGTTCACCATGTAACCTATCCTTCATACACCTGCGCTCACAAAGGACGCAACTTTCCATAAGCTTATGCGCAATAGTGGATTTTAGGTGGAGGAGAGATGACTTCGGGACTTCAAGATCAGAGTAGCAGACTTTACCTTCATCGAGAGACCTCTCCACTTCAGATTCTTTTTCCAGAGCTTCGCCGTGCAATCTCCAAAGTTCGTCCATGGGCGAGTCCTCTGAGAACTCGACTGGGACGATTCGGGAAATCCTGAATTTTGCTACGCTTTTGTTCTTAACTATGCTGACGTACCTAGGGAGGGAAGATAGAACCTTGGGATCTTCCAGAGCAGATGCGGCATCTGGTCTCAGGAAGTACCAGATATAGTATCACCTCCTCTCAATCAAATAATAATATTGATTTCTTCACCACAAAAAGCGCATCTTTTACCTTTCAGCCGAACCGATGTGACGTCGAAACCGAATCGCTCTATCAATACTTTATTGCACCTTGGACAGTAGGTGTGCTCGTATTTGTGACCCGGGACATTACCAAGGTAAACATATTTGAGGCCCTCGGATTTTGAGATCTTCCATAGCTCCTCCAGAAAGGATACCTGAGGCGGAGCAGCGCTTGTGTAAAGGTAACTTGGGAAGAAGCGGAGAATGTGGAGCGGGACGGCGTCCCCTAAGTTGTCGATTATCCATCTAATGAGTTTAAGGAAGGCGTTCTTTGAATCTCCTCCGCCCGTAACAATCAGGTTTGTTATCTCTATGAAGATCTTCTTCTGCTTCATTTCCAAGAGGGACTGGTAAATGGGCTCTGTATTGGTGACTTTGCAGAAAGATCTGTAGAAGTCGGGATCTCCGCTACCCTTGAAGTCCACGGTCGCCGCATCGAGGTAGCCGTCAATGACATCTACAGCCTCAGGGGTCATGTAGCCGTTGGTCACGAAGGTATTGTAGATATTCTCTCTGTGGGCAATTCTCGCAGTGTCATAGGCATACTCGAAGAATATCGTGGGCTCAGTGTAGGTATAACTGATGGACTGGCATCCAGCACGCTTTGCCATAGAAACTACTTCCTCAGGAGGGAGATCCTCTCCTTTTATTTCACGATCTTGGCTTATGCTCCAATTGTCGCAGAAGATACACCTGAAATTGCAACCAACAGTTGCGATTGAGAAGGCGATGCTCCCTGGATGAAAGTGGTAGAGCGGCTTCTTCTCAATAGGGTCTACAGCATAAGATATTGCCTTACCGTAGACAAGTGTGTGAAGGGTGCCTCCCCGGTTCTCACGAACGCCACATAAACCCCTCTTGCCAGATTGAATCGTGCACCGCCACCCGCAGAGGTTGCACTTAACCGCAGAGTCCAACCTCTCATAGAGCATGGCTTCCAATACAACCACTCCATAAAACTCTTAAGAGGAGCTTAAAGATAAGAGTTTGGAGCGATTTGTATGATAGTCGTACCAGGACCTTCCTCAATAAAACTCGGGCTCAAAGTTGCCGAGATCCTCAGTGTAAGAAGGGTTGATGTAGAGTACAAGAATTTTCCAGACGGAGAGTCCTATTTAAGGCTTTCAGAAGCAGTGAATGGTGAGGACGTAGTGCTGATACACACGACCTACCCTCAGCCTGACAAGAGGGTTTTGGAGCTCCTCCTCCTGATAAACACTCTCAAGGACCTTGGAGCTCGCTACGTCAAGGCGGTGGTACCTTATATGGCATATGCCAGACAAGACAGCAGATTCAGAGAGGGGGAGGCTATAAGCATCAACACGATATTCAAGCTGATAGAGAGGGCAGGGGCGGACGAGTTCCTCACTGTTGACATTCATAAGGAATTCTCGCTTAAGGTATTCGGGATCAAGGCAAAGAACATCCCTGCGGCAGAATCGATAGCAGAGTATCTAAAAGACATGGATCTTGTGAGACCTTACATACTCTCCCCTGACAAGGGCGCACTCAAGATAGCCCAGAGTATAGGGGAGAGACTAGGGGCAGAGTACGGTAATTTCGAAAAGACCAGGGATAGAATAAGTGGAGCCATTACTGTCAAGGGAGAGAGGGTCGAGGCGAAGAACAGAGACATAATCATCGCTGACGATCTAATAAGCACTGGCGGAACCATTGCAAGTGCGTCCAAGATAGTAAAAGGGGAGGGTGCGAGGAGGGTGATAGCCGTGTGTACGCATCCGCTTCTGGTCGGAGACGCCCTTTCAAAGATGAAAGCGGCAGGAGTTGATGAAATTATAGGAACCGACACCATAGAAAGTGAGGTTAGCAGAATCACAGTGGCCAAGCTTATAGCGAAGGAGTTAAGCAAAAGTTGAGCAGGGAGAGAAGGGTAATAGTAAAAGGAAAAGAAAAGGAGCCAGAGATGGGAAAGGGAAGAGGAGCAATAGAAGCAAGCACAATGACGAGAATTTTGCTACTCCTTTCCGGGGAGCACGCCTCCCTCCCCTATTCTGAGGTTTATGCGATACTTGCAAGTGAAGGGGCGGAGTTCATAGAGTTAGAGCGGCACGATCAAGTGTTGGTTGTGAAGGGGGATGAACGGGTGGTGAGACACTTGAAGAGAAGGGCAGCCTACGTGATGGAGGGAGGGGCTTTTATAACGTGGTCAAAGCCATCCGCAGAAGAATTGCTCCAGGCGTGCAATTATGCCGACTGGAGTTTTTTGAAAGGAAGAAGTTTTGGTGTGAGGATCTCGAGGGTCAAAGATTATTGGAAGGGCATAGCTTCCTCTCAGGTTGAGGGTTTAGTGGGAGGCGCCATAAAGGACATGACCGATTCTCGCGTAGACCTGGAATCGCCAGATGTTTGGATTAGAGGTGTGATCACCGACGGCGGGATCTTCCTCTTTAGGCAGGACTTTAGGACGGATAGAAAGGCATTTGCAAAAAGGAGACCAAAGACGAGACCGTTTTTTCACCCTGGAGTACTTGAACCTAAGATAGCCAGAGTTTTTGTGAACCTATCGAGGGTCAGGGAAGGAGAGAGGTTTCTGGATCCATTCTGCGGGACTGGCGGATTTCTCATAGAGGCAGCTCTGTTGGGCCTCTGCACCTATGGGGTGGATCTTGATAAAAGGATGATCAAAGGCGCCGCCAAAAACCTGAGACATTATGGGCTTGATGCAGAATTGATACTTGGAGACGCAAGGAGGCTTTCATTTAGAGAAGTTGATGGTATGTCCACAGATCCGCCATATGGCAGAGGGACTTCCACAAAGGGCGAGAGTGTTAGAAATATACTGACGGAGTTTATGAGAGAAGCGCATGGGATTATTAAGGACGGGGGGTTCATGTGCATCGCAGCCCCCCAAGAGATTGCTATACAAGAGATCGCAATTAGCTCTGGTTTTAGGGTTCACGAGATGCATAGTATGAGGGTTCATAAGTCACTTACGCGCTCTATTATCGTGGTGGAGAAGGTTGCAGGTTAGGGTCGTGGTACTTGGTTCATCCGGGGGGTTGCCAACCCCCGAGAGGGGGCTCCCTGCTGTGATTTTGGAAGGGAGCGGATGGATCATTTTAATGGACTGTGGAGAGGGTACGCAGAGGCAGATGATGAGGGCAGGTTACAGTCTCTGCAAGAAGATGAAGGTGTTCATCACTCACCTTCATGGCGACCATGTTTTCGGTTTGTCGGGCATGATACAGAGCATGAACCTGTTGAACAGAGTCCACCCTCTAGAGATTTACGGACCTAAGGGACTGAAGGACTTCATAGAAGATACCACAATTTCAACGATGTCAGAGCCCCATTTTGATCTTTCGGTGTTTGAGGTGGGGGAGGGGGAGATCTTTTCCAGTAGAGACTTTACGGTTAGGGGGGTTTGGGCAGACCATTCAAGAGCGAATATGTCATACAGGGTGACTTTTGGGGGCAACCAAGGCAGGTTCCTACCAGAGAGGGCTAAGGAGCGGGGGGTTCCCGAGGGACCCTTATGGGGAATGCTCAAGTCAGGCAAAAGTGTAGTTCTTGAGGGGGGGAGGGTTGTGGAGCCAAAGGAGGTGCTCGGGGAGATCACCTCGGGCATAAGTATAGTGTACACCGGCGATACTCGATATTGTGAGAGGGTTGTGGAATTAGCAAGGGGGGCAGACCTTCTCATACACGAGGCGACCTTCGGATCAGACCTAGCAGAGAAGGCACAAGAGGAGGGGCACTCCACAGCTGAAGACGCAGCCAAAGTCGCGGCCTCCTCTGGTGTTAAAAGGCTGATCCTGACACACATAAGCAGCAGATATCCTGATGCCAAAGTGCTTGAAGATGAAGCTAAGAGGATCTTTCAGAACATAGAGGTGGCGCGGGATCTCGTTGCCTACGATTTGAAGAGTTGAATAGCTCTTTCGAAGGAGCGCCTTGCGTCTTCGAGGCAATTGTTCTCCACAACTGCAGAAACTCCATGTTGGCGAACCTTTGTCCTTAAGAGGGTCCAATCCACATTACCATCTCCAATGACCCTGTGCTCGTCGTCTTTGCCATAGTTGTCATGAAGGTGCAGGTGGATGATGTGATCGTTTAATTTTGATAGGAAGGCTGAAAGCTGTGAGGCGGTATTTGCGTGACCAACATCTAATGTTACATAGATTGGAAGACCATTCTCAATGAGGTTAACAAATTCTTCAGTCCTTTGAAGTAAGCAGGGAGTGTTTGCTGGCATGTTCTCTATGGCGACCTTCAAGCCTATCTTCTCCCCATAGCTCACTATCTTTTCCAAGGAGTACAAGTTCAGAGAGCTATTGACATGGGGCACAAGGTTCTCGAGGGGGGTTCGGAGACCTGGGTGGAGGACGTAAACCTCGGCGCCTATATCATGGGCCCTGTCCATAGACTCGAGGATAAGCTTCAATGCACACGTCCTTATCCGTGGGTTTGAGGATGCGATATTGATGTCAAGGATAGGTCCATGGACAGTATACTTCAGGGGAAAAGATGCAGAGACCTCATTCAGGACTCTTACTCGTGTTTTTGTGAGACGATCCTTCCATTCATCTAGAACTTCGAGAAGTCTTATATTAAGTGACAGGAGCTCGTCTATTACTTTGAACGTCTTTCCGACGGTGCAGAGTGTTGAGATCCCGATCTCCATAGCTCATCGACGGGTATGCCGTCTATCGTCTTTGTGGCTAACCAATCTATTAACGACTTCGGATCCTCTGTCTTGATGTGGAAAGTTATTGGACCAAGCGGGGACTCGCCCTCTGGCAGACAGAAGCTCACATGACCAGCGTAAGCCACCTGCTTGTTTATGTGAAAGGTTATTGTGGAGCCTTCCACTCCAGCCAGCATTACTTTCCGTGCTGCGTCCAATATGCGCTCTCTCCTTAATAATGCCCTCAATTTTGAAAGCAGGGAGGCGTCACCTTCTTGGACGATGAAGACACGGTTGCCTTGTACGTGTTTCTTTAAAGATTGAATATCAATTAAATTTGAAAGTGACTTAATGACCTTAGACTCATCCTCGGTTGGGTTCAATTCAGCCTGGACTATTACTTTGGCTTCCACGGATCTCCCTCTTAAAGAACTCCTTAGCCGAATTAATTAACTCTTCTATGGTTCCTTCATTGATGAACATCTTATCGGCTAGAGCGATCACAGATCCGATGCCGACTTGAAGTTCCCGCATATCCCGTTCGTTAAAGGTCTCGAGATCTTTCGGATCGTCAGGCCTGCCCCGTCTCAATAGCCTCTGAAATCTTGTATTCGGGGATGCGTGTACTGCCAAAAGGTAAACTTGGGCATTTTTCCTGAAGAAAGTCAGTTCGTCTAGACTCCGAATACCCTCTATGACGGCGAGATTTGTCCCAGAAACTTTTGAGAGGCATCTCTTTGCAACTACGTCGTTTCCCCCCTCTTTACGAAGGGCAAGCATCAACTCGCCCAAGGACCCAGGGGTCTTCTTGATGCCCCTTGCCTCGGCTTCCTCCCTTATTATGTCGCCCATAACCACAACCTTTAGACCGAGCGATCTTGCAGTCTCCGATATTACGGATTTTCCTGAGCCGGGCATGCCAGTAATGCAAAATAAAAGAACCATGCAAGAGATTAATTATTACCAAGGATATAACGATTATCTGGTGGGCGTATGGAAAGAGTAAGGGCATTCCTTGCGCTTGACATATCAGAAGAAGTCAGGCAGAATATTGCGAAGTTTGAGAGGGAGATAGATCTGGTCGGGGCAGATATAAAGCTGGTTGAGGTGGAGAACTTGCATGTGACGATAAAGTTTCTCGGCGAAGTTGATGCGGGAATGCTGGAAAGGGTCCATGACATGATGAAAAGAGTGAGGGGGGAGAAGTTTAGCATAAGCGTGGAAGGCGTCGGAGTATTCCCCAACTGGAGGATGATCCGCGTTGTCTGGGTTGGTATAGGAAAGGGGGGAGAGAGAGTCGCCAAAATTCAGAGAGAACTCGATGTAGGATTATCGGAAATTGGATTCGAGAGGGAAAGAGATTTCGTCCCACATATCACTGTGGGAAGAGTCAGGAGTCCAAGGAACAGGGATAGGCTTCTACAACTCGTAGAGAAGTATAAGGAATTTAAATTTGGCACATTTCTGGTAGACAGGTTGGTCTTGAAAAAGAGTGTGCTTACCCCTAAGGGGCCAGTATACTCAAACTTGAGAGAGGTTGATTTTGTATAATGAGTGGACTTCGAGAAGTGCTAGCAGAGGTCATTAACAGAGTCAAGCCTAACGCCAAGGACCGCGAAATGGTCATGAGCGTAGTGAATAAAATAAAGGGAAATTTAGAGAAGGAGGCGAGGGCTAGAGGACTAAAGGTCAGAGTGGAGATAGAGGGATCTCTTGCTAAGGACACGTGGGTAGCTACGGACAGAGACATAGATCTATTCATAATATTTCCACATGGAACTTCTAAAGAAGTTGTTAAGGAGGTCGGGCTCGAGCTCGCAAAGGCGGGTGTTGGAGAGGGATGGAGGCTGGGTTACGCGGAACATCCTTATGTTGAGGCTTTTGTGGGAGGGTACACTGTTGATATCGTCCCCAGCGTAGAGATCGGAGAGGGGGAGAGACCTGTGACGGCTGTCGATAGAACGCCGCTGCATACAAAGTTCGTATTGAAAAAACTGGATGAGAGGATGAGGGACGATGTAAGGCTTTTAAAGCAGTTCATGAAAGGCATAGGGGTCTACGGGGCGGAACTGAAGGTTGGAGGTTTCTCGGGCTATCTCTGCGAGCTACTTGTGATTAATTATGGTAGCTTCCAAGGAGTGTTGCAGGAAGCTACCAAGTGGAAGGGCAGAACTGTGATAGACTATATGAAATATTATAGGGAGGGGGAGGCCGAGCAAGTATTCGACTCCCCATTGGTGATAATAGATCCTGTGGACCGAAGGAGAAATGCAGCGGCTGCAGTCTCCCTCCAATGTTATGCCACTTTTATAGCCGCGGCTAACCGCTTCTTGGAAAAGCCAAGTGTTGAATATTTCTTCCCAGTAACAGAAGGAGTGGACATCTACAAAGTGTTGGAGAAATCGAAAGAGAGAGGCACCTCGCTGGTAGTTATAAAAACTGGCTGCCCAAAGCTACCTTCTGATGTATTGTGGGGGGAGATCCAGAAGAGTCTGACAAAGACCGTTGGGCTTTTGGAGAGGCATGACTTCAGGGTCTTAGACCAAAAGGCTTGGAGCGATGAAGAAAGACATGTGATCTTCATGTTGGAACTTGAAAGCAGAAGGCTGAGGGAAGGAAAAATCCACCTAGGACCAAAGGCATGGTACCATGAAGATGTAAGAAAATTCCTTGAAAAGCACTTAAAAGGAGAAAATGTTTTGGCAGGACCTTCGATCAAAGAAGACCGTTGGTACGTTGAGATAAAAAGAAAGTACAAAGAAGTCAAAGAGTTACTGGGGAGAGAGTTTGTCAAATTACAGTTGAGCAAGGACATCATGGAAGAGGTAAAGAAGGGTTTCAGAATATATGCGGATGAGGAGATCGCAGAGCTATGCACAGAAGAGCCCAGATTAATTAACGAGATCAACGCTCTTACAAGGAAGAGACCTCCATGGTTGAATTGATCCCAATAGAAGACGAAAGAGCAAGGAAAATTTTCTCTTACCCCCATTTTTTGGAGGGGCATTATGAGAAAGTTCTGAGCGATTTAAAAGAGATAGGCGTGAAGGAAGTTTTGTCTCAGGGAGGAGTCGATATTGCGAATTTTAAGGTGCTTGGCAAAGGTTGTGTGGGGATAGTTTTGTTGGGACTTTTAGAAGGGAGCAGGATTGCATTAAAGGTTCTCAGGTCAGATGCGGATAGAAAATCGCTCTATAAGGAAGGGGAGATCCTAAAGGAGGTTAATAGGGCAGGAATAGGTCCAAAAACCATAGCGGTGAGAGGCACAGTCATTGCTATGGAGCACATAAGCGGCGATTTTTTATCGAAGTGGTTGAAGGTTCAAAAAGAGAGAGATAAAGTAAGAATGACCGTGAAGGAATTATTAGAGCAGTGCTGGAAGTTGGATGAGATGGGGATAGATCATGGAGAGCTCTCAGATGCCAAGAAACATGTGCTGGTAGACGAGCAAGGAATGCCAAGAATAATAGATTTCGAGAGTGCGAGTAGAGAAAGAATATGCCGGAATATAGTTTCTATAGCAGGATACTTGTTTTTCAAGAAGGCGAATGCGGATTATCTTAGAGCATACCTTTCGTGGGATGACAATAAATTAAAGGAACTACTCAAGCAATACAAGAGGTTTCGGTCACCTGAAGTTTATAAAGACATTCTTGCAGAGTTAGGAATTTAGTTAATAGTTTTGTCATAAAATTGAGGGAGCAATCCACTCTACGAAGTTCTGAAGAGCATCATGTTTCATGTAGAATTATATTATTGCGGATACTGATACGAATAACTAATATTTTATATTTACAACCTCTAGACCGAGAGAGGAGAGCCTCTCTGTTATGTACCGGCGATGGCACCTCTCAGGGTTAGGTTCCAGACAGAGTAGACATAGGTTGCCCTTCCTCGAGAGCGAGATTAAATAGCGAATGCCTTCTTCAAAATCCTGTGAATCCATAAACTTCTTATAGCCGCCTTTTCTGAAGCCCCCTAATTTATCGCCAAGCCAGATATATTTTATTCCAGAATTCTGAAGGAATAATTCGAGATTTTCCCTTTTGAAGTTATCAATTTTTGAAGTGGGCCACCGCCTGATGTCTACGACCATATCAATATTATGCTCTTTCATTAGCGAAAGAAAGCGCTCCTTTGAGAGAGATCCGTAGCCAATACTCCACACTCTCAAGGTCCTTAAAGGAGATAGCCCTTCTGTTTTTGACATCATGTTATAAGAGTTTACTGTCACTTAATTTCCTTATGTTATAAATGGTAAAAGGATCCATTTTAATTAGTGCCAAGGATGGGCGCCCTACAAAGGGGTTCCTAGTTCGACAGGAAAGGGCGCCCCTTGGCGTCGGACGGGTAACTTTACACATGCCTACATAAAAATTTTGCTAACCATCAAAAAAGACCAATAAGGGGGTCTTTGTTAATAATATTGAGTAAAATTTAGTGATGCCCACGAAAGTTCTCTGCAACGTATTTATGTAAATGCTTTAAAGACTTGTTATTAATGATTCTGTTGGGCTGGAGTAAAATGGGATTTCATGGGGATAGAAGATATATGTCCATGCGTGAGGTAACTTTTAACGATTACCTTGATTACATAAAGGACCATAATAAGATTTTGATCGAAGGTTCTGAATTGGAAATAGGCATAAAGCAAAGATTCGAAAGGTACGGGCCTGAGAGCTTTAAGCTTGAAGAAACGACCGTTTGGTCCTTTCCGGAAAGGGGGGACTGGGCAACTCATAGGGGCGATTATAGAGGCAACTGGCCTCCGCAGCTTGCAAGGAACATCATACTGAGATATAGTAGACCAGGCGAGCTCGTGTTGGACCAGATGTGCGGAGGGGGGACTACTTTGGTCGAATGTAAGCTTTTACAAAGGAAGGCGATAGGGGTGGATATAAACCTCGAGGCGCTTATGTTGTGCTGGGATAGGTTAAACTTTCATATTGATGTTGGCGAAAGTGAACAAAAGGTCGAGATTAAATTATACCAAGGGGACGCAAGAAACCTGAACCTGATAGAGAGCGAGAGGGTAGATTTAATAGCAACACACCCACCTTATGCGGGGATAATAAAATATTCAAAGAGTAGGTCATCTGACGGTGATCTTTCAAAGGAGCCCATAGAGGATTTTCTGGAAAGTATGAGAGAGATAGCTAGGGAGAGTTTTAGGGTGTTGAGACCGGGAAGATACTGTGCCATATTAATAGGAGACACGCGTAGGCACAGGCATTACGTGCCTTTAGCTTTTAGAGTCATGCAGTGCTTCTTAGATGCGGGGTTCATATTAAGGGAAGATATTATAAAGCATCAGTGGAAAGTTAAAAAAAGTGGGGAAAAGTGGAAGGGTCTGGCCAAGACGGCAGAGGAATGTTGGGTCGATAAACCAGCCAACAAGAGGTTCTGGACGGATTTCTTACTCATATATCACGAGCATTTATTTGTATTTAGAAAACCAAAGAAAGGAGAAAAACTAGAAGGATTTATTTATAGTATGAAGTGGTGGTAGCATCTAATCCCTATCAATCCAATCTTTTTTAGGAAAAATTAGATTTTGATGTGGGATGGATTTTAAAACGAGGTCACGAATTGCCAAGCTCAATCGAGTCGCTTTTGATCAAACATGGTGACGAGAACTGATGTATTAAATGTAAAATGGTTGGCTCGTTGAAATGAGTAATACCACGATTTAAACTTGAAATGTAACTTTTATATTTAGTTTTACTTTTACTATTAAGTTAAACCTTATAAGTTTGTTTAACCATAATGTAAGTGGTGAGTGTTTTGAGTGGAGTTGTACTAAAAGTAAGGAAAAAAGGCGTACTGATATTGCCAAAGGATTTAAGGAAATCTGCAGGCATAGAGGAGGGCGAGGTAATAGCAGAGGTCAGAGATGGCGAAGTGGTAATAAGGCCTCTTAAGCCAAGAATTGTGGACGTTGATCAATCTCTCATTGAGAAGCTTCTGAGTGAGGAGAAAAAACTTGAAGAAGAAAAATTCGGAAGATGTCTCAGAGAGATACGTAGTTGATACAAGTGTTTTAGTAGAGTATATTGTGAGGGGGGCGCCGCAAAGAAGCAAGGTTGAAGAACTGCTCAATAATGCTTTAAAAAAGCAAACAGAACTTTATATGACACCAGCAACACTCTCCGAGCTACTGTATGTAGTCTCAAAAATCTACGAAATGGCTAATGTGGCTAAGGCAAATGAAGAAGCTTTAAACTACATCAGATGGCTCATGGAGCGGGTAAAAATTACGGAGGTTACAGCGGATATCGCTATAAAAGCCGGAGAACTTAAGAAGAGATTAAAAATGGCTTTGCCAGACTGTTACATTATAGCCACAGCCATAAATCTTCAAACAAAAGCACTTTTTCTAAAGCAGGAGAAGGAGATGAGTGGAAAAGATTTTGAGGATTTGCCTGTGATCTTCATGAGCCAGATTAAATAATCTTAGAAAACGCGCATTCTTTAGATCTGGGATGGAAGTAAACTCAGTTAAATTAGTTTTCATTTTTCTTAGAAAGGAGTCTATTTCAGTGGATTATAAAATTCGCATGGTGGGGCCGTCGGGATTTGAACCCGAGATCACAAGCGCCCCAGAAGAACTGATGGTGAATTTTTCATCAGATACGGCAATTTTTATTATGCCCTGAGGCGTTGTACCGTACCGCTCGGCGGCTTCCAGCAGCTTCCTGTAAATATCCTCAGAGATTGTGATGGACTTGTAGCCTTTCCTAGGCATAAAGACCACAGAGATATAGATAGAGAGGTAGAGAGATATAAAGAGATATCGAGAGAGACTTGAGAAACGGGTACTGTTATACGGCAATTCCATAAATAAGTAATAAAGTAAGTTATAAATAAGAAAGAGAGATTGTTAGAAGCTCAAATCAAGTCTATCTCTATACCTCTGTCTCTACTCAAAAATAAGTAAACGAATTCGGAACTTGCAGCTCGGAGCTGCGTCTCTCTCGCTCTCTCTATCCTTACTCAAAAATGGAAAGTTTGAAGGTAGGGTTAACCTACTTCAAAACCCCTTTCTGCGCCTACATATGTATCTTAATCTCTACATTCGCCCCACTCTCTGAATAAAGCCATTTCGGGAATTAATTTAACCCCTCGCGAGATGTTAAGTCGGGGGACTCTCTATGGATTATAAGCAGGGTATGATCGACGGCTTGGAGCTGGCGCTCGACGCGTGCTGCAGCGCTAGCGATGTCCAGGAAGTGAAAGAGAGGATACGTTACTACTTGGTTCTGGCGAATGAGGAAAAGTTAGAGAGGATAAGGTTGCAGCTAGGGGTTCTGAAGTAGGCTCTCAGC
>JAOAJN010000008.1 GCA_026414165.1 Candidatus Methanomethylicaceae archaeon
AAACATAAGCTGCAGGGGTTGCGGAGGGCTCGGACGAAGGGCTAAAACCAGCTTTCAAAGTCGCACACGATAAATAAATTCAATCTAAAGTCTCTACTTTCTCTAGCATCTCAACATATTCTTTTGAAAGAAAGCCCTTTCCTTTCAGAAGGTGTCCAAGGTACTCTCTCGTGGGTTTCAGCCTGTCACCTTTATCAACCATATTTTCGTTAGCAATGTAGGCTATAGCTTTACACGTGCGCATTTTGCCTCTATCATCTTTACATTCAACCGTTATTTCGCACCGTCTGTAATGGTAAGGGACCCCTTCGAACTTGTCTAGTTTTTTTAGCTTTTCTTCGTCGATCTCGTATAACACTCCTTCAACGGCTCTGGAATCGTCACGGACTATGTTTGCATAGCCTTCGCCTGGTTTGCCTTGGGCTTTTTTATTGAACGCCAGCCTGTATCCACGCAGAATCGCGCCCTCTATTGAATAAAATTCGCCGATCCTTTTTTCCATACGTTCTGGATCCATGTTCGAACCGTATGCAAAATAAAGTACCTTTCGTTTAGTTTGCCCAGACATGTTACATAGTGCGTCTGCCCAGGAGTAAAAATATTGCTATTTGATTGAGCAAACCATGTGCATTGAATCGATCTCTACCTGAACGCCCCCAGTTCCTCCTTCAGTTCTTCTAAATTCCTTTCCTTCACTAACGCTAGAACCTCTTCAGTTACAACCCTGTACTCCTCAGCCGTCCTGCACCTCCGCATCTTCAGTAGCAGCAGCTCCAAAACGTCCTCGCACTCCCTCCAGCCCACCCTCACACCTCCTTCACGTCTTTCCAGGACACTTCGTTGGCGGAAACCCCGTGGCACTTCCTTAGGTGCACCGCCAGACCGAGCCACGAGGTGCAAAGCCTCCCGCAGCCGCGGTACCTGCACCTCACCCTCCCGCTCGGAAGAGGCGTGCCGCAGTCGAAGAGAGAGCTTTCCCGGCATAGTCACCCACCTCCCGAATAAGAGCGGGAGGTTAAAAGAACTCGCGGAAGCCGGGCGAGCGGGGTCGGAGGCGAAAGTGAAAAGCTCTAAATTTGGCTTTGCTGCGATATATCAGAAAGAGGGCAAATGAAAGGCAAGATAGCGATAGCAATCGTTATAGTCTTAGTCTGGGGGGATCTACTACAGCAACCAATCGGCAACACCCACATCGGACCCTGCCGCATACGCGTCCCTCTCGAAAGAACTCCTGAGCCGGCTCAACGACGTAAGGCGCCAGTACGGGCTATCGCCCTTCGTTGAAAACTCGCTGCTAGCACAGGCAGCCTTAGCCCACTCTTTGGACATGGCATCCCATGACTTTTTCAGCCATACCGGGTCCGACGGGAGCGATCTCACAGCTCGGCTGTTGAGGGTCGGCTACCGATATTCGATCTGCGCGGAAAACCTCATCATGACTAATACGCCGGCCTTTTCTTCAGTCGTTATGGTATGGTTCATTCCGATACCGATCCCGCAAATCCCAAAGAGCGACTCCGAACTGGCAAGAGAGATGGTGGACACGTGGATGAATAGCCCCGGACACAGGGCTAACATCCTCAACCCCGCACTCCGCGAGATCGGGATCGCCGCCAAGGGCGCCAAGCTTTACGTCACGACCGACTTCGGAAGCCGTTGGTGATATTTAATTTTAATACTGGGATCATAGCGCAGCCTCGAAAACCTCCAGCATCCTCCTCCTTATCATCTCTGCGTACTCTGGGTCTATCTCTATCCCGACGCATTCCCTCCCGAGCTCACGGCACGCCACCATCGTGGTCCCCGAGCCCGCGAACGGGTCCAAGACGCATTCGCCCGGGAAGCTGAACGCCTTCACGAGCTTCCTTATCAGGGCCAAGGGCTTCTGGGTCGGGTGCGGGGTCCTTTCCTCCCTGGGCATGCAGGGCTTGTTCGGCGCCTCTATGACGTCGGTCATGAACCTGATCCCCGGGTTGGCCCGGCGGGCCATCTTCACGTCGTAGAAGTCGCATTGTCCGGAGGTTCCCGAGGCGTACGGCTTGCCCGGCTCGGCGGCCTCCTCCCAGTTGTACCTGAGTTTCCCTTTCCTCCAAACCGTTATCAGCTCGTGCCTCGAGAGGGGCTTCTTCCTAGCCTGGAGGAAGTTCACCGGGACGGGCTTAACCCAGACTATGTCCGTGACGTAACCAAGACCCACGCTTTCCGCAAGGGGCGCCAGCCTGAGGAAGGAGGACAGGTGCCCGAATAGCAGGAGCGCCGAGTCCTGCCGCATCACGCGGTAAAGCTCCCTGAAGAGGCGCCCCCAGTCCAGCCCTCCGCCGTCCATCGCCCTCAGGTGCCGCCTCCTGACCCTAGGCATGCGGTCCAGGAGGTAGGGCGGATCTGCCACGAATAGACAGAAGCTACCCGCCCACATGACCTTCAGCGCCTCTAGCGCTTCACCCTCTATTAGCCTGGCGCCCGATTCCACGAGAGTCCTATGCGTGGCTTCTTACAAGGCGTTAAAAGAATTCCCGTAATGTCGGCAAGTAAGTGGGGCTAAAGTAATTATTCTTACAAAAAATCTGTCCGACGAAGCTAACGGTTTAAAAATTCTTACAAACCAAGTATTTGCCCATCTTATAAAGATCTATAGGTCCTCTATAATTAGTATCGTTACCTTCCGGGTTCACGGATCCCCCGCCAGCAACCCAATTATCTGCCTCAAGGTGGCTTTCTGAAAAGCGGGTCGCAGGAGTCTGAGGACAAGTGAATACTCAAAAACTTTTTAATATATTTATAAAAATAAAAATTAGAATATACTAAATTACATAAAAAAATTTAAATAAATTGCCATCTCGATTATATTGATGTCCCCTCAATTAGACTTGGCAAGGTATTTGCTAATACCTGGTAGGGATTTATTGGTAATTGTCGGAAAAGCTAACATAAGATCAGACTCCGTAGCCCGCATTTTTTCCATACTTGAAAGCCAAAAGATCAAGATCCTTAGAATCTACGCCTCGGCTTCAGACGAAGAAGGCTTCGCCGATTTGGTCGTGTTCATGGACGTGACAGATGCTACGATACCATCCGAATCGGTCGGAAGAGTCTCAGAAAGTTTAGGTCTAATAAAGGTCGAAAAGGTTGTAATGTCGCCCATAAAGGGCTTTATCGCCGATACGGCGAGCTACCCAGTCGTAGCCGATTCTTTTAGGGCAGTGATCTTCCGAAAGCCTGGCTACAGGGAGCTTCTGGAGGGCATAAGGGAGTACTTCGGGAAGAGCGGCGATAGCTTCCTGTACCATATAGGCTACCGCACGGGCTTAGCCTACGGAAAGAACCACAGAAAGTTTGCCGAGAGTTTAAAGATCCAAGATCCAGCCTTGATTTACAAAGATATCAGCTCTACACTATTTCAGTGGGCAGGATTTGGACGCATGAATGTTCAGGAATTAGATCAAGAGCGCGGGACCATAATCGTGTATGACTCCTTTGAGTGTGAACTCGGGAAGGGGAGGTCGATCCCCTACAGCCAGTTCGTCCGCGGGCTATTAGCAGGCGTACTGTCCGAGCTCTTCGGAAAAGGATTCAACGTCATGGAGGAGGCGTGCATAGCCAAGGGCGACCCCTCGTGCAAGTTCGTAGTTAAGGCAATGCCCAGGCGAAGCCGACCGAACCTTAACTACCAAAAGTATACAAACGCTTAATTTTTCTGATCCAAATTAAGATCCCACATGCGTGCTTATGCCAAGGAAGGGCTACAAGTCCATAACAGTCCAGAGGGCCTCTCATTCAAGCTTCTATAGGCATAAGCGGTAAGGTAAGACCAGTCAAAAACTAATCGAGGACCTTCTCGAACCATCATCAAATTTTGATACGACTTTTGAAAAAAAAGGATTTCATTTAAAGGAAGGCTCAAACCCCGTCCGGTCCACAATTTTTAATGGTACTGGCAAAAAACTTAACAGGCGAGCGAGTTTTTTAACTAATCGACATAATCCGAATCATATATACTTTTCATATTTGATCTTCTTGAGTCCCTCCTTTAGTGTCCTCTCAACAAGCATCATTACCTTCTCCTGTACCATTACTATCTCTTGGTTCTGTTTTTCTAACTGTTCCGATATTATCTTAAGCAGATCTTCGGGAGAAACCGGCTTGGTAATGTATGCGTCCGCCCCAAAGTTCAACGCTTGAATCGCGATCTCCAGAGAAGCATGTCCGGTGAGTATGATCTTCCTAGTTCTAGGAAACTGTCTTGGATCGAATTTCTTGAGTAACTCTATGCCGGAAACATCTGGGAGGAAGAGATCTATTATTGCAATATCGTAGTTTCTATTTTGAATACGCTCCTCTGCCTCCTTTCCATTGCTGGCAATCTCAACACTGTATCCTTTCGCTTCCAACAATGCCTTCATAGACTCGACGAGCTCTTTCTCATCTTCGACGATTAGAATGTACACGAAACCTGACTCCAACAACATTCCTCCAAGATTGCTATACTAAAGTTTAACTATTGTTATAATACTTTCCCATAAAGACTTAACATAGCTCCCGATGTTTTCACTTTCAACGAAATCTTCCATATTATGGATTTTTTAGTGCCCTATGATCACATGTTTACGAATCTCCTAATGCTTTTTCAAGGAATTGTAGAAAAAAGTTGAATCCCCTTGGGATGCTTGCTCTGAGGAAGCTTATGGATCTGATATTGGAAATTTTCTATACTCATTCTTAACGACTTCTACTCAATCTTATTTCTTAATCTGCTCTATTCGCGTATGTCCATCAATGAGAGATCTATCTGCTTAACAAACCTGGTTGCCTTTAGCCCGTCTATTAGCCCCCTCAGCCTTTGAGCATCTCCTCTAACCACAATCACCTCGAGACACGCATCCTCATTTACATGGAAGTGAAAGAACGCTGAGATTATGTCGCCGAACTCGTGCTGAAGCCTCAAATGCTCCTCTCCTTTCTCATTCTTGTGATAGAGCACAGTCAAAGTGGCAACAACTCTGCCCTTAAGATTCTCCACCGTCCTGTACTCCGATATATATTTTCTGAGCGCCTGCCTGAGAACCTCCGATCTGCTGGCGCACCATTCCCTGCCCAACACCTTGTCCAACTCTGCCAGCAGATCATCTGGTATGGATAAACTTATAACCACCATAGTTAAGCCCCACATCCACTTTTTACTTTTCTAGCCTTTACTATAAATCCTGATTTTACTTTAGACCATATTCCACAAGTGTTTCCATCCTGATTGTTAATTATCTCTACAATTTTTAGCCCCTCAAAGTATTCCCGCCTATAATCTAATCCTGACCTCCAATCCAAACCTAAACTTGAACATAAACTAAAATCCAAATCATAATGGTCCAAATTCAAATCTAAACCTAAAACACTCTCAGTCACACATTCCTCCCCCTGACAAGAGCAGCTGTAGCCAAATATATCACCACCATGGTGAAGACTATAACTCCACTCGTCGCCACATTATAGAATGTAGAGATTATTATCCCAACCACCACACTCACCAGTCCTATTAGAATTGTTGAAGCTACAGTCTTGGCAAATGACACTCTGAGCTGTAGAGCAGTCAATGCTGGTATAACTATCAAAGCAACTACGAGTATAACCCCTATTATCTTGATGGAGAGCGTTATGGTTATGGCGACTATGAGGTTAAACATGGTGGATATCGCATTCACTGGTATGCCCATCATCCTTGCCCCTCTTTCGTCAAATGTGATCGCCAACAGCTCCTTATGTAAGACCGTGAGGAAAGCAATGATGGATATGCCGAGCATCAGGATCATCAATAGATCGGACCTACTGATAGTGAGTATAGAACCAAAGAGGTAACTGAAGAGATCCACACTAAACCCTCCGGCGATGCTTATAATTATTAGTCCGGTCGAGAATCCAATAGCTAGCATCAGGGCTATCGCAGAATCAGACTCTGCAAGTCCCTTTCTCTTCATATGACTTATTCCAAGGACTGAGACTGTCGATATTCCAAGCGCGGTGATGAACGGGTCTATACCCATCAGCAGTCCAAGCGCCACTCCGCCGAATGCCGTGTGCGCAACTCCGTCGACTATCATGGCCTCCTTCCTTAGGACAAGAAAAAGCCCGATCCATGCACAGGCAAATCCTGCCGTTAACCCCCCCAAAATGGCATTCTGGAAGAACTGGTAGCTAACCAGTTCCATCAGCGAGACCGACGGGTATAAAAGCTCCATCAAGCCTTGAACTCTCCCTCACACTCGTGCCTATGGAATACGAAGTGGAAATGTTCGCCGTATGCCTTCCTCAAGACTCCTTCTAGGTCCACATCTGGTCTTATCTCTGCAACATTTACCTCTTTATTAACACAAATCACCTTAGACATTCTGCAGAAGACCGCTGAGAGGTCATGAGATGCCATCATTATGGTTATCCCTCTCTTTTGGTTGAGATCGCTCATCTTTTGGTAAAACCTCTCCTGTGTCACAGCATCTATCCCCGCAACGGGCTCGTCCAGAATTATTACCTCCGGGTTTCTCACTAGTGCCATAGCAACGAACATTCTCTGCTTCTGCCCTCCTGAGAGCTCCCCTATCCTCCTATCCGCGACCTCAGAGAGTCCCATGAACTCTAGGGCAGCATAAACCTCATCCCAGTCTCTCCTTCCCAACTTCCTCCCGATTTTGTTTCTCCCAAGCTTGCCCAATGAAACGAGCTCTCTCACCGAGAGAGGGAAGTTCACATCAAAGTTAATGGCGTCCTGTGGAACAAATGCAACCCTCTCCCACTCGTCAAAATCCATTATATCCTTACCAAACAACCTGATACTCCCGCTCATTCTGGGAATTTGTCCCAAGATTGCTAGGAGCAAGGTGGTCTTTCCACCACCATTCGGACCAACTATTCCAACATAATCCCCCTTTAACACATCGAAGTTTGCATCCTTTAATACTAGGACTCCCGACCTACTAACACTCAGATTTCTGACTTCTATCACAACATCCCTGTTCAACATTCAAACCCCCCAATAAAGCAAATTATATCCCCTGAGCGTTTTTGCGATGGGCTTGCTTATTTTAACTAACATTCTTCCTTCCCCATTTAAGGTTCTACCAAACCCGCTTTGAGCGCCTCTAGGTTCGCCTCGATCTGCCCCATATAATCTCTCCCGTCCACTGGTCCCAGGGCAAGATAAAGCCGCATCACCCGTACTTCCCATCCAGTTCTCGCCTCGACCTCCCTCTTCAACATCATCACATAGGAATCCGAGTAAGCTGGGTCTAAATAGATCACTTTAATGTTATACTCTGTCATAACATCCACGAGATCTTTAATGACTTGCACACTCGGCTGTTGTTCTGCCGAAATACCAACGACTCCTTGCTGCCTGAAACCATACCTGGCTGCCAGATACCCGTACGCCTCATGCGCAACTATTATTATGTCCCTTGTCTTGTTCAAAAGATCCTTCTGGTATTTGGCATCCAAATCCTCCAGGCGTTTCTTTAGAGCCTCGAATCTTGCTTGGTAATATTCCCTGCCCGAAGGATCCTTCTCCGTCAGTGCAGAGAAGATCTTCTCTGCCTGCCTCGCTGCCATGTAAGGCGATAGCCACGTGTGTGGATCATACTTGCCACGGCTTTGGGCACCGCTCATTTCATTTGCCCCATCATTTATTAGCGGTATGAGCTCAAGCCCCTTAGTGGTATTTACAACGATTTTTCCGCTCACGTTGACAGAATTTAGGATATCTTCCATCCACCAGTCAAGCCCCCCTCCGTTGAGTATAATCATATCCGCACCGCTCACGGCGATCATGTCTGATATGGAAGGTTGCCAAGAGTGGACCTCAGTGTTGTATGGAATTAGAGTCTTCACAGCAACACGTTCTCCGCCAATCTCCTCTGCCAAATATGCTAGTGGATAGAAAGTTGCTAGAACCTTCACTTTTGTGTTGGAGATATTTTCAGGATTCGGAGAAGGAGGGAAGATCGCTAGCACTGCCGCCCCTAAAAATGCAAAAACCAGTAAGATAGCTAACCCCTTCCTTCCCAACTAGTCCACCAAGTTTACCAATCCCTCCCTCTTTATTAATTTTTCTAGAATTTTTATTAAAAAATAATATCTCTTTATGAAGAACTTAATAATTAAGGATACCGCTCCTTAATTATACTTTGTTAAAGCCTATTCTATTGTAATAGCGACATTTTGAAAATATGCAGTTTATGCAGGTAAAAGAAAAGGTGTACTGATTTAGACTTATTCTTTTATCAATATTTTTATCGGAATTTGCAACACTTGCCTATTCCCTCAACAATAACGAAAAATAGGCTCTTGTGGTTATATGGTGCCGATTAAGTCAAAAGAACACTTATAATGTTATATAATTTACTGAAGTCTGAATCTCACAATCATCAGCACTTCATATATGTGACATTATAGGCTGATCTTAACACAACCTTAATATCCCTGATTATCGGTCATCGACAAATTGATTAAAAATGCACAATGAAACGCAGCACTCTGCTGTGCGAACTTCAGCTTATTTTGGCACCGAGGACGCGATATCGCTCAAAGAGGAGCAACTATTCTCACAGCTCGGCTCTTCTCCCTCTGGTCTATCCTCCGAAAAAGCCAGCGAGCTCCTCGAACTTTACGGTCCTAACGAAATAACTAAGAAGAAGAGGAGATCCGCTCTATCCTCATTTTTATCACATATTAGAAACCCCCTTGTCATCATACTGCTAATAGCTGGTACCATCGCTGGATTCGTGGGCGAGGTTACAAATGCAATAATAATCTATACCATTGTTGCATTGAGCGTCAGTTTATCATTTTATCAAGAGTCTAAGGCAGAAAAGGCTGCAGAGTCCCTGCAGAGGCTGGTTGCCACAACCGCCACAGTCATTAGGGATGACGTTCGGCAGGAGATACCTGTCAGTAAGGTTGTGCCAGGCGATGTAATACTTCTTGCAGCGGGTGACCTCGTGCCAGCTGATGCAAGGGTCCTCTCGGCTAAGGACTTCTTCGTGGATCAGTCTGCACTGACTGGGGAGTCCTTCCCAGTAGAAAAATTTTCTGAACCAATCCCTCCGACGGCTTCCATAGTGGATTGGAAGAACTTCATATTTATGGGAACATCCGTTGTGAGCGGATCCTGCACAGCCATCGTAGTAAGAACCGGAAACCGCACAGAGTTCGGAAGGATAGCGAAAACACTCCTTAAGCCTGCTCCTGATACCGAGTTTCAGAGGGGTCTTCGGAGGTTTGGCACCCTCATAATGCAGACAACATTTTCTCTGGTCATTTTTGTCTTCTTTGTTCTAGCCTTACTCAAGGAGGATCCGCTTCAATCCTTACTATTCGCCGTAGCCTTGGCAGTGGGACTCACACCAGAGCTCCTGCCAATGATCCTTACCATCAACTTATCCCGCGGTGCCGTGGAAATGTCTAAAAAGGGCGTCATAGTGAAACGCCTAGCTTCCATACAGAACTTCGGAAACATGGATGTCCTATGCACCGATAAAACTGGCACTCTCACGGAGAACAGGGTGACTTTAATCCTCCACGTTAACATCGATGGAGAAGATGACGAGAAGGTCTTTCTTTACTCGTACCTGAACAGTTTGTTCCAGACTGGTCTCAGAAGTCCGCTCGACGATGCCGTATTGGCTCACAAACCCATGGATGTCTTGAGATATAAGAAGGTAGACGAGGTTCCATTCGACTTCACCAGAAGGAGGGTCTCTGTAATAGTGGACTTTGAGGGCGAGCGTCTCTTCATAACGAAGGGCGCTCCAGAGGATATCTCTGCGGTCTGCTCTTACTACGAGTCCAGAGGGCATGTCTTAGATAAAACATCCGAGGTTGAGAGAAAAATCCAACAGAAGTTCAGGGAGTTGAGCGAGGAGGGCTACCGTGTCTTGGCACTCTCATATAAGCGCCTCAAAGATGCTAAGACAAGATACTCTATCGCCGACGAGTCCGATATGGTTTTCTTGGGTTTTATAGCGTTTCTAGACCCGCCAAAGGAGAGTGCAAGGGATTCTGTCAAGCTCCTTGAGAAGGCTGGTATCAAGCTAAAGATCTTGACTGGGGACAACGAGATCGTCACCAAAAAGATCTGCAAAGAGCTCGGAATAGAGGTCGAGGGTGTCGTACTTGGCAGCGAGCTCCCAAACATCAGCGACGAGGCCTTATCAGTCCTTGTAGAGAAAGCAAATATATTCGCTAGGCTCACCCCAGCCCAGAAGAACAGAGTAATAAACACACTGCGTTACAACGGTCATGTGGTTGGATTTCTCGGCGACGGTATAAATGACGCCCCCTCCATGAAGGTCGCCGATGTGGGGATCTCCGTCAACAACGCCGTTGATGTTGCAAAGGAGTCTGCAGATATAATCCTCCTTAATAAGGATCTCACAGTTCTAAACGAAGGCGTAATTGAGGGCAGAAAGACCTTCGGAAACACTATGAAATACATACTTATGGCTATCAGCTCAAACTTCGGCAACATGTTTAGCGCTGCTGGCGCATCCATATTCCTTCCTTTCCTTCCAATGCTGCCTATACAGATCCTTCTTAATAACTTCCTCTACGACGTCTCAGAGTTCGCTATAACTACTGACAGGGTTGATGAGGAATATATGCAAACCCCCAAGAGGCTGAACATTACAATAATAAGGCGGTTCATGGTCTACTTCGGTGGGATTAGCTCACTCTTTGACTTTTTGACCTTCTTCCTATTGTTGACTGTATTTGCAGCTTGGGACAAGCCTGCCCTCTTCCAGACTGCTTGGTTTATAGAGTCTCTATGCACTCAAACATTAGTAGTCTTCGTAATCAGGACAAGGCGAACTCCATTCTACAGGAGCCTGCCAAGCAGGGCACTCCTCCTCACAACATTATCCATCGTATTATTCGCCATATCTCTCCCCTTGACCATTGTTGGATCTTGGTTTGGATTTGTGGCGCCTCCTGCCATGTTTTATCCGTTCTTATTAATTATCGTCGGATCATATCTAGCTATGGTGGAGGCGGCAAAGGCTATGTTTTACCGCCGTTATAAAGAGCAAATCTCTGCTTCAGCATGAACTATTGATAAACGATGATCCACACTCACAAAGTCAGACCAGACTAAATCATCCCGAACTTCAATTCTATTAGTCGTGGATGGTTGAGCACCAATCACCAAATGAGCCCATTGGTTGGTCGGCAAAAAAGATCTCTGGGCGGGGCTCTATTAAATGCAATTGCATTGAAAATTTTGCTGACAGATACATATGTGGCGGTGGCGCACTAGTCCAAAGATTAGGTAAGGCAGAAGATCGTTGTGAATGACATTAAGTGTAAAGCAAGCCAAGACGCAGACGATCGTAACTAAGACTACGATAATCTTCTTTCTTGTCATCCTTGTCACCTTCGTCGTCAGAAAATAGACCTATCTTTAAACCCATGTCGAGTTCTGCCCCGCTTAAGTTCCATTTAATGTGGCACTAAAGCATTTACTGGGATAAAGTCTTTATTTTCACTCGATTCCCACATATCAGGGGTTATAACGGGAAGCCCACGATCCAAGTTGGAACGTAGCTACCTTAGGCACGACATATTCATATTGATCTATTAAAATTGAGTGGGCCGGTCCGGACTCGAACCGGAGACCACCGCCGTGTCAGGGCGGTATCCTAACCAAGCTAGACGACCGGCCCTCGTGTACCGTGTACTCTACTACCGAGTTTGTATATTTATCTTTTCTTCGCAAGTAGCCTTCTGGGAATAAGAGCATTTCGACTTTGCAAAACTTTGACAATTCTGTACATCGGAAAAGATCAAAGGATCAACACACTTTACATCACTTTCCCCCTCCTTCCACATCACCCATAATTGAACTGACCATCGCTTTCGAAAGATATTTCTCCCACCGACAGAGTTAAATAGTGAATTTTTGAAGCATACGCTTCCTTAGAGGTTGTGGTCTAGTTGCGATCCGATTCTATCTCTGAGTTTGCTATGGCGATCCTCGCGTTACTCTCCATCCTCCTACTTCTAGTAGACTTTACAGTCCCATTGGAGCCAGGGTGGAGGCAACTCGTCTATTCTGCGGATCTCATCATATGCTTGGTTTTCGCTCTTGACTTTGCATTAGATCTTAGGTCTGAAAAAGATAGGCTTGGGTACTTCAAGTGGCACTGGATCGACTTACTGGCGATGGTGCCTGCCTACGCCTTCGCCATGCTCGAGACCTCGACGGTAATAGGTGCTGGACTTCGGTCTTTAAGACTCGTAAGACTTGCGAGGTTCTTGGCGGTTATGCTAAGGATGAGGAGGAGTAAAATGCTGGTCGCTGGGGAGAAGCCCTCCAAGCGCGGTCTGCTGACCTACGCCTCTGCCGCGATCTTAGTCTCGGCCTTCTATTTGATATTCCTCCCGGACCTCGAGTCCATTCCTTACAGCCAATACATAATCGAGTCCATCCTGTCTTTGCTCATACTTTTAGTCGCCCTTGCCCTCTCAGAGCTTGTATACATCCTCTTGGTCTCTAAGATCGATGACCTTCATTCGAGACTCTCTGTCGGGAGACTTGTCAAGGTTGTTTTCATAATACTTGCAATCGCCGCGATAATCTCCTTCATATTCAAGGAGTTAATCATATTCGTTACCTCCTTTGGCGTCATAGGTCTGCTGATTTCTTACTCACTCGCCCCGCTGATATCTAACTTCTTCGCCTGGGTCTACATAAACATCAGGAAGACCTATATGATCGGCGACAGTGTTAAAATAGGCGATGTCAGGGGGATAGTCACTGACATCGGATATATCATGACGACCCTCATCGAGATAGGTGACGAGTCTTCGTTTTGGTCGGTGACTGGGAGAGTACTCACAATTCCAAACTCGATGGTACTATCAAATATAGTGGCAGTATACGGCAGCCGCCTCTCGCCTGTCAGGGTTGGCGCGGTGACCTTTAACCTAGCATACGAGAGCGACCTCGGTGCCGTCAAGGAGATGCTGATAAAGTGCGTCAGCGAATATATCCGTCCCGAGTTAGAGAAGATGCGCCAGGCTTGCGAGTCGGGCAATTGTGCCCCGATGTTCAAGGACGTGATCGAGGCAGGACCAAGGGTTATATTCACACCCGAGGCGAGCTGGATCAACGTGACAGTCCTCTACCCGTACCCCCCTTCGAAGCTGGTCAGGTCAATGAGCGAACTCACCGAGATTATACTGCGCGAGATGAACAAGAACCCGGATGTTGTGAAGTTCCCAGTCGGCAGGAGCAGGTAAGCATAAACACCTACACTTACCTCCATGCCTTCCAATCCCTCACCTTATAACACAGTATTAACGCGCCACTTCTGAGTGTAATCTCTTGCCTCAAGGGCGAGCCTTGCTGAAACTTCTTTCAATAAACATTCCCATTAGCGGTGGCTTAATTTAGTCACATTTGCCTCTTCATAAATAGAAAATCAGTAAATATCAACCTTTTAGTTTAGAGGATAGTAAAGCTCGTATCTTCGACTCATCAGTCGCGTCTTCCCCAGTTAGTACCACCTCTCCGATTGTAATAGTCGGAACCTGCTCTGCATTAATCATCAAAAGCTCAGCCAACACGTCTGGGTCCTCGATGTCCATCTCATACACATGAGTTTCATATGACGCTCCGTACTCTGGCAGCACCTTTTGCAATAGTTTTTTTGCAATCTTACAGTTTGAGCAACCTTCATGCGTAAAGAGCCTTATCATCGACCTGAACACCAACAGTGGGGTCAATTCTGAGCGAGGCTTAATAAACTTCACGGGAGATAATTTTCACACATCGCACATACGAGGAGGTTCTGAAATGGACGTCATAGAGGCTATAAAGGGGAGAAGGAGCGTAAGGCGCTACAAAGAGGATCCCGTCCCCGGAGAGCTTATCGAGCGAATACTGGACGCTGCAAGATGGGCGCCCACGGGTGGAAACATTCAGCCTTGGAGGTTTGTGGTCGTCAAGGACAAGATTTTGCTCGCCCTCTTAAAGAAGGTATCCCCTGGCTATCTCGGAGACGCACCATTAGCCATTGTGATCTGCTCAGAAAAGGAACGCTCATACAGGGTTGGTGGACCGCTCGCAAAGGATTACCTGACAATAGCAGACTGCTCTATGGCTGCCGCAAATATCACGCTTGCGGCACACGCGCTCGGTCTGGGAACATGCGTGGTTAAATCTTTCTCCCACAACGCAGTCAAGGAACTTCTCAACATTCCAAGCGGCGTAGAGCCAGAGCTTATTGTGGTAGTCGGCTACCCCGCAAACACACCGAAACCCCCACCAAGGGAGCCACTGGAGAAGGTGACATACCTAAACAGATATGGGGAGAACTTTCAAAAGTGGGAGGTAGAAACTATGGAAAAAAAGGTAGAGCAAACAGGCAACGACTATATCTTCGAGTTGATACTCTTTCTGGCTACCAGTGCCCAAGGATGCCTAAACGAGCCACCACTCTACGGTCCATTCAGACTACTCGATGCAATCAGCAGGCTGATCGACCTGCCAGACTACGGAGGAAGCCTTGCCCAGGATCCTTTCTTAAAAGAGCTTAAGAATTTCATCGACTCAAGGAAGTTCCTAGTTATGTACGATGTCGAGGGGTTCAAAAGAGCCATTGACGAGGTTGTTATGAGGCTCACGAATGAGGCAAAGAATAGGTATCTTAAAAGCCAAGGGTAACAAAACAATAAATTATGGAGGAGCTACAAAGCCCTGCCCTGAAGAATCCAAAAAGGCGTCAGAAGAGCAAACCCCCGATAGATTTTATTAAATTTGTCAAGGAGAACGGACAGCCTTATTCTGAGATGTTGTCTATAGACCTTGAGGAGGGTGACAGGGCCTACTTCGAGTGGTTTTTGGCAGCCTTCCTTTACTCAAAACCGATAAGGGAGGAGAGTGCCACCAAGACATTCCGGCTCTTCAAGAAGTACGGTCTGACCGATCCAGAATCGCTCTTAAAAGCAGGCTGGGACAGAATAGTTGAGGTACTGGATGAGGGGGGTTACACCAGATACGACTTCAGCACGGCAGACAGACTCATCGAGATCTGCAACACCCTCCTAAAGGAATACGACGGAAGCCTAAGTACCCTCCATGAGGTGGCAGACGATAGCAAGGATTTAGAGGATAGGCTGAAGAGTCTCGGAAAAGGGATCGGCCCTGTAACGGTTTCTGTTTTCCTTCGGGATATGCGAAAAGTTTGGAAGAAGGTAGATCCCCAACCAACACCAAGAGTGATGGAGGCGATGCGCACCCTCAAAATTTCGGATCTCGACGAATTTGCTAGGGACTTCAATCTGGATAGGGTTGAGTTGGAGACTGCCCTCCACAGGTATTCAAGATTTACAAGAGGCGATAATAAATATTGAAAGATGATCGGTATTCTTAAGATAGGGTTGATGATCCCTTGGGTCCGTCAATCTCCCACTAGATCAAAAAATTGATGGGATGGATATATTCGAAAAGCCCCTCGGTCATAAGGCACATTATATCTTCTAAGACTGAGAACTATGCTAGACCGAGACATCATCTTTTGAATTAGCAACTCCCACAGCGGCTTGTAGCTCGCTTTTATGTTTTCTACTTTTCAATAAATGACACCTTCTGGTCAGCCAAATTTGAAATTATGTTGACTGATAAAAGGAGTCCAGGTGATGTAGACTCATTTTTGGTATACAATAAGAAGCTCTCCACTTGTACCATCACAGGGTCTGATAATTGCCTTCTTTCTATTCAGATCCTCCAAGCGCAACCCATCGATCCTTGTCCCCATCAACGCTGGAATTGAAAACTCCCTGCTGACTATGGCGAGGTGAGATCCAGCTCCGCCCGACGTGCAGACCACGCCTGCAAGCTTTGGTAGTATGGGTCCGAGCGTCGTCACACCCGCATCTTCAACCAGTACAATCTTACCCTCGGCACCCTCCTTCCAAAGCTCTATCACGTCCTTTGGTGAACTGACAACTCGAAGCTCACCCTCCGCTGCGCATCTCAGCGTAATCAGCCCCTCCCCGACCTTCTTCATAGAAACCATAGGCTCTCTCCTCAAACCATCGAATAGTGCTATAGTATTGAACTTAGTTTTAAATTGTTATTCACAATTCTTAAACTTTATTTATTCCAAATTAACAACTTAAGACGGGGTCATTTTTGGAGCTCTCAAAGATCAACGAGCAGATAGCCCACCTCAGTAGAGTATTCGCTGACATAATACTCGAGAGGGGCTTCCTCGACTCAAAGATCTTTCCAGTCAACGCCTACATATGCGTGGCATTCTACCAGACCTATGATAAACTCTATGATGTGATGAGGAGGGTCTGGGAGAGGGTCTCACCCGAGGATCTGGCAAAGCGTAGCAAGAGGCTACTATCTCCTATAAACGCCCTGTCCATAACTTATCTCTGGCTCTACTACTCACTCGCCAGGATGGGCGTCATTTACAACAAGTGCGGCGGTGACCCCTCGAAGGAGCCAGCGGAGAAGCGAGAGCAGTGGCGCTTTATGCTCGAGCACTGGTACCGTCTTGCAACTAACTACTTCGACTCAGGAAAGCCGACAGTAGCCTCCTCTGGCAAGAAAAACATAGCCCTGAACGAAGAATCCTTAAAATGGATAACAGACCACCTCCAACCCGTGGACTTGGACCAGACCGTGAGGGCGAGACGCGCAATAGGGTCCATAGACCTGTACGCCTTCCTCGAGGAGTGCGACGCCAGAGCAAAGATCGTAAATCACGGACCTTATCCCTTTGGGAACGACGAGATTCTAGTTGTATCTGAATACATAAACCTTTACGATGGGAGAGGCAGATTGTGGCTCCCTTGGTCGGCTACGGAAGCAAAGCTTCCAACCTCTACCTTGGGTATAGCCATGACTATAAGGGGTGCGAGGGCCACCTTCAACGATATCGGCACCATGGCGGTTGAGCCTGCAGACTACTCCAAGCTCGTTACAAAAATGGTTGCATATACTGAGAAGGGCGGTGGCATAGCTGAGGTCCCGCTGGAGGAGCTCCTTGGATACGCCGAGGCTGCGGAGAAAGCACATATGGAGTTATATATGCGGTTCTCCCAGATGGACAGGAAGGACCTCATTATTTCTGGCGCAACCGCTTACTGGAGGGGTTTTGCCCGCTACACGGACCAAGTCGGGATCACTGACGAAGTGGATTGGAATCTCTCCAAGACTGTATTAGATGAGTACCTGCCATACTTCTTAAACCATGATGAAGATCCCGCATTCTCCCGTATAAAAATGAAGATCATAAAGATGAAGGCTCTTCCCTTCCTTAAAGAAAAGGATCCGATCCTCTACTATCTCCCATGATTTACTTTATGTGCAAAAATTATCAATTTCATTATCGGCATTAGTCAACATCATATTATAAAAATACTAATGCCTTTATAAACAAACTTTTCCTTCAACCCAATCTTGATATATGCAATGACATAAATACCGTCTCCATGATAATAAGTGTGGATGCAAAAATGCCCCAACCAAGGATTAATGACGATTATCCTCATTCGCCCTCCCAGAGCCCTGACTGGCGAGAAAGTTACTATTTCAATTTTGTGGATGCTAAAAACGGAATATCGTCCTTTTCAACAATAGGTCTCCTTCCAAACTTGGGGAGGCGTGAGTTCGTCTTTGCAATATTCTGCGGGGGGAGCCGGAAAATCTATTACAATGAGATCTCCGGACAGTTCGATTGCGAACTAGCCTCGCTCTCAGACGGGCAACTCTCGTACGAGTTGGTAGAGCCGCTGGGTCTCTGGCGGATCAGCTTTTCAGACAGGGATGTGGGTGCCGAAATCCTATGGAAGGCTCGGTTCTCTGCCTATTCGTTCGGTAGAGGGAGTGGTACGTCATGGGCTGAGCACTTCGAGCAGTCCGGGAGCGTCTCTGGAGTCGTACGCCTTCCCGATGGAAAAAAGATTATAGTTAATGGTCTTGGTCAGAGGGACAAGAGTTGGGGTTCCAGAAGTTGGCACATTGACAGCTGGTTCGCTCTCCACGCCCAATTCGACCACATGTCCATAGGTCTGAGAAAGGATGTTGTTGGAGGCAAAAACTATGTCTCTGGAGCAGTGATGTCGGAGGGTCCACCCGATCCCCTCTCCGGCGTCGAGGTCCAAATCGAGCAAGTGGACGCTCAGGGCGCACCGATGAGCGCTAAAATTGCGATCACAACGGTTGAGGGAAATTCTTACACTCTGTCTTCGTCACTAATCTCACCAAACAGCTACGCTAGATTCTCGCGTAACTTCCCAGGAGGAGTAACCGAGCTGTTCGAAGGGATGGCATTTCATCACTGCGAAGAGCTAGGTTTGATGGGAACGGGTCTTTTGGAGTGGCTCTTCACAAAACTCCAGCCAAACTATAAATCATAAGGATTAGGATTGGAGTAGAGCATATTTTGCTTAATAGCATTCAAGAGAAGTTTCAATGTACCATAAATGTCATGAATTTGCGCTTAACTTACCTTCTCTTTCTTTACAGGATCTTACTGCAGCGTTGTTTTGAAAGTTTTTTCTAAAAATAAGATTATGTTCCTGCCTTTGCAGCTTGCGTCTGTGTTTGCGTCTGTGTCTGAGCCTGCGCCTTTTGTGGCTTCTTGTAGTGCTGCACCATATTCGACCTCGATGTATCTGCTAGCTCGAAGTTTGTGGTCATGGTTATGGCCTTCCTCGGACATGCGTCAGCACACTCCGCACAGAATATACACTTATCAAGGTGGTACTCGATACCAGCGTCTGGTCCCTTGGGTATCATCTTTATCGCGGCGGTGGGGCAGGCGTTCTGGCAGAGAACGCAGAGGACGCACTTCTCCATGTCCCATACTGGTCTCCCCCTAAGCCCCGGGGGCACGATTCCTGGCTCAAATGGATACTTTACAGTTGCTGGCTTTCTGAAGATCTGCTTTGCTGCCTCTCTGAATAAACTCATAAAATCATCCTCCGATCCCAAACTGCACGAGTAGTATCTGGACAATCATCAATGGCAGCAAATATGTCCACATCCCAGAGGTCATCTGATCGATCCTGAACCTTGCAAATAACGCCCTTACAAAAGAGATTAGCATCAACACAACGATACTCTTCACTATGAGGATTACCACGGGAGGTATGAAGAACAGGGGCTGTGCGCCGCCGAGATAGAGCGACGCCACCAAAGTGGAAGCCATCACTAGCTCCAGGTCCTTTCCAAGACGGAAGAGCGCTAGCCTCCTCCCCCCGTATTCGGTCAGCCAACCTGCCACAATCTCTGTCTCTGCCTCGGGTATATCGAATGGTACCAGCTCAAGCTCTGCGAGGAGGCTGATCAGGACCACCGCGAAACCTATCGGCTGCAGCCACATGAACCAAGACGAGTTCGCTACCTGCCATTGAGCTATCTTTGTTAGCGAGAGCGAATGCGCGCTGATCGCTGGACCTATGAGCGCAAGACCAAAAGGTATCTCATAACTTAACATCTGCAGGGCTGACCTGATGCTCCCTATTCTGCTGAAGCTTCCCGCAGAGCTCCAGCCTGCTAGGAATACAGAGAGTGTTATGAATGCCGATATGAACATAAGAAATATGACGTCACCTTCAAAGGCTATCAGCGCACTTCCAGTTATCGGTATGACGAAGAGTGCTATCAGTGGTAGCGTTGCATAAACGATTGGTATTACGGAGAATATGGGCTTCTCACAGCTCGCCGGCACAATGTCCTCCTTGGACAGCAGTTTGAGAAAGTCTGCCACAGGTTGCAAGATTCCGGATGGTCCTGTGTAGAGCGGACCCATTCTGTTCTGGACCCTCGCGAAGAACTTCCTGTCTATCCACTCGTACAAAAAGGCAAGCCCGAAGAGCAGTGCAATGCCTGGGTAAACAAAGACACCGAAGATCTCGTAGAGGACCATCCTTCATCACCCTCTCTAAGCTCAAACGCTTTTCTTTGTTATTATTACGCGATCCATGCATGAGAAGCAGGGGTCAATACCTGCCAGGATTAATGGGATGTCTGCCACATGTGCTCCGATGAGCGTCTGGCAGACAGATGCGAGGTTTCCTAATGTGGGGGCACGGACCTTGTAGCGCTCGGGCTTGTTGGTTCCGTTTGATCTAGCGTAATGTATTAGTTCGCCCCTGGGCGCCTCCACCCTCCCCACCGACTCATTGGGGGCTATAGTCCTTGGAGGAGGAACCTTTATCTTACCTTCGGGTAAGTGGTCTAAGGCATATCTGATTATGTTCGCACTCTCGATCATCTCCTCGCACCTGACGATCGTTCTAGCATAAACATCGCAACCGTCGTGGGTTATGACATTGAAAGGTATCTCACCATATGCAAGGTAAGGATCGTCCGCTCTGACGTCACTCTTTATACCGCTTGCCCTTAATGTTGGACCCACTGCGCATAGTACTATCGCATCCCTCGGCTTCAGTACCCCTACGTCCTTCGTCCTTTTTATGAAAGTCTGCTCACTCTCCAACACCTTCGTGTACTCCTTGACGTTACTCTCGAACTTTTCCAAGAATTTCTTGATCTTTGTCGCCTGTTCGCTCGTTATGTCTCTTCTGACTCCTCCTATGGTGTTGATTGCATGCGTCACTCTATTGCCCGAGATCTCCTCCATTAGGTCCATTATCATCTCTCTATCCCGCCATAGATACATGAAGAGTGTATCGAAGCCTGCCTCATGGGCTGCAATTCCAACCCAAAGGGAATGGCTGTGAAGACGCTCCAGCTCAGCCATTATGAGCCTTATATAGACCGCTCTTGGCGGGATCTCTAAAGGTATTAGTCCCTCTATAGTTTGTGTGTAGCATGTTGAATGCGCATGAGAACATATTCCGCAGATCCTTTCTGCCAAGTATAAGTTATGCAGATAGGTCTCTTGCTCAAAGGCCTTCTCAACACCCCTGTGGACATAACCAATTCTTGGCGTAACCTTAACCACAATATCACCGTCGACTTCAAAGAGGAAGTACTCTGGCTCCTTTAAGGCTGGGTGTTGCGGACCGAAAGGTACCTTAATAGTAGTCCCATAACTCATCATTTTCCACCTCTCGCAATCCTATTCAATTCCTGAACCGTGTATTCCTTCCTGAGTGGATACACCCCTTCTGGCCAACCCTCTGGCACTATCAGCGGTCCCAGGTTAGGGTGACCTTCAAATTCTATTCCTAGTAGATCGTGTATTTCTTGCTCGTAGAAAATAGCGCCTGGAATTAGATCAGTTATTGTCGGCACTTTAGGGGAACTCTTTGGCACCTTCACACCGATTGTGATCTCTACCGAGTATTTATAAGAGAAGTGGTAAAGGAGTTCCATCTCCTGACCAGTATCTAAGCCCGTTATAGTGGAAAGGTGTCTAAGATCCAAGTCCTCGATCAGACTTGATAAGAATTTTTTAAAATTTTCAGACTTTACTCTAATGAATATTCTTCGCTCCTTTGGCTTCTTAATATCAACTATATCCTCTTTATATTCCTCAAGTTTTTTCATGAGTTCTTCCAAAAGTCATCACTTCCTCTTATGACTTTAATGTCCTTTAGCCTCCTTTTCCCTTCTTTCCTCCTCGCTTTCTTTGATTACTTTGCCCTCCTCTACCTTCTCCTCCCCCTCGCCTTCACTCAGTTTGTTCAGCAACTTGGCTATCCCGTAGATTATCGCCTCGGGCTTTGGAGGACACCCAGGAATGTAAACATCAACTGGTATTACAGTATCCACGCCACCATGAACGCTATAACAGTCCTTGAATGGACCGCCACTCGTGGCACAAGTTCCTATGGCTACTACAAACTTTGGCTCAGGCATCTGCCTGTATATGCGTAGTAGCCTCTTGGTTATCTGCATGGTTATCGGGCCTGTCACCCCTAAGACGTCCGCGTGCCTAGGGCTGCCCTGTAGCTTTATACCAAACCGCTCAACATCAAACCTAGGGGTTATGGCCGCAACGAACTCTATATCGCAGCCGTTGCAACCCCCCGTATTGAAATGGATTAACCAAGGCGACCTGATCCGCGCCCACTTGCGAACAGACATTACTTATGCCTCCTGGCAATTACAAGAACCATTACCGATGCCAGCGCCACCGCGGAATATATTGCTGGCATAACGCCCCTCTCAAAGAATGACACTGCCATTATAAAGGTTAAAACGTCGAAGATCAGGAAGTAGAGGGCATATATCAGGAACCTCTCCATGTTTATTCCGTGCTCTTCGATCTGAAATTCCTCCCCACAAGCGTAGGGGGCTAATTTCTCAGGGTCATTCTTCGTCACGCTCGGGGAGATCTTGCCACCGATCCAAAATATTAGTGCAATTACAATAACTGCCGAGACTGCCGCCACGGGCAACAAAAACAATGGATCGAGGCTCATTGAATTCGCCGCTCTTAAGAGCCAACATTTAAATATATAAATGGTTGATATAAGTTTTTTGTCTACTATCAGAGGGGCGATCTATACGTCTGCATTCGAAGCCTTACAGGCTATTCTAATGATTCTGACTGTTATCTTCGCAATCGCAACCCTCGAGATCAAGAAGCTGCTTTATGCCGTATTATCTTTCTGTGGCATGTGCGTCTCTATAGGTGCCCTTTACTGGCTTCTAGACGCACACTACATAGCGGTTTACCAGCTTTTGGTATATGCCGGCGGGATTGTGACCTTGTTCATCGCCGCCCTCACACTTACAACATTAAAGGAGGAGAAGAAATAATGTCCTTTGATAGGACCGCTGCCACAGGTGCCTTTTTGAGTGCTTTGGTTATCCTTGTATTTATTATAATGGTCTCCCAAAACGCCTTTCCTGCCTTTGACTACGCCCTGGACACGAGTCATTACTTGAAGGTTGAGGGGGATATAGGTCCAGGATACAGCCGATTTCTGTGGGAGAACCGCAGCATAGACGTAATCGCCCAAGCCTTTGTTATGTTTGTTGCTGCGGTATCATGTCTGGCAATATTCAGGGAGACCAGAGGTGGTGAAGAGTGATCGAGACGCCCCATTATCTCGCATTCTCATTTATTCTTTACATGATAGGCATCTACTGTTTAGTCACGAAGAGAAACATGATAAGGCTACTACTTGGAATTGAGATACTAATTAATGCCGCAAACTTCAATTTCATCAGTCTGGCGCGCTCGATACCGAGCCTCATAGATCCTCTTGCTCTTTCGATAGTGACTGTCTCAATAGGTCTGGCTGCCTCTGTAAGCGCAGTCGCGGTGATAATAATAGTTTACGCCTACCGTCATTATGGGACCCTAGACGTCCGCCTACTCAAGCGCCTGAAAGGCTAGGTGGTCATAGATGTTTTCCCCACCAATCGACATTTTACTAATCTTCGCCATAACAACCCCGATAATTGGGTGGTTTGCCGAGCGAATTAAGAAGGCTCACATGTGTGGCGTTTACTCTTCTGTGGGGTTATTAATCTCACTTTGGTATATTTATGAGCTATTTAGGAAAGTGGCCTCCAACGGCACTCAGAGCTATCCTAGTTTCTTCTCATCACAGCTTAGGATCGACATGCTTGGCGTTTTTATGGCAACGATATTTGTTTTAATAGGCATTTTCGCCTCAGTGTACTCTCTGAGGTACTTGGAAAAGGACACAGGCGTCCCTCTTTTCCACTCCCTCCTATTATTGATGATAAGCGGAATGGTGGGAACGGTCTTCGCGGGCGACTTCTTCACATTCTTCGTATTCTGGGAGATGATGTGCATCTCATCCTATACGCTAGTCGCCTTCCGGAAGCAAAGGTGGGAGCCAATAGAAGCCGCTTTCAAATACCTCATAATGAGCTCTGCGGGATCAGCAACGCTTCTCTTTGGTATGTCAATCTTGTACGGAATGTGCGGAACCCTGAACTTCCAAGGACTGACCATTGCGCTTTCGAATGTGGGTTCCAACGTCTGGCTCTACGTCTCTGCTATATTCATCCTAATAGGACTAGGTGTGAAGAGCGCCATAGTCCCGCTCCACACGTGGCTCCCTGACGCCCATTCCGCAGCGCCATCTCCGATCTCCGCAATGCTATCAGGCGTGGTTGTTGAGACTGGGATCTACGCGATATGCCGGGTAGGATTCACGGTATTAATGGGCATTGAGGTTCAATGGCTGGAGGTCCTTGCCATACTGAGCCTAGTGACAATGTTTGTTGGCAACCTCACGCCCCTCCTCCAGACCGACCTTAAACGCCTCCTTGCCTACTCGAGCATAGGTCACATAGGCTATATGCTTGCTGGGCTTGCAACAGGCACCGTTCTGGGGTTGACGGGCACGCTTATGCACATATTCAACCATGGGATCATGAAGGGGGCCGCGTTCCTCTGCGCTGGAATGATTCTTTATAGATTGGAGACCCGTGAGATGAAGGAGATGGCTGGAATAGGGAGGAAGATGCCGGTAACAGCTGCAATATTCGCACTCTCGCTATTTGCCCTCACCGGAATGCCTCCGCTTAATGGTTTCATAAGCGAACTGACAATTATAATGGCCACGGTTGAGGCTAACATGGCATGGCTCGGGGTTGCTGTGATCATAAACAGCGTCATCTCCGCAGCCTACTACCTTAGAACCATTAAGGCGCTTCTCCAGCCCATAACCAAGAAAGAAGTGGAGGAGGCAAAGGAAGGTCCTTTGGTTATGTTAATCCCGCTCCTAATTATGGCGGGTTTAATTGTTATTCTCGGCATTTATCCCGATATACTCATCAATTTTGCAAGGTCAGCCGCCATCGCTCTAATGGGAGGAGGATGATGCCGAATGAGTCTGTCTTTTGATTTTGCTCCTTGGCTCTGCTGGGCTATGCCGACCATAGGGTCGGTGATCCACTTTATTTTGCCCAAGGGGTTGGGAAGGGCTAGATACGCCGCCGTAGTTCTGTTCTCATTCATCGCTTGGATAATGGCGCTCTTGATGATCTTCTCTATGCCATCCCACGGGTATGAGGAGCTCAACGGTTTCTGGTTCTCCTTACCCAAGGGTGCCAGCGTGGGCATAGGTATCCTGTTGGACTCGCTCAGCGTAATCTTGGCAAACCTTGTCGCCTTCCTCAGTTTTCTCATACTCGTCTACTCCTTCAAGTATATGGAAGGGGAGCCTGGCGAGAACAGGTATTGGTTCTTTATGTCCCTCTTCATAGGCGGAATGTTGATGCTTATCTTAGCAAACAACTTCATATTCTTCTTTATCGGCTGGAAGATAGTTGGTCTATGCAGCTTCGGTCTCATAGGTCACTACTACAATGACGACAGGAAGTACTGGATAGGAGGTCCTCCTCCATACCCGTTCCAGAAACCTTCCAGGTGCGGACTGAAGGCTCTCCTTGTTACGACCTTCGGCGATGTAGCTCTCTTGGGAGGAATAATCATAATCTATCTCTACTCTGGAACCTTCAATTTTGTGGAGCTCTACGAAAATGCAGGCGTCTGGCTGACCAAGATGGCTGAAACACCTGGCATCCTGACGATCACAATACTCCTTCTACTAGCAGGACCTTTTGCCAAATCGGCCCAGTTTCCCTTCCACGAATGGCTTCCTGAGGCTATGGCTGGGCCGACACCGGTCTCTGCCCTCATACATGCGGCAACAATGGTTAAGGCCGGTGTGTACTTAGTGGCACGCGTCCTCCCGATCTTCTACTTCGCAGCCTGGATATTGAATCCGGGCATACAGGAGGCTATGGTCTTCTTCGTAGTGGTTGCCACAATAGGAGGCTTCACGGCATTTTTGGCAGGTACCCAGGCAATGGTCGCTCTGGAGCTGAAGAAGGCTCTGGCTTACTCTACGATGAGCGTTATCGGGTATATGATGCTCAGCTTGGGTGTGGCAGGCATGAGCCCGACAGCCTTGGTCGAGGGCTACACATCTGGGATCTTTCACCTTATAAACCACGGGATCTTCAAGGCAGCCCTGTTCCTTTGCGCCGGGGTTCTGATTCATAACTCCCACTCCATATACATAACCGAGATGAACTTCTCCCGTAAGGAGATGAAGTTCACGTGGGCATTCATGTGGATTGCATCCCTCGCACTCATCGGAATCCCGCCCCTATCTGGCTTCTGGAGCAAGGATGGAATTCTTTTATCTTGTCTTGAGAGCGGTCAGTATGCCCTCTTTGTATTAGCCGCTCTAACGGTTGCGGTCACAAGCTTCTATACCATAAGGTTCATGGGTATAATGTTCCACAAAGGTCACTCTGAAGAAAAAGGTCATGGCGGACATGCAGGCGAGCCCTCTGTCATAATGCTGCTTCCTTACGGAATTTTGGCTGTACTGACTGTTGGAATAGGGCTAATTGGACCATGGATGAAGGAGGCACTTGCGGAACTCTTCTCGGAGCAATTCCATACAATTCACATCATCTCAACTGAGCATACCGTTCATGCCTCAGTTTCACCTATTGCAGAGATTATTCCGATAGCTGCATCTTTGACTATGATCGCGATCGGAGCATTCCCCGCATACCGCGCTTACATATCACACAAGCTTAAGACCTCGGAAATTCTCAAGAGAAATGAGCTTTTGAGGGGACTTCATGTTTTCCTCTGGAACCGCTGGTACATTGACGCCTTCTTCAATAGGGTATTTGTGAGTTCTGTTCTTGCATCTAGGGAGCCTACTGCCAAGTACATAGAGGGTGGGATGGATATGGCTTTAAACGTTGGGATACCCAGGCTCTTCAGCAGCATAAACAGCAATATCCGTAAGCTCCAAACTGGAATCCTATCAGTCAACATGCTATACATTTTGGGCTTTATGATAATTCTCATAATCGCATTTATGGTGTTGGGGGTGCTCTAGATGCAAGTTCCGTACGCCATGCTCCAGGTTATCTTGGCACCTGTGTTGGTTGCATTTTTAACAGTATTCTTTGGCAAGTATCTGGGCAAGAAATTGGGATGGGTTGCGTTCGGAGTATTGGCCTATACAAGCCTTCTCATGATTAACATAGGCATCGACCTCTGGAACGGGCTGGGTCCGTTTTACGAGGAATACCGCTGGAGCACCGCCATATTTGACATGAAATTCGGCTTCTTGGCTGATGGTCTAAGCTTGCCAGTCGCCCTCATAATGAATATGATCTGTGCAGCCTGCGCCCTATACTCTATACATTATATGGAGCACAGGATAGAGCAGCTCTTTGGAAAGGAAGAGCGGGGGATGTACACCGTTTACTTCTCAATTTACTTGTTATTTGCAGTAGGTCTTGTTGGGGTAGCCCTCTCCACAAACCTAATTCAAATGTATGTGTTTGTAGAGCTTGCATTAATACCCTCATACATCATGATTGATCTATTCGGATATGTTGACAGACACAGGATCGCTATGATGTACTTCATATGGAATCACATCGGCGCTGCGATGTTCCTTATCGGTATCGCCCTTGCTTTTGTGGGAACGGGTAGTTTCGAGATAACTGCTCTTGGGAATCTTACCAACGCGTCTCTTGGGTTCTGGGTTTGTCTCTTCGTCTTGATCGGATGGCTTGTGAAGATGGCAACATTTGGTTTTCATGTTTGGCTACCTTACGCCCATGGTGAGCATCCAACTTCTATCGCAGCCATAATCGCCACAATCGTAGGTTTAGGAAACTATGTGATCGTGCGTCTCCTCTACGGCGAAATGCTCGAAGCCTTTAGAGTATTTGGCACACCTCTTTTAATTCTTGCTATCATAACAATCGTATATGGGGGGTTCCTTACTTTAGCCCAAGACGATTTCAAACGCCTTTATGCATGCTCCACAATTAGCCAGACCGCATATTCAATCTTAGGCATAGCTACCTTAACCACCATGGGCGTTGCGGGAGGAGTCTTCTACTTCCTAAGCCACATACTCGGTAAATGTGTCCTCTTCTCCATCGCAGGCATAGTCCTGTGCCAGACTGGTATAAGGGACATGCGAAATCTAGGCGGACTAGCGAGGAAAATGCCTTTGACCGCTACGCTATGTATCTTGGGATCTATGGTCCTCTCAGCATTTCCGCCTCTCAGCGGTTTCCAAGGTGAGTGGATCATGTTTGTCGGAGTCTTCCAAGAGGCTGGTGCTTCAACAGGATTTACCGTAGCGATAGTGGCGATCTTGGCGACTTTCCTAACGGTAGTCTACACATTCTGGCCTATACTAAAGGTATTCTTTGGACCGCTGCCCCCAAGTCTTGAAAACGTAAAGGAGGCACCTCTCTCAATGGTCTTGCCGCTTTTCGTACTAATGCTGATAGCATTCATTATGGGCATATATCCTGAGTCGGTGATGCGCTTAATAGGTCCCGTAATCTCCTCTATGGCTCCATGAAAGGCGAATATTTTTCCCTTTTTGTTCTAGGAGTTTTATAAAACTGCTTTTTTCCTGCCCTACGAGCTAAAAATGTCTTAATTTATGCTCTTACAAATTATATGATCATTTATTAAAATAATTTATTAACTTATAATTAAAAATAATCAATTGTAAAAATTTATGAGAACTCTAGGAATTCATAAGCTGGTCCATAATCGAATGAATATTTGACTGTTCTGAACTCCCTTGCAACTTTTATCACATCTTCTCTAACCTTGGAAGGATCTTCCCTGTCTAGCAAGACCCTCTTTATCAGCCAAGCAATCTTCGCCATCTCTTCCTCGCCCATCCCGATCCTGGTGATCTCCTGTGTGCCCAATCTCACACCACTACAGTCCTCCTCCGTCTTATCTGAAGGCAGAGGCGTCTTGGTGGTCACAATGTTTGCTTCCTCAAGCCTCTTAGCCGCTCCGTCACCGTTTCCGTTTGGTGCCTTGAATATTACTTGGTGAGACATAGTGAAACCCTTGTTAGCCCCCAGCACATCGATCCCACAATTGTAGAGTTCCTCCGCTAATTTCTTGGCATTATTAACAACTTTCTTTGCATACTCCCTACCAAATGCTAAAAATTCTGCCAAAGCCACTGACAGGCCCGCCACGCGGTGTATGTGGTGGTTATTGACCAGTTGCCAGACAGCATTGTCTATAACCTTTGCATACTTGCCCTTGCATAATATTATGCCTCCTTGCGGTCCAAAGAATGTTTTATGTGTGCTGCCGGTCACAATCTCAGCCCCCTCTCCCAGCGGGTCCTGAAAGACCCCTCCTGCAATTAGACCGAGCACATGCGCAGCGTCATATGCAACTATGGCGCCAACCTCATCAGCTATGCCTCTGAGTTCCATAACGGGGTGAGGGAATAGAATCTCGCTGGCACCCAAAAGGACAATTTTTGGCTTAACCCTGGCAATTAATTTCTCTGCCTCCCCTACATCAATGTTCATCTCATCCATGGAGAATGGCATGGGCACAAGACTGACCCCGTGAATCTTTGAACACTCCCTGAAGCTTGCATGTCCTCCATCTATTACACTAAGCGCCGTCACAATATCTCCTGGTGCGGTTAGCGCATTAAAAAGCACGAGATTCGCCATAGTGCCGGAGATTGGGACGTAGTTTACATGCTCAGCCGCGAAGACCTTCTTCGCCAACTCAGTAGTATAATTCTCCAGCTCGTCTATGTACTTCGTCCCAGAATAAAATCTGTTGTGGAGGAATCCGATCCCGTACCTGTTGCCGAGATCTGAGACTAACATCTCCTTGACTCTTCTACTTATAACGTTTTCACTTGCTATCAGGTTTATACAACTGCCTCTCCATTCTGTGTGCTCTCTCACGATCTCCTTTATTGTCTTTATGTCTCTCTCGCTCAATAGTCCCACCTTAGACCCTTTGACAATGATAAAACCATTTTAAAAGATTTACCATTCACTTTTAACCTCCGCAAATTGAATAAAACTAAACTAAATTTGCCAGACATTGGCATTTATTTAATTGAGATGTGATTGTAATGGGGTGCCTAATTTTATTGCATCGGTCCGCTGTAACGCGTCAAAATATTTGTTAAATGACCTCCTTATGAATTGGCATAACAAATCAACTGTGCCCAATATATCTGCTCTAAAAAATTATAAAATCATTTACATCAAAATGTAAACGAGTCTCCTAGGGATGGGGCATAAGCCTCCAAACCCGTCTCCTGTCTTATATGCTCCGCAAAACTTGTGCATGAGACTGGCTCTCCGTGAACACAGAGTATCTTGGGGTTGCCCTTGATGGATTTGACAACTTTCATAAGTTCGGTCTTGCCGCAGTGAGATGAAAAGTCGATCCATTCGACCCTGCACTTGACTTTCTTCCTCTCCCCTGGCGGTCCATAGACCCCTTCGTCCAACAACAGCCTACCGGGCGTCCCTGGTATTTGGAAAGATACGAGGACAACGCAATCCCGAGACCTGTTCCTTATCTTCTCCATGTAGTACACCGAGGCGCCCCCCGTCAACATCCCTGAAGAGGTTATTACAACTCCTGGCTTGTTCAAAACCTTATCCCTGTCCTTCTGCCCTGCGACCCACTTTACCCTCGACATAGCCTTCTTTAGCAATTTTGGATCCCGCAGCGTCTCAGGTGCGCTAGCAATGAGCCTTGTAGCAACCCTGCTCATCCCGTCTATGGCAATGTCGTATTTGAAGCCGTGCTTCTGCAATACGCATAGTATCTCCTGCGATCTTCCGACTGAGAATGCTGGAATAAGTGCAAGTCCTCCTCCCTCGACAACATCATTCAAAACCTCCACGAGCCTCCTTTCACTCTCATCCCTGGGCGGATGATCCACCGTAGCATAAGTGCTCTCAATTATCGCAAAATCCATATCCGTCTCTGGGACGGTCCCAGCTCTCAACAGCGCTGTATCTATTGTGTTGAAGTCTCCAGAATACCATATCTTCTTACCTTCAAGGCTTAAGAGTACATTTATGCTCCCAGGTATATGCCCTGCACTGTAAAACTCGACTTCCGCGTTTCCTATTCTCGCCTTATTTCCAACCTCCTCAGTCCTATCTATCATGGTTCTGAGCTCAAGTGCCTCGTAAGGCAAGAAGTACGACGACAGATGAAGTAAATCCTTTACGAGAATATCTGTCAGTTCCTTTGTAATACTTGTCATGAAGATGCGGGGGTTTTCGGTCACATAAAATATTGGTGCCCCTCCTGAATGGTCAAGATGCGCATGTGTTATTATGACGCCATCCAAATCCCTTGCATGGGTGGAAAGCGGGAATACGGGTCTATCTTCCCTGATCATAACCCCGTAATCCAAAACAAACTTTGTACTCTCTCCTCTGATCTCAAAACCAGATCTGCCTACCTCTTTTCCTCCACCAAAAACCGTAACTTTCAAACATTAATCCTCCAAACCAAACTTCAAAAAGTCGCCTCTTATACTTAAGTGTATTTAATCACTTTTAGATTAATGTTGTCATAAACAAAACGAAAAGTTATTAATGTAGCCTCCTCATGGCATGTGCACCCCAAAGTGATTCCCGTCCCCAAAATTCGCGGCTCACATTTATTAATCCGCTTTTAATACCAGAATTGGAGTGAGTGGAGATGCCAATAGACTTCTACGTTAAGAAAGTTCCCCTGAAGAACTCAATCTTGATAACTGGCTTCCATGGCTTGGGAGCCACGGGCTATATCACGGTAAAACATGCTGTAACCTCTCTAAATGCCGAGTTAATTGGATATATTGATAGCGAAAGGATCCCTCCATTTGTTTCGATGGACGAGGGTCGACTATCCCTTCCGTTTGAGATCTACAGGCACGATAGATACGTGTTCGTGCTGACAAATGTCCCTCCCCACACAAAGGAGCGGCAAGAGTTCTCGAGATCCCTTGCAGAATGGGCCATAAAGGAGCACTTCAGTGCCTCCTATCTCATAGGAGGTCTCGACAGCAGACTCAGGCCCTCAGAAAATGAAAAGATAAGGTGTGCAGTCACTAAGAATTTTAAAGGTTTAAGCGACCTCGGGGCTCCACTGTTGGAAAAAGGGCTTTTCGTCGTAGGCCCCTTAGCAATCATGTTGACTCATTTCGAGATCAATAACTTCCCCGCCATCGCCCTACTTCCATACGCAAATCCTGCTAGACCAGATCCCATGGCTGCCGCCGTAGCAATCGAGTACATCAACAAGCTCACCAACTTAAATATTGACTCCTCCCAACTGATCAGCGATGCTCGCAGGATAGAGGCAGAGATACAAGAGCTCATGAAGCAGAGGCAAGAGCGCGTAAAGACTGATCACAGGACGCTTTACATCTAGAATACAATACAAACATCTAAACCCTAAAGCGCCGATCCCCGCCGCACCCTTGCTTTTTCCTTACGACTACCTTCCCTCCTTTCTTTAAACCCATTAAGACACCTTCTATGGTCTTCTCACACTCCAGCACATTCACGACACTTCCTATCTCCTCCTTCTGGTGTGCGTCGCTCCCCCCAACGGCGGGCAAGCCTAGGGCGCCCGCAAACTCTCTTGCCTCCCTGTTGGCATCCGCGTCACATCTACCATTGAAAACCTCCATAATGTCGATGCCCAACTTACCGCAAAGCGTTCCCACGGACCTCCGGAAGCTGTCGAACGGATGTGGTGCTAATATGAGCCCGCCAGCCCTGTGGACGCTCTCTACTAGCATAATTGGGTCGCGGAAAACTGGCGGGTCTTCCAGCCCCAAGACAATTAGGTCTCCAGCCTCTGTGGATACCTCTATTCCTGGCACTATCAGGAGGTCTCTAAAGGCGCTGTTATGCTTTATCCTTCTATATCCCTCCATTGTGTCGTGGTCGGTGATAGCTACCGCATTTATGCCAGCCGCGTGCAGACCTGCCAAGAGCTGATTAGGTGTTATTGAACTGTCGGGCGAGCTATTTGTATGAATGTGAGGATCGAAGACAACCTTCATATTCGCCCCTCCAATGAAACCTCCTAAAGATGCTGTACGACAATTTGGCTCTTTAATGCCCCTTCATCAAAGCTCAGTAAAGTTCTATATTTGCAAAATGCCTGCTCCTCTCTCTCCATTGTTAAGAACATCCCCGCCATTTAATTACCCTCCGCCCTCATTCCGTTCCTCCAAGAAATCCGAAAGCCTCTCGAGCTCTTCTATGGAATCTATAGTCTTTGCCCCCTTGACCCTCTCTCCCAAAATAAAAGCCTCCCTATATCCCTTAGATGCCAAAAAAGCCTCTACACTCTCCCTCCAGCCTCTACCCAGCCCGATCGCACTCTCGAACTGTGAGAGCGGGAAGGTCTCGGAAAGCTCGGAAGGCACAACACCAAAAGGATCCCCGTAGAAGCATATGTGCATGTCATCCCTATTTTCTAAGGTTTTTTTCAAAAGCTTATATATCTTGGACCTATTGAAAGGCTTCTCGTCCGGCATGGGCATCAGAATTAAAATATCCTTTCCTTTTGGTCTACTGTACCTGCTGAAGATTCTCTCTTTATACCTGTAGACCTCTGGTCTGAACATTGAGACCTCATCGTAAAAAAATAACCCCCTCAAGGTCTTGTTGATAATCGGATCGTTGTACTCCAAATACTCTTTATACTCAGACAACCTCTTCATACCCTCGTAAAGCTTGGGGTGAGTTCTACACCTGCTCTCAAGATGCTCCCAGAGTGTCCCCTCCCTTATGGACTCCCTTATGCTCCTCAGCTCCTCCACCACAATGTAAAGGTTATGTCTTGCCAAGAGTCCGACCCTCTCCTCCTTAGGCACTTCAACAAGGTCCTCCACATTCCGCTTTACGCATATTGGGCAGCTACACGGCAACTCCTCCAACTCATCAACCCTCATCGTGCCAACCTGCGTCATGTACCTCCCGTCCTTTGCGAACAGGGCGTAAGCGGCTGAGTCGAAGAGGTCACAGCCCAACGCAACTGCCAACGAAAGCATCATTGGATGTCCAGCGCCAAAGAGGTGGAGCGGTCTCTCTGGAGGAAGAACTCTCTTTGCGGTAACTATCATATCCACAAGGGTCTGGTAATCGTATCCCTCCATTATCTGCGTCGGGCTTCCTAGAGGGTGGATCTGGAAGTCCAAATCTCCCATAGCCCTTGCACATTCCTCCACAAGGTCCAAATACCTGCCCCCTTGAATCGGTCCTGCCCACAACATTGTGCCGTCTTCCCTCCAGGAGATGCTCTCCTTAGCCCTGCGAATAGTCTCTCTAACCGTCTGCTCCGCCTCCTCCCTATTTGCGAAACCTCCTGTGGGCACATCGAGTATAACACCGATATCACTGTGTATCCTTTCTTGGAATCGCACGATCTCTTCGGGAGTGGTGTCAATTCCACCATAGATCAGTAACTGATACGCTCCTGAGTCTGTCATAATGGTTCCATCAAAACCCGTTATTTCGTGAACGTCCTTGGCATCCTTGCCGTAGTGCTTTAAGATAATGTACGCATTTGTGATTATCAGATTGAAACCAAACTCTTCCTTCAACTCCGAGGGACTTATGGTATTCTTCACCGGATTTACAACAGGCATGAGGGTGGGGGTCTCTAAGACGCCTCTCCTTGTTCTGAGCAATCCTATCCTACCTGCTAGATCCCTCTCTTTCACCTCAAAACACATGTGCCCTCAAACCCCAGACCAAATAAAAAAATAGGTTTTATGCAACTTTCTGCTCGATAAGATACTGATCATATACCTTCTTAACCCTCTCGAACATGGGGCCGGTACCTTCAACGCCCTCTGCGGTCACCCTAATTCTGTCCATGACTGTTATGAAACCTGCGTCTTCATAGTATTTTACCATGTTGGGGAAGAGTTTGGCTAGTCTCTCAGACAACCCCTTAAGATCGAAAGGCTTCTCCTTCAAAAGGATCTCTGATATTGACTCTCCACGAATTATGACTCTTGGGTATTTCTCGCCACTATAAGATGCGTCCTCCAGACAAACACTCAGCGTGGCAGGATCAAACCCAAGGAGCTTCCCCTCATAGATCGCCCCCCTTGTAGTTATGATCTTTACATTCTTTTCAACAAACCCTCCGAGTTCGCTGAGGTATCTCCGGCCACCTGATGCAGTCACACTCACTCCTTATCACCCTTAACAACTCTTAAATCACATACCATTATAAAAATACCGATTTAAAACTCTTTAAACCAAATCATATAGTGCCCTATACCAAGACCTCCCAAAGTTCAGTAATAACTATGAAATTAACGACTACCTGCGCTAGCTTCGACTGGTATCGTTATATCTAGTAGCGCTACTGAGACAAATTACTATAGAAACCTCGCGTTATCTTTACCACTAAAAAATTATGCAAGGTGCCAGAAATCGTCAGCTTGAGCAAAAAGACACTCAACATTACAAAACAGAACACTCCGCTCACTCTCGCAATCAATTATAGAGATCTTGCGATTAACAAAAGGAATAACGCACCCAATTCTAATTTACAAAGACAACGCCTTATCAGTAGTTATAAATTCAGTTATCCTAATTAGATCAAAACGATGTACAACCATTTTATCGCCCTTGGGTCATGCACATAAATTTTGCAAGATTGTGAAAAATCTGACATTTAGGACTTACAACAGGTCTAAACACATGCATTATAGTATGTGCCTTGATAGCATGTACCGAACGATCTTCAAGCAATAAGCCCAAACTAGCTATTTAGATTAAGGAGAAAACAAGTCCTAAAGTGAACATCAAAGGATCCCGATATAGTGGCAAGCTACTCAATTTCGCCCCTCCCCCTCCCTTATTAATGCCTGTTCCATTACTGTGCAAGTGCTTAGAAAACTATGAGAATGCCTTTCTTTCTAAACCTAAACTCTTTCTTGAAAATAGTTTTATTCCCTTCTGGGAAAGGCACTTTTTAAAAGGTGTTTAAAATGTCCTCCAAGTGCACTGAATGTAGTGGGGTCTTAATCTTTGATGATAGAAGTGGTCTTGTCTGCACCTCTTGCGGCCTCATACATGAAACAGAAGAGTTGATGCCCTCTTGTCCTTCGCCCTCTAAACAAAGACTAGGTAGCACCATCGCTAAGAAGTTTTATGTCTTTAAGGACGCTGAGGAACGTTCTCTCCCAGAACACCTGCAATTAAAATTTGATAGACTCAAAGAACTTCAGGACTCGTTTTATAGGGGCTCATACTTAGACTTATTCCGACTATATAAGGATCTTGAGTATATCGGGGATTTCCTCATATTATCTGACGAAGTTTTGGACAGATGTAAGGCGATATTTGAGGACTTTATCTCGAAAGTAAGAAACCCCTACAATAACTACGCCTTGCTCTTGGCAGTCTGCCTCCTGATCGCGAGCAGGGAGTTGGGGGAGAAGTCCGCCGTAAAGATCTCCGAGCTCGTCGAAGCCTTCAAGATGAGAGGTTACTCCTTCTCCAAGAAGGTTCTCGTAAGGACTCTGAGCTACGCTTCGAATATTGTCCCTATCACCAAAAAATTTAGATCCTGTGAAGAATATGTTCCTAAGGTCGTCTCAAAACTCCGCACCGCCCCTTACATATCCGTTAGGATCAGGGTCGCAGGCATGGATCCTGATGACTACTTCAACATGCTAACCAAGATTTCTAAAGATCTGTTGTCCTCAATCTCCCCAATACATCGGTCCGGGAAAAACCCATTTCTATTGGCTGCCTCGGCAGTTTACGTGGCAAGCACCATTTTGTCGGGTCAACCAGGTCAGTGCACACTCTTCACAAAGGTCCAGTATTCGAAGGATGTGGGCATCGCTGAGTACACTTTAAGGTGCCACATCCGTACAATATTCGAACCCATTATTGCCGAGAGGCGCCTAACCATAGCCCCCTCCTTTAATGAGGCTACTATACTGCTACACAGATCCTGAACTCCCTGTGCAGCTTGACAAATAACCACTCAAAACGCACCGAGAGCGCCCCTGAGATGTACTTTCCCGAATGATTCTCATTTCCAAGGAAAGCCATCTGGATCGAGTCGCATGGCTGACCTTTATACTCTTCCATCCGAAGATCGTTTATTTCCAATTCCAAGTTTCCTTCATTCTTAAAGAGCTCCTTTACACTGTTAATCCAGCCTGTTAACTTTACTTCAAGTACCTCAGGATCTGCACCCGCCCCAAGTTCTGGAGCCCATTTTTTCAAGTTATAGCATAAGTCAAGCATTATGTTGTACGAGAACATCTCAAAGTCCTTCATCTTTTCCACAGTCTCCAGCTCAGCCAAGTGTCTACCTACATTCGCATTGATGAAGACTACACTCTGCAATATCATTAAGGCTATAACTACTTGGCTGGCTGTCAGCATCACTCCCCTTTGCATATAAAGTACACCTTCATGCCCCAATCATGACTAAGAAAGAACTTTAAACTACCCTCATGTGGTGGCGTTTCGGCTACAATTAGACCATTTGGCAACAAACCATTATCAGAAAAATCTGACCATTGAACTCTGCCCAAAAAGAGCTCTTGATAGAATAGCGCCCTTGCCTCCTCCCTTTCAATATAATTCCTCATAATTTTTCTATAATCGACACCGTACTGCCCAACAAGGCTGAAAATGGTCAGCACTATGATTAATGCAGCCAACGCGTCTATCAGCGGAATGTTCCCCCTCAATTCCATCCCTCACTTTGGTGGGGTGTGATTTGCCACCATTGGATATTGATTACCGCTCACCGGGTCAGCAAAGTAATAGTAACCAAAAGCCAAATCCTCGAATTCCTTACTGAGATCCTGCAGAGCTGCTATCTGACCATACAAAAATTCCACTATTGTAGAGTTCAGCAGTACCACACAGAACAACAGCGGTACTATCAGGGCTATTTCTGCCTGTCCTCGATTGAGCCTACCCATTCTTTAAACCCCTCCAAGTCCACATAAACCCCCTGCAAACCTCCATTAAGAGCCTTCTCCAAAACTCCGCCGCCTTCGTCCTTCATCGACTGGCACAACCATTCAACCTTTGAGATCATTACATAGCCTATCGTCCCTGAGAGAAGCAACCAACCTACGAGGATGCTCTTGTAAACTATGATTCTAGACGGCATACTCCCAAAATCATCCACAATTTAAAAACTCAACCTTTTAACTCCGACCATTTATTTGGCACAGACTATGTCCGCCTTACAATCAAAATATAAAATTATCAACACAGGGAGGCTTTCTTGTTTTGAAGATTAAGGCATATAAAACTCCCTACAGAACATTTTCTATCGAAACTTTTGAAATACTTCTCTCGGATCCGCCTCCTGAGAATCACTCCGTAATAATTAGCGGCAAGGACTCTTGGTTTTTCCGTCACGACCAAATAACTATTATCCTCAAATTCCTTGAGGTCGTGAGGGATCTGATCCAAAAAGAAAGTCTTCCAAGATGCTACACATTTGAAATGATTCGATCCTCTTTGAGACACTCCCTCCCCTCGCTAATTAAGGCACTTTTGGATATTCCTGGGCGTAGGTGCAGGAGGCTATGGCACTCATGCGATCTGTGTGGGCAGATCTCCTCAAGCATTCTGACCCATTTTCTGGACAAAGGCTGCGGGATTAGAGAAATTTTCTCATCCCTCGCACCACAGAGGTTACCAAACTCAAAATTGAATTTTGCCAGTCCCGCCTACTACCTTTTTCCGTTCTCGGTATACATATTCAGCGAGGGCGATGCGACAACTTACGCACCAATATTAGAGGGGATCGATCTCGTCAACCTCATCAAGGTCAGGAGTATAGTGAAAAAAATTAAAAATTATGAGAAGAACCATCTTGAAGAGCCCTCCTTGGAGCTCCAGAACATAATTGAATATAGGAAAAAATTGGCAAGCGAGACCTTCAAACTCGATAAAAAACTCTTAACATATGCGGCATACCTTTCCGTAGGTCTTGCGAAAATACTCCCTCTACTAATCGATGATGATATTAGCGACTTTTATTTCGACAGGGAGGAGACCTTTGCCTACATAGACCATAGGGACTACGGTCGATGCCTCACAACAACATTTTTGGACAGAAAGTCCATGAAAAGCCTCCTAACCTTCGTAAGGATATCAGCAGACAGGGCACTGGACCGCTCATCTCCCTCCATAAGGGCGACCATAAAGACCCGCGAGTTCCATATAAGAGTCTCCGCCGACATCCCTCCTCTCTCGATGGAAGGTACTTCGCTATGTGTCAGAAAGTTCTTCAAGAAGCCGTTGACCCTAAACAGTTTGATCTCGAACGCCACCATAACCTACGACGCTGCCCTTTACTGTATGGAACGCATCAGGGAGCGACGGAACTTCACAATATATGGGGAGAGTGGTTCGGGGAAGACAACTTTAGCGGTAGCTTTGGATCTACTTACACCCAAAGCTTGGCGAAAGATCTCCATAGAGACGGAGATTTTAGAGAATATCTCTCAGCTCAAGTTTGGTTCTCATCAAGTTAGGCTTTTGGTCGGGGCGTCGTCTGCTGATGAACGAGATAGTCGAATATCGGTTCTCAACAGCCTTCTCCAAAAGTCTCCTGACTATGTGTTCTTCGGCGAGGTTCTTTCCAAAGAGGACAGTCTGGCCCTCTTCCAACTGCTTTCTGCAGGAATAAAGTGCATACACACCATTCACGCGGACTCCGCCGAGTCCCTTCTTCTGCGTTGGGTCTACCAGCACCAGATCCCCGTCCAACTCCTCGGAGAGCTAAATGTCCTCATACATATGCGGAAGTTTGTCAAGGGTGGACGGCTTTTCAGAAGGATCAATAGGATCTCCGAAGTCTCCATATCTGATCCTAACGATCTACCCAAAGTCGTGGACATATTCCTATGGGACGAAGCCTCCGAGAGGCTCCTGCCAGTCTTTAAAAAGATTTGCGGAGGTAGAGCTCTTGAAGACGAATCCCCTTAAAATATTGGCACTTTTCTTAACTTTAACCGCCTCACTTGTCGTGTTTTTATACACTTACAATATGGCAATATCTGCGATCATAGTTGCAGTCCTTTTCCTCCTTCTCTTCTATCTGTTCTATGTTAGGTGCGGTCGAAAGTTCACTACATATGAACTCATTCTCTTTACGCATACTATGGAACTCTTTGTAGCCGTCTACACCCTGAGCGGCTCTATAAAACAATCCATTCAGTACCTATGCCGAAGAGAATACCCGTTCTCAGAGCGCTTCAGGGCGGCTCTCCTCAGGATCAGGAACGGCTCAGATCTGACAGAGTCGCTAAGGTGGGTGTTCAGGGGAAACGCTCGGTATAATGAGTGGTTTACATCATTGGCTAGTGGCTCGATCAGCGATGCCCAGGATCTATTCTCAATGTGGGAAAGTAGTGCGGAAGAGGCTATACTGAAAGTTGACGATCTTCTTTCATTCGTTATAGTATTCTCCACACTCTTGCCCGTGGTAATCGTCATAATGCTAATGGTCTTCGGTGCAAAACCGCCTTTTCTTTATCTACTGGTCATTTTCCAAATACTGCTATTTCAGGGGGTATACCGTTGGATAAGAGATCTGTTCTCTTTATTATAATGAGACCTAACCCGCTCGGGACGATCCTAACGGTGGCGCTGATCTTAACAATCCAAAGTCACTACGAATACTTGCAGACGATTGCTTTGGGCACGGCATACTTCCTCCTCCTTAACAGCACTTTTAACCTCGAAAAGGTAAACCTCAGAGAGAAGGAGATATTGACGTCGTCATTCTTACTCTCCTTCGCGAAAGCCCTGCGAAGATCCTCTCCGGAGACTGCCTTTATGAGGGCACTGTCCTCAGAAACAATATTAGAATCGAGATCAGAAATTTTACCGAAATCAGGCTCAGAATCAAGATCAAATTTAAGGTCATGCTCAGAATCAAAATTAGAATCAAAAACAAACTTTAATACTCCACAACTGGTGAGCCTAATTGGAAGGATAAGGAACGGTGTGCCACTCTCTGAGGCGTTGAAGCGGATAAAAGGCATGAATGATACGGGCTCTCTTTTACCCTATCTGCTCTCTGACCTCCTATCATTTAGCTCCGAAGAGGCGTCAAAGAGAATTCGCAACTATGCGAGGTATCGCAAAGAAAAGGAAAAGATAAAGTCTGCACTATCTGTGAAGTTGGCGGTCGTCTCCCTAAGATTCAGGGTGTTAAGCCTCATCTGCTCGTCATCATTGGCGGTCATCGCCTTTGCCTCCCCGATCCTTTATTCCATAGCAGGTCTGAATTGGATAGGGACCTCCTTAGGCGCCTACAAGGCATTATCATTCGACAACGAAATCATTGCTCCATGCCTTTCATCAGTGATCTTCTCAACATATGCCTACTCTAAGCTCCTGCCCGATGTGAATGGACTCAAGCTCTCAATAGCATCTGCCCTCGTATTTTTGGCTACCGAAGTTGCTCTGCTCCTCATCATCGGTTGGCGCATTTAAATACCGTCCATTTATTTCCGGGTGAAAAATGAAACGAAAGAGCATTAGGGGGTCCCCTCTTGTAGAGGAGGGGCTGCTTCTTGGTTTATCTATAATCACCCTGACCGTAGTTCTCTCAATCATAGTGGGCTTACTCTCCGGCGTAAAAGATACCTTTGACCTTTCAATATTTAGGGGTGAGGAGTTCATGAGCCAGCTCCAGCAATCTATACAGAGAATATTACAGTACTTTAGGATAGGGTGAAGATGCCTATCCTCCCTTCCCTACTCTTACTGTTGATAATACTGATTTTTCTTTATGATTTCTTGGACTCTAAAGTTTTGATTACTGTTGTATGCTCCTCCATTCTGGGCATTGCTGTTGTGGCTCTAAGGTCTCACACTATCGCTCCTCTAAGGGCGCTGAGCATAAAGAGGCACTTGATAAATGTAAACAATAGAGATAGTTGCACTGCCTCGGCGATAGTGCTTACCTCACCTTCAGACGATGGCTGGAATGGAAGTAAGCTCAGTTACGAGCGCCTCTCAAACTTTTCTGAGACTTTGGCATCGCTGGGAGTGCCCGTGGCATATGTGTCTTTTTTCTACCCGTCTAACACATTCGGCTCCCGGGGACCTTCAATAAGCCGTGCCTTCCTTATGGTCTGGTCCAACGGAAAAGAGAGGGGCAATCGTCGCCCCGCCGATTATATGTCTCAACTGGAGGGCATTTGCGAGATCGCCCTCCCAGGTGTAAACGCAAAGAAGATGAATGATCGTGATCTTTCCTGCCTCCTAAACTACCCCCTTCATATCGCGGTGACCAAACTTGTAAAACCATTAGATCACATAAAGAATCGTGTAGAACCGGCACCCCTCTTACCTCCCCCTCAGTCCAAAGATCCTTCTGATGTTTTTCCTTTCCCTGAACCCGATGCCATAAGTGGCGACGGTCCTCTCTTGGGAATGGTTCAGTCTAATGGTAAGGATGTTGCCCCACTCGCATTATACTTGAAAGACATACAGCGCCACGTCTCAATATTTGGGACAACAGGTAGTGGGAAGTCTACGACCGCGATCTCATTGGCGCTCCGCCTCTTTTCTATGGGCATCTCCATCCTGATCTTAGACTGGCATGGCGAGCACACGAGGGTAGTCAGGGCCGCAGGTGGAAAGGTCTACTCCCCAGGGTCAGCAGAAAATGGTCTGACAATCAATCCCATGTATTGCCCAAATATGAAGGAAATGGACTTTCAAATAGAGTTTGTCACCGACATATTCTCGCAGATCTTCCAGTTTACGCCTCCTCAGGCGTATATGTTTCGAGAGGCACTAAGGTCCTCGCTTAAACTGAAGGCAAACCCGGCGATATCTGATTTGATAAGGGAACTCTCTCTCATTCCCATACGTTCGAGTTGGGATCATGAGACCCGGATGGCCCTGATGAGGCGGCTTAAGATATTTACTGAGGGCACTTGTGGCATGGCTCTCGACGGAAAAGACTCCTTCTTCAGGGAAGAGATCTTCAGGGGTCTGGTTTCTATAGATCTTAGCAATCTAAAGGACGTGAATAGCCGCACCATTTTCTCCAACTTTGTCCTGAAGATCGTCTACGACCATGCAGTGAACAATGAAGCCCAAGAGCGACTTAAGCACGTTTTGATAATAGAGGAGGCTCAGAACATCATACCTCCTAGGAGGCCAGATGCGCCCAGAACAGTGGGCGAGCGAATACTTGGAGAGCTTCGGAAGTTCGGCGAGGGGGTTGTGGTTATTTCACAGTTCCCATCGTCTATATCCAACGAAGTCATAAAGAATACCTCCATAAGGATAATCCATACCGTAAGGTCCGGCGAGGACTTGGAGGTTCTTGTCAACTCCATGTCATTGGACGATCGGCAGAGGGAGGCACTAACCCTCCTTTCCACGGGCGAGGCTGTTGTGAACCTCCCCTACAGATCATCCAACCTCCTCGTAAAGATCTCACCTGACCCTATACTCTCTGACTTTGATTCTAAGACAGTAGCTCCATTATCTTACCTTCCCTCTCCAGCGTCTTGATCCAGTTTATACTGCCCGCTCTCTTGCCCTTCCCCTCTTTTACTACATTCAAGACCTCTTCAATAACGGCATTTACATCGCCACTGGTACTATCCACTTCGAATACTCTATCTTCACCAAACTCCTCCACCGCCTTAATGAGGCAGTAGTCCAGAAGCTCAGCTTGGGCATTCTCCTTTACCTTCTCCTTTTTGTATCCCTTCTTCTTCAGCCTTTCCATCAGAACCAAAGGGTTAGTCCTGAGGACTATGGCGCACCTTACGTACTCTTCTGGGACCAAATCTCCCCAATGCCCCTCTATTACGAATCCTACCCCCTCCCCTAGAATCTCATATAGTTTTTCCCTGATCTTTTCTTCCTTTATTCTCCATGTGTCCCTTTTGGCATCATAGTCTCCAATCCCACCGATCTCTTCTGCCAACTTGTTCAGATCTAACAATTTGAAACCTAGGATTTCTGCTAGTTTTTTCGCAATAGTGGTCTTTCCCACACCTGGCGTGCCAGTTATAACAATCGAATTCTTAATTTTACATCCCCGATCTTCCTAACAGCTACCCTCATATATAGATGAATTGCGCCTGCCGCCTTAATTTATTTTAAAAACCATCAGTCAAAAACGCATTTGATATAGTCAAACTTCAAAAAATGAAAATTACAAATGGAAAATATGAGATGTAAAATATAATATAAAATAAAAAAGGAGTTTTAGCCTACTATTAGTCGAACTCGCCAGCTCCGCTCTCGCCTGGCTTCTCTGGCATCTTTGGCGCTCCTGCGGTCTTTGCAGCGGCGATGACATCGTCTATCCTCAATATCATGGAGCTTGCCTCGGTGGCAGATTTGATCGCCTGTAGCTTCACAGCCAAAGGCTCTACAACACCGACCTCAAACATGTTTGCGGTCTTGCCCTCTAGGACGTTTACGCCAGCCCATATCTCGCCTCTCTCGTGCAGCGATCTCAACTCTACGAGTATGTCGATTGGATCAAGTCCACCATTCTCTGCCAAAGTCCTTGGTATCGCCTCTAGGCTATCGGCGAAAGCCTCTATTGCCAACTGCTCCCTGCCGCCAACGCTTGCAGCGTACTCTCTGAGTGACTTTGCTGCCTCCAGCTCCGGGGCTCCTCCGCCCGCCACTATCCTCCCATCCTCAACGACGTCCGCGACCGCGCAGAGCGCATCATGCAAGGTCCTCTCCGCCTCATCAACGACGCGCTGTAACCCTCCCCTTATAAGTATGCTCACTGCCTTCGGGTTCTTGCAACCTTCCACGAAGGTAAGCTTGTCCTCTCCATACTTCTTCTCTTCAACGATCTTTGCAGATCCTAGGTCCGATGGAGTTAGGTCGTCAAGGTTGGTAACGATCCTTGCACCAGTCGCCCTTGCGAGTTTTTCCATGTCTGACTTCTTCACCCTTCTAAGTGCTACTATGCCCTCCTTTGCCAGGTAGTGCTGTGCTATGTCGTCAATGCCCTTCTGACAGAATACGACGTTTGCACCCGTCGCCTTTATCTTGTTCACCATTTCCTTTAGCATTCTGCCTTCTTCTTCTATGAATGCCTTCATCTGGGTCGGGTCTGTTATCCTGATCTCGGCGTCGAACTCAGTCTTCTCTATCTCGAGCGGCGCATCGATGAGTGCTATCTTGGCATTCTCTACTTTCTTCGGCATCGCTGGGTGGACTATCTCCTTGTCGACTATCACTCCATACACTAGCGTACTGTCTGTCACGCTACCTCCCTGCTTCTTCACCACTTGGATGTAGTCGATGTCCGCGACGTACTTGTCGCCGCGCTTCTCGGCGACCTGCTTCACAGCCTTAACTGCCATCTCCGCGAAGTAGTCCTGTATCCCCACGGAAGCCTTGCTGTTCATGGCAGTGAATGCTATCTTCTTGAGAGTCTTATCGTCGTCTATACTTATGGGGATGGCTATCTTAGATAGCGTCTCTACAGCTTTCTCTGTTGCCTTCTTGTATCCTTGAACTATGAGGGTTGGGTGTATGTTCTTCTCAATAAGTTCCTCAGCTCTCTTCAGGAGCTCACCAGTCAGAACAACCGATGTAGTGGTTCCGTCGCCGACTTCTTCGTCTTGGGTCTTGGAGACCTCGACCATCATCTTTGCGGCAGGGTGCTGCACCTCGATCTCTCCGAGGATTGTAGCACCATCGTTGGTTACGGTCACGTCTCCTAGAGTATCTACCAGCATCTTGTCCATACCTTTTGGCCCGAGGGTGGTCCTAACAGCCTCGGCGACCGCCCTCGCCGCCATCATATTCACTCTCTGCGCGTCTCTTCCTTGCGTACGCTGAGTCCCTTCTTTCAATATTAAAACTGGAACACCACCAAGTTGAGCAGCTGCCATAGAATTCACCACAACTAAATTTCAAAAAGAAAGAATTACCACTTCTATATATAGATTTCTATCATGGAACTGGAGGTATTTTCTATGAAATCAGACGCCGAGTTTCGTAAGCGCGAGCAACTTTCGGCTCGCCAGCTTTATATCCTCCGCATTGACGGTCTTCCTACCCGCATGTTTTGCGAGGGCTATAGCCTCTCGCGAGATGTCGAGCGCGAGGGTTTCTAGAACTTCCCTGAGGGTTGTGGCACCCTCCTCGCTGACCCTCTCAGCTCCCGCCTTCCTCATTATCCTATCTATTGCCGATATTGATATGTCTGCCATAAACCTCTCCCCTCAAGTATTTTTAATTACAATATAAAATCTTTGCCTCTCCAACCTCATAGAGGCATATTTAATGATGGCATAAAAAGCTAAAAATCAAAAATCTTAAATTGTCGTTTTTATATCGGTTCTCTAAACGTGGTGTGCGACATGGGTAAAGTCAGGATCGGCAAAGTGAAAGCAATAGCAGTTGAGCTAACCGAACGATACCCTAACGTCTTTACGACAGATTTCGAGACAAACAAGAAGCTCATTTACCAATATTCCAGCATCAGGAGCAAGCACCTCGGGAACAGGGTTGCCGGATACATAACAAGGCTATTGGTATCGAAGAAGAAGAGGGAAGAGACTATTGCGGCTGAAGAGGCAGAACTAGCAAAGATGGCGGAGGCTAAGGAAGGGGCTACAGAAGGGACTACTGAAGGGACTACAGAAACGACTTCTGAGCATGTCGCTCAAGAGACCCGCTCCCCAGAGGAGACTGCCGCCGAGAAAGAAAAACCTTCCAGCTAAAAGATTATCTGAATCGAGTTTTTGGGAAATAGCACTCTTTTTATATCATAACCTCATACACTATATTGGGATGAGGAGGTTGACCTGCCCTGAGGCTACTATGAAGAGCAAGCACCTCCACTGACCAAAAAAGCGGGGAAGTTTATGTCCAACCAAATTCCTCGCATTGTTATTCTGCCAATAGACGATATTCGTCCACACGAAGAATACGACCGCTGGATACTTTTAAGGATCGTCGGCTCCCTAAGGCTAGAAGGCGCCGTACACGATCCAATACTAGTCGACGAACGGACGCTCACAATACTTGATGGCACTCACCGCTACTGGGCTCTTAAGAAGCTCGGCTGTAGCTCAGTCCCAGCGGCTCTTTACAACTACCAGTCCCAGAACATCCGGGTGGGCTGCTGGTACAGATGCCTAAGCAAGCCTCCACCACTAGACCTCTTCCGCCTGATGAAGCCCAAAGCCACGAGTAGTGAAGAGGCCCTTAGACTACTTAATGGGCGAGAGGCCTGCCTCTCAATAATCACGAAGGACAAATCCTACGTATTCAATTGGGAACCTGACATGAATATCGATGTTTATGACGCCTACCAATTCATGGCATTCCTTGAGGGCGGTTTCAAGAGCAGGGGTTACGGCGTGACCTACGCCACCGAAATGGACGCGATGGAAATGCTCTCGTCAGGAGAGACGTGCGCTGTCATGGCTCCGCCTTCCATAACAAAAGACGAGGTCATCTTGACCATAAAATACAACAAGCTCTTCCCAAAAAAATCCACTCGCCATGTATTGCCTTACAGACCAATGGGCATAAACGTACCTATCTCATGGCTCCAAGGAAGCTCCGAAGAAGCATCAAATAAGCTACAGGGGCTGCTCTCAAGGGGCACTTTTCAAAGGATGCGGGGCGGCATCGTCATAGGTGGGAGGCGGTACGAGGAGGAAGTTTATATCTTTGAACTAAGAACCTCTGGTGGGGGTTTCAGCGATACCAGCGGTCAGGCTTAGATACCTTGCCGTCCTGAAGGGTCTATCAGAGGAGCCAACTAGAGAGGTCACTATAAATGGTAGTACCTTGGGCGACCTCTTCGACTACCTGAGAGAGGTCGAGTCTCCTCAACTGAAGTCAAGGCTGTTCGAACAAGACGGCAGCCTAAGACCAGACATTGTGGTCTTCATAAACGGCGCCGACGCATCACTACTAGACGGAATGAACGCCCAGCTGAAAGATGGTGACGAAATAACAGTCCTACCTACTGTTCACGGAGGGTAGGGGGTTTTATCTACGAAAATAGTCGCACTGACTTGGGACGACATTCACTCTTCCCTTCTCACACTCGCGAACAAGATCTCTGAGAGTAACTTCACTCCCGAGATGATAGTTGGGATCGCAAGGGGTGGGTGGGTAGTTGCACGGATCCTGTCAGATCTTCTCAATGTGAGGGATCTGGCTTCACTCAAGATAGAGTTCTATAAGGCGATAGGCGAAAAGGACCGGAAACCCCGGATAACTCAACCAGTCTCAGAATCGCCTGCAGGCAAACTTGTACTAATCGCGGACGATGTTGCCGACACTGGCGAGAGCCTGATGCTGGCAAAGGAGCACATATCCTCACAAGGCGCCAAAGAGACTAAGGTGGCAACCATACACTACAAGCCTTGGTCCAAGATGAAGCCTGACTACTACGCGAGCCTCACAGATGCTTGGATAATATACCCTTGGGAGATCAGGGAGACTATAGAAAACCTCATAAAGATATGGCGCGAGGAGACAAAGGACCCATTGGAACTCAGATCCAGACTCGCCTCCACAGGTCTCCCCCTAGAACTCATAGATCGGTACTTCTTCCAAAAGAACGCCCAGAGGTAGACCTACTTGCGTATGGGTTTCCATGAGGGAATACACTTCGCAATAATCCCAATGCGACTTTACGATCCTTCAAAAATCCAAGAGATCCTGTCTCTTATGCCAAAGGATGGCTTTGGGCTTCAGTTAATGGACGCAGACCTCGTCGCCGGCTACGAGCATTTAATCTTGGCTATATCTATGGCTATCAGGGCTTGGAAGGAGGACAGAAGAATCGCCAGATCTTTAGCCATGGAGGTTCTACTCTACGCCTCAGCAAAAAGACAGATAAAGGAAGCGATAGAGAGCATCGGCTCTTCCACCTCGGGGAGGTGCGTGATCTTGATTCTCTCGGACTCCAAAGAACGCCTAGAATCCATATTGCCCCGCCTTAAAGGTTATGGCGCTGAGGACGATTCGTTAATAGAGCTCACCGAGGAGAAGATCCCCAAGATAATGCGTGCCTTTGGAATAGGCGAACCCGAGCTCTCCATTGCAAAAACCCTTCACTTTTCAGATGCGTCTGCGGTTCAGTCACTGATCTTAGAGAGGATCTCAATATCTGACCTGAACCGCTAGGCAAGAGCCTTATCGCGGCAGTCAATTGCATATCATTGACTATTTTGAACTAACCTTCTAGCGACTTTTCCTGAAGCTTCGTAATTGAGATCACATCATCCTCTGATAATAAAGAGATGCCTGCCTCATCCTCAATAATCTCTATCTGCAGTACTACATCAGGTCTCTCCAGATCTACCCTCCTCTCTATCAGTGATGCGATCTCTCTTATGATATCCTCCCTCTTCAGCGAACTCCCTCTCTTGTTCACCACGACCTTAAAAGACGATTCATTAGGTATCTTGTCTGCGATCTCCTTGACTGCTTCCTTCATCGCCGAGATCTCCGCTTGGCAGACCCTCTGCACTGGAACGATCCTCTGAATGTACTTGAAAGTCCACGGATCCTTCTCTATAATGCCTCTGGCTCTCCTCACGAACTCCAAAGGGTCCCCCTCGAGTCTACCGACCAACAACCCCGGGAACTTGGTCCTCCTAAAGTCTACGTCCTCCACTCCCAAATTTCTTGCCAAGACCATGGTCTCCTTAGCACACCTCGTCTCGTTCCCCCTCTGGGTCGTTATTATCAGGTTGAAATCCCTCAAGGTGCTGCTCCCCTCAGCGCCCTTATCACATCATCTGCCTTTATGGCGCCCTCCCTAATTACCTTAATTCCTGCAAATGGTTCTACGACATTCTGGACCAGCTCTACAACTGTGGAAGCAATTCCAACTTCTGTTCTTCCTCCGTCTACGATTAGATCCGCCTCTCTTTCTATTTCAGGATCAATCTCTTCGGCATTTCTCGGCGGAGGTCTCCCAGATATGTTTGCACTGGTTCCTATCAAGGCTCCGCCCGACGCCTCTATGATCTTCAGAGTCAGCCCATGCTTCGGCACCCTAACCCCTAGCATATCTTTTCCCGCGGTCAACTCCTCTGGTAGTTTAACCCTCATCTTTAAAACCAGCGTCAAGGGACCCGGCCAGAAGAGGCGTGCCAAAGTCAAGGCCCTATCGTCGAACTCCACAAGCTCCTTCGCCTTCTCCAGACTAGAAACCAGTATCGGCATCTCCTTCTCTCTCCTGCGCTTGATCTGGAAGACCCTTCTTACGACAGCCCCGCTGAGCGGATCGCCGCCTATCCCGTAAACCGTATCTGTGGGGAATACTATGATTCCTCCCCTCCTCACGAGTTCTCCTATCTCCATTATCTTGCCCTCATCAGCCTCAGTAACCTTGATCCTTAACCCCAACCCTGTCCCTTCCCCTAATTATTCAATACACAAACCATTTTAAAAGCGCATACTCTAAGGGGCTTCTGGCGATAATATGAGTTACCAAAACCTTCAAAATCAACATTTCAATCTTTGGCTTTTGCAGAATGCGGATCCAAACCAACACATCTAAACATAGGGATAAAATCGGTAGACTTAAATACCACAACCCTGCCAAAATCTCATCGCGTTCTCGGAGGTTAGAAAAGATGTACCACCTAGAACTTGACGAAGACTTTGAGGAGGACTGGACCGAGGAAGAATTTGAGGAAGAAGAATGGCCTGAAGAAGAGGAAGAAGAATGGCCTGAAGAAGAGGAAGACTTTGAGGAAGAGGAATGGTAATCCTCTCTCCCATTTTTAGGTGAATAATCTTGGAATTTTGTCCAAAATGTGGAAAACTCCTCATACCGGACAGAAGGGGCGAAAAGACATATCTCATATGCAAGTCGTGTGGTTTTGAGAAACTCGCGAGCGAATCTAAGGGTTACAAGATAGTCCAGACCGTTGAGGAAGGTAAGAGAAGGAAGACTTTGGTCGTGGAAGAGCCTACAAAGATAGTGAAGAAAAGGAAGGAAGAAGAGCGGGAGCTGATGGCCGATTACTACGAGCTCTTCCTTGAGAACTATGAAGAGGGCAGCGAGGAAGAGGGCGCCTCCGAAGAGACCGAATTCGAGTAGAACAGCAATGGTCAATGATCGGTGGTCTCCTTGGTCAGAGTTGCAGTCCTCGATCCGGACTTTTGCAAACCTGGCGACTGCACCAAGGAGTGCATAAGGTTCTGCCCTATTGTAAGGACTGGGGCAGAGGCCATCAAATACGAACCCGAGATGAACCGCCCGATAATCGCCGAGACCCTCTGCACTGGTTGTGGGATATGCGTCAAGAAATGCCCATTCGGCGCATTAAAGATAGTAAACCTCCCCGACGAGCTCGAGGAGTTATGCGTCCACCGCTACGGGCCCAACACATTCAAGCTCTACCGCCTTCCTGTACCCAAAGAGGGCATGGTCGTCGGTCTCTTGGGTCCTAACGGCGCGGGTAAGTCCACATCTCTCAAGATATTAGGAGGAGAGATCAAGCCCAACCTGGGATTATATGACTGCCCCCCCGATTGGAAGTCACTGCTGAGGTTCTTCAGGGGCTCTGAGCTCCACGACTACTTCAAGAAACTCTCCGAGAAGAAGCTAAGGGTCGTAACCAAGCCCCAGTACATAGACGAGGCGCCCAAGAGGATCACTGGAACCGTCAAGGAGATTCTGACCAAGATTGACGAACGCGGCGCGCTCAGCGAGGTCTCAGAATACCTCTCTTTGGGCTCAATCATGGAGAAGGACATACACTCACTGAGCGGTGGCGAGCTCCAGAGAGTTGCCATAGCCGCCGTGGCTCTGAGGGATGCCGACGTCTATATCTTTGACGAGCCCTCGAGCTACTTAGATGTGTATCAGCGACTCAGGATGGCATCGCTCATCAGGAGCCTGGCGAAGGAGTCCAAGTACGTCTTGGTCGCAGAGCACGACCTTGCAGTTTTGGACTATTTATCAGACCACGTTTGCCTCTTCTATGGAAAGGCAGGTGTCTATGGGATAGTCTCGAAGCCCCACGGCGTGAGGGTGGGAATAAACCTATACATAGGCGGTTACATCCCTGACGAGAACATTCGATTCAGACCATACCCAATCAAGTTTAACCTATCCCCAGTGCCGAGCGAATGGCGCTCAGAGGAAACTCTTGTCAAGTGGCCCGCCTTTAAAAAATCACTTGGCGACTTTAAACTCAGCGCCTTGCCTGGCTCGATCCACAAAGGGGAGGTCGTGGGCATCGTTGGCGCAAACGGCACTGGCAAGACAACCTTCGTAAAAGTAATCGCTGGCGTCACAAAGCCGACTGAGGGCTACGTGGACGACTTTGGGATAACCATAAGCTACAAGCCCCAGTACGTCGTCCCTAATACTGACAAGACCATCAGAGAGATCCTGCAGTCCATCAATCAGATCGTCCTCGAAGATCCTTGGTTTAGAGAGGAGATCTATGGTCCCCTCGACATAGAACCGCTCCTCGATAGGAGGGCAGACTCATTGAGCGGTGGAGAACTCCAGCGTTCTGCGGTAGCCGCCTGCCTATCAAGGGACGCAAAGCTATACCTATTAGACGAACCCACCGCCCACCTCGATGTGGAGCACCGCCTCGCAGTCTCCCGTTGCATAAGGAGGGTCGCAGAGAAGCGAGGGGCAGCAGCCTTGGTTGTCGAGCACGACATCGTCGCAATAGACTTGATAGCCGACAGCATAATGGTCTTCTCTGGCGAGCCTAGCGTCTACGGCATAGCCAACCCTCCTACTTCTCTAAGGAAGGGCATGAACCAGTTCCTGAGGGGGCTAGGGATCACTTTCAGGAGAGACCCTGAGACCGGCAGACCCCGCGTCAATAAGCAAGGATCATGGCTCGATAGGTACCAAAAGGAGATCAACGAATATTATTACACCGAGATCGTCGCTGAGAAGTGATGATCTAAAACCTGTTTTTCTTTACCCGCAGGCCTTAAAATCAAGACCCTCAAAATTTATAAGCGTTTCAGCAATACTTCCTAATTGGTGGTCATCATGTTGCGTCTTGGATTAATGATGACTGTGCTCACAGCAATCTTTGTCGTACTTGGATATGTGATAGGGTTTTTCTTGGGCTCTCCTGAGCTAGTATCCCTTGGAGCATTGGTGCTGGCTGGGATAATGAACCTTGTCTCCTACCTCTACAGCGACAAGATCGTCCTCTCAATGTCACGCGCAAAGATCGTTAACGAGAGCGAGTATCCTGAATTGCACCGCATGGTCGCCTCATTGGCAACCAGCGCAGGAATTCCGAAGCCAAAGGTTGCCATTATAAAATCCAGAGTCCCTAATGCCTTCGCCACCGGCAGAGGTCCAAAGAATTCCGTTGTGGCAGTCACCACGGGTCTAATGGAGATGCTTAACGAGAACGAGCTAGAGGGTGTACTGAGCCACGAGATCTCCCACATAAAACACAGAGATGTTCTCGTGGCTTCTGTCGCCGCTACAATTGCGGGGGCCATCAGCTACCTCGCACTCATCGGTAGGTACAGCGTCTTCTTTGGCGGGAGCAACGAGAGGAACCGCAACGCTGGGGCGCTCACACTCCTTTTGAGTCTATTGGCTCCACTGGCGGCCTTTCTCATCCAAATGGCGATATCTAGGGGTAGGGAATACGATGCAGACAAGGAGGGTGCCCTCCTGAGCCGCAAGCCCATCTCGCTGGCAAGCGCCCTCGAGAAGATAGAGCGGACAGCCCGCTCAGGGGCCACACTAAATGTTAACCCTTCCACAAGTCCGCTATGGATTGTCAACCCCTTCAGGGGAGACTCCCTGTTGGAGATGTTCTCCACACACCCGTCCACTTGGAAGAGGATCGAGCGCCTAAAGGCTATGGCAGTCAGCATAGGTAGCATGCGCTGAGTGCAATACCTGCTATAATTCGGAGGAAGACAATTGGAAGAAAAAACAGTAACTGCGGAGAAACGCAGACCCTACATCTACCCCCACAGGCACTGCGTCTATTGCGGCAGGATGATCGAGGTCAAGGGCAGGGATTACTGCCTAAAATGTAAGCCCGAATACCAGAAGGAGATCTCTAAGAGGAGCAGATCCCAAAAGTTCCAGAAACTCCTGAAGTACTATATAATAGCCATTATTATAATGCTGGTCGGAGTGGTCCTTTACTCGCGTCTTAAACACTGAAATCTCAGTCTCATAAAATCCATTAAAGAATAGACAATAATTAATAAACATAAAATATGTTAATATTATTAATATTTTTTGATATCTTGTTTTTAAAATATTTAAAAACTTAGTAATTCTGACTGACTTAAGTCCTTATGGATCTTGCTACTTTTACAGGTCAAATAATTACCTTAAAAAGCTTCTAGCCTCAGCTCACTAATTTTCCAAATTCTTGCTATAGTATTTTTGACTACGCCTACTTTACCATAAATGATTATTTTGATTTAGAAATAAGATCTAAACCAAATAGCCCGCCTCAATAAGGAATAATTTCCAAAAAAAGTTGTGCTAATTTTCAGGATGGGGATCTACTACTGGCTGATTTCTTATTTTTGAAATGAGGATCGCAATTAAAGTTATTGCTATTATTAGTATGCTTACCTCAGTTGCCGCTACTATTGCCTGATTTGTGCTTTGTTTAACTGAAATGCCCGCGAGAGCCCATATGATTACCAGTCCATAGAATACATCCTTCCTTTTTATAATAACAGTTAATGAAATTGCCAGAGCGATTACCACTACTAAGGTAGCCCACGTATCAGGTGTCATTCCAAAACCATCCCAGTCAAAAGAGACTAATGTCGTAGCCACATTTGCTATTGATGCAATGGTAATCCATCCGAGATAAACACTAAAAGGTATATGGAAAGCTATTTTGTTACGCAATGAAACTTTAGATTTTCCAACCTCTAGGCGAAGATAGATCATTATTAATGTACATAGAAGAAGAAAAATAACAACAACTGATGAAATTAGATATTCAAACTGCCATAGAAAAAGCCAAACGACGTTTAATATGCTATTTAATATAAACAGATAGCCGACTTTTTCCCTAAAACCTCTTACCTATTGATTGGAAAAAGCCTGAGCAAAAACGAAGATCCCAAGCAATAGGTAAATTACCTCCCCATATGGCGAAAACATAACCCGCTGGAGTTATTAAAGTTGGATTTTCATCAGAAATTTGAGCAGTATTTTTGCCCCCAATAATCGCTGTGCTCCCCGCTAAAACGTTCACAATGACCATAAAAAAGAATGCAACAACATTCAACCATTTTAAAATGCTAGAATTATTTATGAACACTCAACTCACTCAATTTATTTATATGGCTTAGCCATTTAAATTAAATTGTCTGAATTTAATAATTAAACTGAAAAATTTTCCGCTCGCCTAAGCAGAACCCGACTTCAGTTTCATCTTTTGGCTTAAATGGGTCTTACCCCACCAAAGCTAATTTTTAAATTTTATTAATTTTAAATCTTTTTTTGCGCACCATAGTTACTTTTCCTTAGCTTGCCAAAAATTGTCTTTCGTAATAGCTTTGTAATGGTCCGCTCAAACTTTAGGGCTACAGAATTAAAAAATTAAAACATTAATTTCTTTAACTCTAAATCTAAAAAATAATAAATAATAAAATCCTGTTCTCTTAAAAATCGATTTTTGACTTTTGAACTAGTAAACCAACACTAGTCCGTAGAGAGCGGCGCAGGGTATTAAAGATAAATCTTTCGTGGGGCTTATGGTGTGTATCTCCCAGCCCACCTTCTTTACCGTGGCGAAAACGTCTATCCCCGCCGCCTCCATTGCGGGTCTTGCCTTCAGCGGGTACCTGCATCTGCTGGTCTTGAGCGCCTCACACTCTATGTTCTGCGAGAGGCATAGCGAACACTCGCCAGCGGCAAACCCCATGGCGAAGTAATAACCCATGTTATGTGCTTCGCTCTCCACGAGGCTGACAACCTCCCTCAGCTTGAGTTCGTGTGGCACATGCCTTTTGGTCCACTCAGGTCCGGCAAGGTCCTCGACTGGGATCCCTAACCTGATCAGAACTGCAAATCTGTACATCTTCACTATCCTTCTGGTGACTCTCGGGACGAGTTTGAGGTGAGGCGGGCACATAATGCTACTCCCATGCCAGCGGCAGGGAGGGTACATGCATTTCAGCCTTGCTCTCTCGTCAACAACGATATCCCTTGTGTCTATAACCTTGGCCTCGCCCCCGTGCCTTTCAACCAACCTCACAAGTTCGCCTAGGTCTCTCCTCAACTTCTCCTCATCAGAAATGGATCTAGACAATATCGCCCCCTCACCTGAATTTTAGGCAAATCTACATAATTTCTTTTCTATAATTCAGTTATGTATAGTTTATATAATCCCTTTATTTTAAACTTACTTGCGTGATAATTATGACCATGGCTAATAAGGTCCCACTAACAAGAATGATCGCCATGACGATCGGTTTGGCAGGCTTAGGCGTAGCGCTTTCTCCATTCTTCATCCCTATAGGTCCAATCAAGGCCTACCCGTTCCAGCACATGATCAACATAATCGCCGGAATCCTGCTAGGTCCCTTCTGGGCTGTGGGTGCCGCCACACTGACTGGCATACTCCGCAATATGCTAGGTCTCGGCACACTATTTGCTTTCCCTGGGGGGATTCCGGGCGGATTAATAGTAGGACTCATCTACCATTACCTGAAGGTAAAGAGGGACCTTGTGGCATTTACCGAGAACATAGGGACCACCGTCATAGGTGCCACCTTAGCTTACTACCTGCTTGTTCCCGCCATAGGAGCCAAAATCCCCCCAATTATGGGCGTGTCCGGCGTTTGGGCGCTCTGGCTAATGTTCGAGGTAAGCTGCGGTCCTGGTGCGATCATCGGCTACTTGGTGATAAAGGCTCTAAGAAAAGCAGGGGTCACTGAATACTTCGCGTCTGATTAATTGGTGCTCAACCTTGAGGGCAATATCGGTGGAGGAACTCACCTACTACTACCCCAGGAGGAGAGAGCCAGCACTTTTTAATGTAAACCTTGAGATAGAAATTGGTGAGTTTGTCTTAATCACAGGACCCTCGGGCGGCGGAAAGTCCACGTTCTGCAGGTGTCTCAACGGGCTCGTCCCTAATTTTTACGGCGGAAAGCTTTCCGGAAGAGTTAATGTGATGGGAAAGGATGTAGCATCCTCCAGCACTAGCGAGCTATCACAATATGTTGGCATGGTATTTCAAAACCCCGAGGACCAGATAACGAGGATGTCGGTTGAGGCTGAGATGGCTTTCGGTTTGGAGAACCTCGGGGTGGAGAGAGAGGAGATCTCGAGGAGAATCCAAGAGGTGGCAGAACTCCTAGGAATAAGTCATCTATTGAAAAGACCCGTCGAGACTCTCTCTAGCGGTCAGCAGCAGAAGGTCGCTATCGGGTCGGTACTGGTGATGCGCCCCAAGATCTTGGTCTTGGACGAGCCCACCTCTGAACTCGACCCGAAAAGTGCAGGAGACCTTATAGATCTGATAGTCTGGCTGAACAGGGAACTGGGCATGACTGTGATTATAGTGGAGCACCGCCTCAACTTCATCCTAGACAAAGTGGACAGGATCGTCATCATCAACGGTGGCAGGGTCTTGGTGGATGGAAATCCACAAGAGGTTTTGAGAAGTGGGGAGGTAGGGCGGCTTGGCGTATCGCTTCCGAAGGTAGTGCAGCTCTACCATATGCTTGCAGAGATGGGTCTTACGCTTCGTACCGTCCCGCTTTCTGTCGAAGATTTAGAGAACGAACTTAGAGGCGCATCAAAATGGGCACGTTAATAGAATTCATTGACGTCTGCTACACCTACCCTAATGGAAACGAGGCCCTCAGAGACGTAAACTTGAAGATAAACCTCGGCGAATCCGTAGCAATAATGGGGGAGAACGGGGCAGGAAAGACAACCATGGCTAAGCTAATGCTCGGCCTCATCCGCCCGACGAGCGGCAGGGTATTGGTTGACGGCATCGACACCAGAAAGACCACAACCGCAAAGATCGCAAGGAAAATCGGCTACATATTCCAGAACCCTCTTTACCAGCTCTTCTCTGACACCGTCGAGAAGGAGGTCTCGCTAGGTCCGAAGGCTTCAGGAATGGGCGAAAAAGCCGTTTCTGAGAGGGTTGACTCCGTCCTCCGCGAGATGGGTCTCGAGCACCTAAGAGGCTTGCCTCCGTTGTCGTTGAGTGAAGGTGAGCGGAAGAGGGTCGCCATCGCCTCTGTACTAAGCATGGATCCCTTAGCTCTTATCATAGACGAGCCCACACTGGGTCAGGACGAGATAGAGCGACTGAGGCTTATGCAGATATTAAGGGGACAACTGAACAAGGGAAAGTCCGTCATAATAATCTCTCACGATGTGGACTTTGCGTACGATGTGGCGGAGAGATTTATCATAATGAAGAGTGGGCGGATTATAGGGGACCTGACAAAGCGAGATCTGCTCGAGAAAAGGGAGACTCTAGCAGAAGCAAATCTAGTAATGCCTCAGCTACTCGAGATCGCCGAGATGATGAAGAGAAATGGGATACTTAGGAACAATCCTGTCCGCGAATTGCGAGAGCTAGCTGAGGCGATAATCAGCTCGGTGAGGGATGGCTTAAGGTGAGTAGCTTCTTGCAGGCTCTCCAGTGGCAGAGGGGAGAGACGCTCGTCCACAGGCTTGATCCAAGGACAAAGATCGCTTGGTGCCTCCTAACCATCGCTTTCTCCGTATACTTCTTGACAATAGAGGCACAGCTGGCGCTCTTGTTAACAATAGTGATCTACATGGTTGTCGCAAGAAGCCTAGGGAGATTCTTGGGGGCTCTATGGTCGATCCTCCTTTTGGTCATTCTAATCGCCGCCCTCAACTATCTCTACATGGGGCTTTACTACACAGTAACGACTTCTCTGCGGCTGATAAACATCTTGACCGCCTTCTCTGCATTCTCTCTCACAACGCACCCAGACGACCTAAGCGCTGCGCTTATCAAGCTAAGACTTCCGTACAGCTTCGCTTACATGCTCGTCGCGTCAGCCCGTTATGCCGTGGTGATAAGCAGGGAGTTCTCGAACATCGTCGACGCTTACAAGGCTAGGGGCATAGAGTTTGAAGGGATTAGGCTGAAGAAAGTGAGGCAGTACGCCATGATATTGGTTCCGCTGATAATGTGCACCATAAGGAGGTCCTTCAGGCTAGCCGAGGCTATGGAGGCTAGGGCATTTGGCGTTAAGTGCAAGAAGACCTATTACAGGGAGCTCTCCTTCAGGAGTACCGATCTGGCGTTCTTGATCATAACTCTCTTTTACCTTTCAATGATATTCATGCTCTCCCAGACTCTAATCGTCTTTCCGATGTGACCGATAACGAGATGCTAGAGGGCTTTCAACATAAAGTCGAGTAATCTATAACCAAATTGCAGATTTAACAATATAAAATATATTCAACCGGTTTTAATGTGTTATCGTGAACGGGCCCGTGGCCTAGCATGGATTAGGGCGTCGGCCTCCGGTGACCTCGGGGATAGTCGATGGTCGAGGGTTCAAATCCCTCCGGGCCCGCTTGAGGTCAAGTAAATCTAAAATATGTCTTCCCTTTAATGACGAGTAGCAAGTTTAGATGCCCACAGATTCCAAATGAGATTAAGCGTCATCATGAAAATTTAATGGGCGGGTCGTAGAACTACTAAGACTTATAATTACTAATATTTGGAGTGACATATTATTTTCCACTCAAATTTAGTAGATATAATCTCAAGAAAGTTATTAATGGTGTCGGAGGAAGCTTTCTGAAAATTAGAAATCAGAGATCATGATAAACCTCAATACTTCAATAAATTCATCAATGTCTTATTTCTGTCTTTTAGCAACACAATTCTTACTTAAAAGTCAACCTTCTACCCATAATAAAATGGGGAGGTTGAGTAAAAACTTTTTTGATAATGTTTGTCCTTTCATTGCTCGCATCTACCGCCTTTATAACCTTTAAGATAGAACCTGAGGCTAGACGTCAACAAAGAATCATTTTATATTTCCAAGGGATGTTGCCCATAGTTTTGGATGGATCGGACTCTGCAACCACTACCTCCTCCGCCCTTAAGAGGGGTCTCCCAGAAAAACAATAAAGCTTGGTCGTCGATATACCATATAAATGGAGCTCAATAATCTTGGTCGCCTTTCGCATAATCAACAAAATAAACTCCTATTTCAGGATACTTCTTAAGCTTCCTTATCTTTTATCTCATGATTGTAATGATTGTAATCGGAATATTGGGCAAACACTTAAAAGCCAAAATAAAGATTATTGAAAAAAGCTAATATGCCATTAACAACAATCTTTCTATTTTACATGAACCTTCCAAACACTCGAAAAATGAATACATTATGATACGACTCGTACAAAGTTGTTGTTCTCTTATATAATATCTCAAGTCGACTCAATCTGAAGTAATTGTTGAAAGTTTTGAAGACGGTTTTCTTATACAAAAGGTTGAATTTCTGGATTTGCCTCCACTCATTTTAAGATCGGCATCATGTATTCAAGGTTAAATTTAAAATTTAATGTTTCCATCAGCAATAAAAACGATGCAATTACATTGCCCTACATCCTTGTTGGTGCATTTATTCCAATCAGGTGTAATACATTCGATAGAACTGTCTTCACACTCTCTACGAGCCTAAGTCTTGCCTTTCTCAAACTCTCGTCTTCGGTCTTGAGCACTGGAACGTTGTCATAGAAGAGGTTGAATGCTGATGATAGATCGTTGGCATACTCTGCAAGCAATTCAGGTCTGAGACTCTCCGCCGCCTCCTTCACAACCTCGGGTAGCATGGAAAGCTTCACCACCAGCTCCTTTTCATACTTAGTACTCAAACCCGCATAATTCGCCTCGCTATGTTCAACGCCCTGTCCCGCCTTTGCCAGTATGTTGCTCGCTCTGGCATGAGCATATTGAATGAATGGCGCGCTGTTCTGCTCAAAGTTTAGCACTCTCTCCCAAGTGAATGTTATCGGCTTGTTTGGGTCCACCGCCACCAGCGCATACCTTACAGCCCCAACACCCACTAACTCCGATATCTTCCTCCTCTCCTCCTCGCTGAGGTTGGGCGATCTCTTAGACACCTCCTCATAAGCCCTCTGCACCGCCTCGTCCATCACTTCATCAAACGTGACGTACCTGCCCCTCCTCCCCGACATCTTCTTGCCCGGAAGGTGCACCAACTCGTAGCTGAAGTGCACCAGATTCTCCGCCAAACTTCCCAATTCGAGCGCGTACAGTGCAAGCTTCAGCTGCAGCTGTGGCAGCTTCTGCTCCAGCGATATCACATTTATAACCCTCTCAGCCCTGTCGAACTTCCATAGCGTATAAGCTATGTCCCTAGTTGTATACAGCGTCGTGCCGTCAGACCTCTTCAGCGTGAGGGGCGGCACCTCGCCCTTGATCCCGTACCTCTCCTTAAGCCCGTACCTCCTTGCCACCCCCTCGCAGTCCAGTATCGCAGTCCCCTCTTCCATCCTCCCGAACCCTGTCTTCAACAACCATTCTACGACTGTTTCGGCGCCACCGTTCCAAGATGCCAACTCGCTCTCCCAGTCCCAACTGTCAAACTCTATATC
>JAOAJN010000009.1 GCA_026414165.1 Candidatus Methanomethylicaceae archaeon
GATTCAGGGCGTTTCTTCGCCTCATCGCTGCATTCCATCAGCATATTGAAGAACTCATGTGTCTTTTCAAGCTCCTCATAGAACGCAATTATAGTTTTTATGGCGTCGCTCCGACTCTTGAACCTCCCCTCCGCAAACCATCTGTCTATCTCCTCAAGCATCTTTTCGGGCAGCCTCAGCTGAACCTGAGTCAAAAAGTTCACCGTAAACAAAACTTTAAAGAACATTTAAACATTTCTTCGTTGTCACTTTGGCGGTATTTTTCTCCGTAAGGTCTTCCAAGAATTTATCATTATTTCGTAAACTCTAGCAATCTAACATATCTGGGTGGTTCAAAAGGAGGCATTGTTTGAGTAAAAACTAAAAGTCACTCTTTTTTATTTTACTTGGTGAATGTTTTGAAGAAAATATTGATAATGTTGGACGAAGGTGTGGAAGAATCTGAATTCATCTACCCATATTACAGGTTCCAAGAGGAAGGATACGAAGTTGTAATATGTGCTTCAAGAGCCAAAGAGACATATGTTGGCAAGCACGGTGTTCCTTTTAGATCTGAAATATCGCCAAAAGATGTAAAGATAGAAGAATACGATGCTGTGATAATTCCAGGCGGAAGGGCTCCCGACAGAATGCGTGTAAACGCCGATCTAGTAAAAATTGTTAAGGATGCATATGAAAAGGGCAAAGTTATAGCAGCAGTTTGTCATGGTCCTCAGATGCTTATTGAGGCTGATGTTTTGCGAGGAAAGAAAGCTACTTGCTGGAAGTCGGTAGCCACTGATATAAAGAATGCTGGAGCAACCTTTGTTGATGCGCCAGTAGTTGTCGACGGCAAAATAGTTACTTCGAGGATGCCCTCAGATCTGCCGAGTTTCTGTAAGGAGACTATAAAGTTACTAAAAAAATAAAAACCTAATCCCATTTCAATTAAAAATAACAAAGCAGCCCCTATCTCTAAATAGGAAAGCCTATAGCAGACGGATTTATAGCTACTATATGGCTTTTATTGATTGAGCATAGATTGATTGAGAACATATATGATAAAACGGATTTCTTCTTTAATTATAATAATAAATGAAGGAAAATTAGATCTATCAGTAGAAAAGTCTTCAGGCTTTAGAGTTGTTTGTCAGCTTTCTTGAAGTATCGGAAGTAAAATGCTAATCTTCTTTTAGACCCACAGATCCTGCTATTTATAAGATAATTAATCAAAATTTTTTTATTGGACAGAAACCATTACATCTAAGGAAGTGATTTTTTGAAAGAAAAGGTAATGAACCTATGTTTCAATATAAAGGGGCAAACCGCGATAGTGACAGGCGCCTCTAGCGGATTGGGCGTGACTTTCGCTGAAACATTAGCCGAATTGGGAGTCAACGTAGTAATCGCCGCGCGAAGATATGAAAAGCTTATTGAAGTAGCCGACAATATTAGTAAGAAGTTCAATGTGGAAGTCCTACCAATTAAAACAGATGTTAGTAGGGAAGATGAAGTACTGAAAATGGTTAAAGCAGCACTTGAAAGATTCGGATCTTTAGAAATACTGGTCAATAATGCTGGTGTGGCTTCTTTGAGTCCTTCTGTGGATATAAGCTTCGAAGAATGGAAAAAGGTTATAGACATAAACCTGACTGGCGTTTTTCTGTGTGCAAGGGCCGCCGCCCGTGAAATGTTGAAGAAGAGGTACGGAAAGATAATTAACATCGCCTCAATTTATGGGGCTGTCGGGGACGTATTTCCTACCGCCCCTTATTATGCCTCTAAAGGCGCAGTCATAAACCTGACAAGAGCATTGGCGGTAGAATGGGCACCCTACAATATTAATGTAAACGCCATTGCGCCAGGATTCTTTCCTAGTGAAATGACGCAGCCAGTTTTTCAGGATGAAAAGATAACTAATTACATTTTGTCAAGGACGCCCCTAAGAAGAATCGGGGATCCTATAGATCTCAAAGCGGCTTTAGTTTACTTGGCATCACCCGCTTCGAATTATGTAACTGGACAAACAATTTTCGTTGATGGGGGTTGGACCGCACTTTAATTATTTAAATTTTTTATTATTTGAAAAAACTATATATTAAAGTAAATTTTTATATTAAAATAACTATAAAATATTTTAAATATATGCAGTATATAAAGGATTCTTATTTTAGAGACGCAATGATCTCATCAACGGTCATGAGCTTGGCGTTGTATGCATCCACTAGATACTTCAGGCCAGAGATGTGGTCCTCCTCGGTGAAGGCTTCCACACCATCCTTCACCACCACTATCTTGTAGCCCCTGAAGAATGCGTCCGCTGCCGTGTGCCTTATACACATGTGGGTGTGTAGACCGCACAGTATCACGGTCTTAACGCCCTCGCCCCTATAGAGGCTCCTCAGGAGCGGGTCAAGCCCTGTCTCGAAGAAGCCGCTGTATACTCTCTTATCGACCACATAGTCTCTCTCTGAAGGCTTCAACTCGGGTATGACTTCCGCCCCCTTCGTGCCCTTTATAGCATGGGCTCCCCACCTATTCACTACTTCAGGATCCTGAGGATAATGAGCGTCGTTGCTGAAGATCACAGGGATCCCTTTCTCCCGCGAAAAATCTATGAGCTTTTTAATGTTTGGTATTATCCGAAGTGCTCTTTCGCACTTTAGGCTACCATGGACGAAGTCGTTTAGCATGTCGATCACTATTATTGCGGGCCTCTCCATAAATTACACCAAAATTTACTGTTACTAAATGTATTCACATGGCACCTCTATATATTTTCCTAGATTTTACAAAACTTGATCCACAACTGAGTTGGATCTCTTTTTCAAGTCTTTGCTTATTCACTATTAAGAAATATTGGACCTTGAACTACTGACACTGTTGTCTCCTGTCGATCACCCTCGGCATCTTGCCTCTTCTTGTTATAAAGAATGATGAGAGCGACTCCTCCATTACTATCCTAAGGTCTAAGGACTTGTCTAAGGCATATGCATCTTCCATATCCGGTACTGATGAAAGCAATGCTCTCAATATCCGAGAGCCGAGCTCTTCGGAGCGACTCTGCTGAATCATCAGAGTTAAACTTTCCTTCCCCCCTTCACCTTTTACAACAATCTGATAAAGCGGTAGAAATCCAAGCACTGACCTAATAGCTTCCTCGATCGATTGCAGTGTAATCTTCAGCCCATTATAAAGATAAATGCTTTCCGAGGTCCTCCCCAAGAATTTTAATCGGGGGGATTTGCATCCGCACTTGCATGTAGTCTCGTCGATCTCAACAATATCGCCGACAGGGTATCTAAGCAGAACGGTGCCAGTCCGATTTATTTTGCTCAAAACCAAAAGCCCAATTTTAACACCTGTTGGCATTAATAGGTTAGGGTCAAGTATTTCAATTATTAAATCATCATCAACTATGTGGTAACCTTGATGTGCCTCGCATTCGTATGCTATACCATCAAATTCCTCTGTGCCATACGTTCCAAAGATTTCAGCACCCCATCCTTTCCTAACTGCGTTGCGGTGGGCTTCAAGTATAGGCTCACTCGTGCAGATGACTTTCTCAATTGATTTTATTTTGTTTCCCAGCGAAGCGAGTAAAGAGGCGCGCGAAGGTGTTGAAAATACGATGTTGCAGCAGAACTTTTCTATTAGCCAGAGGACATATTCGTCAGTCCCCGATAGACCAACTGGGAAACTGAGAGCACCAATCCGCTGGAACGCGGCCATCGCGTGGTGCCCGGTATTCCACATATCAAACGGCTGGAGTATGGCTATTCTATCGCCTTTTTTCACGCCCAGACCTCTGAAAAGCCTTGTTACTACATCAATACTTCTCTTAAGATCTTCTTTTGTCCTGAAGAGGATCTTGCGCTTCCCTGAGGTTCCGCCAGAAGTCGTCGCTCTAACCACTCTATCTCTAAATGCGACAAAAGAGAGAGGATCCGACGAAAGATTATCCTCGGCAATAAGAGGGATCTCATAATATTTGTCGAAGTCCGCAAGACTACTAATGGTCTTTCTATAATATGGAACGTTCTGACGGGCAAAGTCGATGTATGAGTTTATATTGGCTTTGAATTTTGGCTCGACTAGGGCGTAGTCTTTTTTGTCTGTGATTACTATCAATACCTTACGCTCCTAAGGCTCAGATTTTTAACTCAACATTATAATCTTTAAAGGGCTCATAAAAAAGCGTTGAGTTCAATTATGTAACCTAAATAGCAAACTCTTACGCATATATTTTCTTATCACGGGGGCTCGTTCAGAAAAAAAGGGATTATGTTTTTTATAAAATCATTTTTTGTGGAAGTATGCATCAATTATGCCAGTCGGCTGAGGCTTTGTTAATAGACTGAGAGCCACTGTTGCTATTAAACTAACAGGCACACCTACAAGCGATGGATCAAAGATCGAGCCAGTAAGGCGCAGATAAAGCGCTATTAATGATCCGGCAATTATCCCAGCACCAATTCCATAAGGCGTTGCCCTCTTCCAGAATAGCGTGGCTATGACGGGCACTCCAAGCCCGCTGGCGATCGTAGAGAAAAACGCAAGAATCAAACCAAGTATGTCGGGATAAATTAATGCAATAGATATTGAGAGCAAAGTGATAAACAGGGCACTTATTTTTGTAACTCGAAGGATCTTTATGTCATCCATTCTTGGAAAGAGTGCACTAATTATGTCCTTTGAGAGGCTTGATGAGACGCCAATAAGGAAAGAGTCCACGCTGGACATCATTATCGATAGAAGGGAGGCGATAACAAGCCCATTAAGCCCATAAGGAACGAGCTCGTTTATCATAAGAGGTAGTAAAGACTGAGCCGAAGGGAGTCCAGGGAAGGCCACAGCGCCAGCAAGTCCTATAATTATGCATACGGCTGCCCATAAGAAGAATGTAACATTTGCTAGGATGGTCGAAGAATACAGCACTTTTTTGTCTCTGGCAGCCAATTGCCTCTGAACTAGGTGGTTTTGGAACTGTACTCCAAAGATCATAGAAGTCAAGACTCCGGTTATTGAATAGATCGATAGGGATTCGAAGGTCAGTCTTGAAGGCGGGATGCTCGAGAAAATATTTTCCAAACCCCCAGCCCTTGCTAAAGCCAGAGGCAGAACTATGAAGACTATTCCTAATATTGCCATCACCCATTGAATCAAATCGGTCCTTATTACTGCTAATTGCCCGCCGATAACTGTGTAAGAGGCGGTAACTGTAGCAGCGATCAAGATGCCCAACCAGAGGTCTAGACCCAAATAAACTTTGAAAATAGTCCCAAGACCAACGAAATTGTCCGCTATGAAGCCTGAGATTCCAGCGACGGTAACCAGTCCAGCTAAGATCTGTACGCCCCTACCCATTCGAGCCCCCATCATTTCCGGAAGGGTCGTAAAACGGTATCTTTCTCCCAAATACCTCACTCGTGGAATGAGAAAATAGACTGTGGCGAAGCCTATTCCGAATGCTATCAAGGTCCAAGCCCCGGAGACGCCCAATCGGTAGACGTTGCCAATAATGCCCATTGTGAAGCCGGCGCCGATGGCTGTGGCACTCCATGTGGCATATAATGAAATTAAGCCTATGCGCCCTCCTGCGGTCATATATTCGTATGATGAATTAACCCTTCTGTAGATCACTCCAACAGCGAAAACAGTCATTAAATAAGCAAAGATTATAGCGGCATCAAATACGCTAATCATAGGATCATTACTGTAGAAAAATTTAAAAAGTTTATCAGCAATTTTAAACGATTAAAATGGATTTGAGTGTTCTTCTACGCACAGGTGTGCCAATCTTCCTTCTGATAGGTTTAGGCTACCTTTCGAAGAGGATCAACATACTAAAGGCTGGAGACGAGCGGATATTAAGCGCGTATGTCTACTATTTTGCTCTGCCAGCACTATTGTTTGTGGATTTAGCTAATATAAACTTCAACAAAGAAAGTATTCAGTTCGTTATTGCTGGCATTGCGCCGATATTCGTGATAGTTTTTGCATACCTTGTATTATATCGCGCCATACGTTTTTCAAAGCAGACGCTCTACATATTAATTATAAGCACGGTATTCGGAAGCTTGGCGTTTTTCGGCTTGCCTTTCGTCATGTTTGCATTCCCGGGTGAGGGAGAATATCTGGCAACATTGTCGGTCTCATCAATATCGGTGGTAAGTGTTTCTATGTCGATAATAGTTCTGGAGTTCTACAAGCTCGAGGGCTGCTCGTTTCTAGAAACTTTAAAAATAGTTTTAAAAAAGCTCTCGAGAAACCCCCTTATATTGTCAATTCTGATTGGCTTATTTTTTTCAATATCAGGAATAGAGATTCCAGAATACATTTCTATTCCCTTGCACATGCTTGGGAGCACCACCGCAACTGTTGCAATTTTTATGTTGGGAGCGTTTCTATACGGAAGAAAATATTCCAAAATAGGCTATGCTTTAAAGCTGAGCCTACTAAGAGCGGTTTTATTGCCATTGATTGCGCTCCTCATAGCTACTTACTTAGAGTTGTCTGGAGTGCCGCTTGCGATTCTTATTATAATGCACGGCGTGCCAGTTGCAGTTTCAATGATGGTTCTCAGCGAGAGGTATGATTTTCATAAGGAGACTATCGCTTCGCTGATTTTGGTTTCCTCCTTAACGGCACCTATATACTTAAATTTGTGGCTTTGGATTTTGGGCTTTTAAAGTGTTTAATTTACTGAAAGAATCGTAAAGATAAAAAATAAAAAAGTAAAAAATTGGGCAGAATTTTTGATCATAGAAGACTACGTAATCCCTGCAATCAAATTCCTGTATAATTTTCGCTCCTTCCTCCAAAGGTCGAAGCGGTCGATGTGCATGACCTTGGTCCATGAAGAGACGAAGTCTTTGACGAACTTCTCCTTACCGTCTGAGGCACCGTAGACCTCGCAGACAGCTCTCAACTCCTCGTGGTGGCCGAATATTAGGTCTACTCTGGTCGCCTTCCACTTAAGGGCGCCTGTCTTCCTGTCGTACCCCTCATAATAGTACTTGAAGTCATCAGCAGAGCGCCACTCAGTGGACATATCGAGCAGATTGACGAAGAAGTCGTTTGTCAACACTCCTGGCGTGGATGTGAAGACTCCGAGCCCATCGTACTTGTAGACTGCGCCAAGGGCTCTCAACCCTCCCACGAGGACTGTCAACTCTGGAACCGTCAATTTGAGAAGTTGAGCCTTATCTACGAGGATCTCCTCTGCTTTTACGTTCAGATTCATCGAAGGATCCTTGATATAGTTCCTGAATCCGCATGCCTCTGGCTCCATTACAGAGTAGGACTGTATGTCCACGTGCTCCTGGAGTGCATCTACCCTTCCTGGAACAAAAGGAACCTTGACGTCGAAGCCAGCCCTCCTCGCAGCCTCCTCGACAGCCGCGCAGCCCCCTAAAACGACTAAATCAGCCAAAGAGACCTTCTTCCCGTCCTTCTCGTGCTTTGCATCAAAATCGTTCTTTATCTTCTCATATACCGACAAGATCTTCGGAAGGTCTTCCGGATGGTTAACTTCCCATTTCCTCTGGGGATCAAGCCTTATCCTAGCGCCGTTAGCCCCTCCCTTCCTGTCAGAATCTCTGTAAGTGACTGCGGAGGACCAAGCGGTGTAGACCAGCTGAGGGATGCTCAGACCAGAATTCAATATAACCTTCTTCAGTGCCTCAATATCATTTTCATCAATCAATGCATAGTCCCGCTCTGGAAGGGGATCCTGCCATATGAAAGACTCCTTCGGAACTTCTGGACCGAGGTAGCACTCCTTTGGACCCATGTCGCGGTGTATCAGCTTGAACCAAGCTCTCGCGAAGGCTGCTTCAAATTCTGCCGGCTTCTCCATGAACCTGCGGGCGATCTTCGAGTATATCGGATCGAACCTCAATGCAAGGTCTGTGGTCAGCATCATGGGAGGATGCTCCTTTGTGGGATCGTGGGCGTCCGGGATAATTGCTGGGGCGTCCTTTGCGACCCACTGGTACTTTCCAGCAGGGCTCTTCGTGAGTTCCCATTCGTAGGTGAAGATAAGCTTCAGGTATTCTATCCCGAACCTTGTGGGGGTGGGTGACCAGGCGAGCTCGAATCCGCTCGTGAAAGTGTGCGGTCCTTTTCCGGTTCCGTAGCCGTACTTCCAGCCGAGTCCTTGCGCGCTCACATCGGAAGAGCTGGGATCTGGTCCAAGGTGAGTAGAAGGACCAGCGCCGTGGCATTTTCCGAAGGCGTGTCCGCCCGCTATCAGAGCCACCGTCTCCTCGTCGTTCATTCCCATCCTAGAGAATGCGACCCTTATCTGCTTGGCGGATTCCACAGGGTCAGGCTTCCCTTCTGGTCCCTCGGGGTTAACATATATTAGACCCATCTCGGTTGCAGCAAAGGGTTTTGCTAATTCACCTTCCTTGAATCGCTCCTTGCCTGTGAGCATCTTTAACTCTGGTCCCCAGTCTGTAGCCTCATCGGGCTCCCAGATGTCTTCCCTTCCTCCACCGAAGCCAATGATTTTAGCACCCATGGACTCGAAGGCAACATTCCCAGCCAAGACAATTAGATCAGCCCAAGAGAGCTTTCTGCCATACTTTTGCTTTATAGGCCAGAGTAATCGAATTGCCTTATCGAGGCTGATATTATCAGGCCAGTTTATCCTTGGAGGTAGGCGAATGTCCCCAGTCCTCGCTCCGCCCCTTCCGTCGAAGACCCTGTAACTTCCAGCGCTGTGCCAAGCGAGGCGTATGAAGAGCGGACCGTAGTGTCCAAAGTCAGCGGGCCACCAGTCCTGAGACTTTGTCATGAGCTCCTTCAGATCCTTCTTTACTTCGGCGAGGTCCAGACTCTCGAACTCTGAGGCGTAGTCGTAGTCCGATCCGTATGGGTTGGCGTGCGAACAGTTCTGGCGAAGCACCTTCAGATTCAGGCGATCGGGCCACCAGTCGGTGATCCACCTTTTCCTTTTCGGAATAGTATTCAAAAAATCACCTAATTATATTCCTATTTTATGAATTTAAGTTTTACTTTTCTAGCGTTGTGTAATAAGAATTATTAATAGTTAGGTAATGTTTCGTGTCAAGTCCATCAAAATGGCATCAAATTTCTCTGATATTGAGTTAAATCCATAACCACTATAATCTCCTAATGATGTTTCCGTCAAAAGTATGACGCCCTCACTATTCCACAGCCCGCTCCTCTTGATTTTATCCTGTTGAGAATATGTATATAGACCAAGCCAGTTGCTGAGATCCAGTTCTTTCTTCAGAATTTTGTACTGGTAGTAGATAGAAAAGGCACCAATCATTATCCGTTCATAGTCCTCCAACTTTGAGTATGTAATTTGAAACGCCTTAAATGTCAGGAATTTAGAAAAGTAGTCCGAGATCTCCTTCTCAAGAGGTCCACTGGAGTTCTGCTTTTTATACTCCCTCTTGGTTCTGAAACGCTCCATTGGTCTTTTGCCTTTGGACTCCAGTAGTGCCCAACCGACATTTTCCCTGAAAACACTCCCCTCTATATTACCGTGGTAGTGACCTCTTATCCTGCTCCGGAAGTTGTTCGGTCTCTCGTTTATGCCGATCCGCACTATCCGGTTGTACTCCTTTGAGTTTATCAAGATCTTCTGTCCAGCCTCGAAGAATACATATATCCCGTTTATTGGAAGCAGATCGCTCGGCCCTCTGAAAAGCCTTCCCTTATTGGCAGTCAGAATGTGTATCTCCTCAACAAATCTTATTATCTCACGCATTAACACATTAAACCCGCTCACTTTGCCTGTTTTGTGAACTTGCCGTATTTCGAGTTAAAGGTCGCAACATCTCCATTCAGTATTTTCCCTACAAGATCGCATATTATCGGGGAAAGCCAATTCGGACCAGCCGAGCCCGAGCTCTCAAAGATCTTGATATTTTCCGCGGTCCTCCAAAATTTCGTCTCTTTTATGAAACTCGTGTAGTCTCGGCTCCCAAAGATATAGACATAATCACACTTAGTCTTGGATAGTATGCTGTCGCAGATCTGTGGTAAAATATTTCTCCATAAATCCGCCGTGTATGGAATATTGTTCTGCTGGGCTATGGCGCGGCTGAAGGTTGCTTGATATGATCTAGCCTCCTCCAGTGCGTGGATAATCCCATAACCACCTGAAAGGAAGAACCACTCGAGGGTCTCGCCAGAGATCAACAATGGCTTCAGTTTGGTGTAATTGTTTTTAAATGTGTCCTTGTAAGCCCTTCCCGCTCTGGTGTAGAGGTCGAGAGCGTAGGTCGTCCTCTGCCCGAGCCTGGCTCTAGGGTCGGATAAAATGCGGCGCCTAATCTTAAGAAAGGTCGAGAGTAGAGGCTCCTCCAAATAGTGATGTGGCTCGACTGTTCGCGAGTTCTGAGGGATAGGAACGGAGTCATCCTTAAGGGCAGTGCATGACGATATTATGACGTACATTAGCCATGCACCATAATAATTTGATTTTTCCTGTTATTTGAAAATTAGTTTAATATGAGCTATAATAATTCCGTAATGCGAAGGTGCGCGAGCCGGGTACCTGCGCCCTGATGTTCAAGGACGTGATCGAGGCAGGGCCAAGGGCTATATTCACGCCCTAGGCGAGCTAGATCAACGTGAAAGCCCTCTATCCATATATCCTTCAAAACGGTCAAATCAATAATAAACCTTGCTGAAATTATACTGAGATGGACGAGTCAAGACTGGAAAGTCGGCAGGAGTAGATAAGCATAAGGATAAGCATAAGGATAAGCACCTTTCTTCCCAATATCCTCCACCCACGCACCTTATAGCTCAAAAGCAAAACATAGAAACCTTTATATATCAGCCTTGATATCAAGGGCGATATCAATGGTGATATAATTGTTTGACTGCCCTCGACCCCCTCCGCCTTTTAGGCATTGGATGAGGCACATGGCGACTGTGCCAAAAGGTTTCCTGCGATACCAAGTGTTGGAGCTCTTGAACGAGAGACCGCTCTCTGGCTCTGAGATAATGGATGAGATGGAGAAGAAGACGAACGGAAGCTGGAGACCCAGCCCTGGCTCGGTCTACCCGCTCCTTGCATGGCTTCAGGACAACAGTTACATAAAGGAGGTCCCCGCAGACCTGCAGGAGAGCGGAATAAAGCGGTACATGCTCACCGATAAGGGCAAACAGCTTTTGGAGGAGCAGCGAAGGCTGAAGGGGCATTTTGGAAAGTGGAATAAGATATTCGCGTCTCCACTCTTTGGAAGCCTTTGGCTACGCATCCCGTCGGAAGAGGCTGAAGAGCTCAGGGTAGCCCTCAACCGATTGATCAAGGCATTCTTTAACCTAGGCATCGACCTAGAGACCAAGTTTTCAGAGGAGGTCCTAAAGGAGACCTTGAAGGTTCTGAACGAAACTGCCCAGAAGTTTGAGGAGATAGACAAAAAATTGCAGGGTGAAAGATCATGAGCGGGAAAGATGAAGTTATTGTTGCTGAAGGGTTAACGAAAGTTTTCAATAAAAGCTTGGTCGCGGTGAACCACGTAAGCTTTAGCGTCAAGAGTGGTGAGATCTTTGGGTTCTTGGGACCGAACGGCGCAGGCAAGACCACCACGATCAGCATGCTCATAACCATTTTGAGGCCAACAGAAGGGAGAGCTTCAGTCTTGGGATACGACATCCTCAAAGAGGCAAATGAGGTGAGGAAGGTGATCGGTGTCGTACCTCAGGAGTACACAGCTGACGAGGACTTGACTGGATACGAGAACATAATGTTATGCGCAGACATGTACGGGATACCCAGAGAAGTGGCAAAGAAACGTGCCCTTGAACTGCTTGAATTAGTGGAGCTGACTCGCTTCAAGGATAAGAGGGTCGAGACATACTCCGGAGGGATGCGGCGAAGGCTTGAGCTTGCATGCGGCTTGATCAACAGACCGAGGGTGCTTTTTCTGGATGAGCCAACCTTGGGCTTAGATGTTCAGACCAGGACTGCCACATGGAACTACATCCGAAAGCTCAAGGAAGAGTACGGGATGACGATTTTCATGACCACGCATTACTTGGAGGAGGCTGATGCCCTCTGCGACCGCATAGCCATAATCGATCATGGAAAGATAATCGCAATAGGTGCTCCGAAGGATCTCAAGGAGAGCTTGGGCGGGGACATAATAACCATCAGTATAAAGGAGGGGGCAGATGTGAGCAACCTCATCCGCAGTGTTGAAAACGTCAAGGATGTGAGAAACGAGAACGGATCGTATAGGATAAAGGCCGAGCATGGAGAGGTAACGGCGCCCCTCATAATTGAGGCGCTACGAAAGAACGGCTATACTGTTACCAAACTCTCTCTCACGGAACCAACCCTCAACGAGGTTTACCTTGAGTATACTGGCAGAGCCCTCCGCGACTCTGAGGAGACCAAGGAAGCGATTATGATGCAGAGAATGATCTTGCGGAGGGCCAGAGGAGGATAGGCTCGGAAGGAGGTAGCAAAATGAGTGGAATGAATGGGACAAACGAGTATTATCCGAGTTTACTCAGAGGGCTATGGGCATTAACGGTCAGAGAACTCAAGAAGTGGCTGAAGGATCCGGTGATGGTATTAATGCTTGTGCTCCAACCCTTAATATGGATGGGACTTTTGGGAAAATCGATGAATATAAACGCCATATTCTCAGCAGGTAGTTTGAGTGGCGTAACAATACCTGATATCTACATACCAGGAAGTTACCTGATCCCGCCAGTTAGCGGAACGCTCGTTATACCAGGGAGTTTTATTACGCAACAGCTTCAGCAGGCGTTTTCTGATTTAGGCGCAAAGGTCATGCAGAGTGCTTTCGGCGTTACGGATTACTTTAGTTACATGGCTGTAGGAATAGTTTCAATGATTGTAGTAATGACTACAATGTTCAGCGGAATGTCCATAGTGTGGGATAGACGTTTAGGGTTCTTAAATAAGGTGATGAGTACGCCAGTCTCGCGTGCGGCAATAATATTCTCGAAAGTCCTTAACGGAACCTTAAGGGCAATATTTCAGGCGACAGTCATTCTGGCTCTTGCGTACCTGTTGGGATTGCAGCTTAGTCCGACTTTTACGCTGCTAAACCTTTTGGGTATTTATGCGGCAATATTCCTAGTTGGCGCAGGGCTTTCATCAGTCTTCATTGCATTCTCACTGAGGTCTACCAGAATGGAGAGACCTATGCAGATAATAAACCTCGTCATGATGCCGCTGATGTTTGCAAGCAACATATTCTTCCCCATCTCGTTGATGCCTGAGTGGATGCAAGTAGTAGCAAAGGTTAATCCATTAAGTCATCTGACGGACGCGGTCAGGCAGTTAACGATACTACCTTTAGATGGTACTGCGCTTATGCTAGACTTTGTGTATTTGGGCATATTTGCCTCGGTGTTGTCAGCTATAGGCATCGTACTTTCATGGAAGTACCTGACCAAATAACACAAACTTTTGTGCAAAATTTTTTCTAAGGTTTTGCTCTTTTTGCTTTAAGCTTTAACATATGTCAAGCGGATTCTCATTGTTTGGCTATGGCTTTCGCCTTATGGATGATTTCTAATCCTGTAGTCATCGATTTGCTGTTGGTTTCGGCAAATATTAGAGATATCAATAAACTATTGATTTTCATCTTAAATAAGCCTGACACTGGCGATAGGGCATCTTATATGTGATAGGAAAAATCTTGGCATGGAACATAGATGGTCTGGGGCGCTCTCATCAAAGTTGAAGAAATTATACCGAAGCTTTCCTTGGAAGAAGAGGGCATGGCAAGGAGATCAAGGTTCTACCCTTAAGTTTTTGGAAGCTAAGAAAATTGACTTTTTTAGACGAAACTGTTAATAAATCTTTGAAGGAGTTTTTGGAGACAGGAGGCTTTCCAAGGAGTATAAATAAGGATTACAAATTTAGAGAATTCATAGGAAGTTTTGAAAATACCTTTATTAAGATTTCAGAGACCCCAGGTTGGGCTTAGGGAAGTAAACTTCAAAGAGGAGAAGAAAATCATATTGACCCCACCATATCAAAATTATTTTCTAAAGCATTTGACATTGAATTGAGAAAAGATTTCCTTTACGAGTGGTTGGTTCAAGAGCATCTATTCAGAAAGTTTGGGTAAGTTTATTAATACAGGAGTTCCTACGAGGTGGATTGTATTGCTGATGATCTAAGGATCGAAGTTAAGGTCGGAAAGCCGCACAGAAGGTATCCCAAGAGCGTTCTGATTTTGGATGAGGAAAACATTGCGTCATTTTTGACAAGTCTTTAGCGAGGTGTCAGATGGCAAGTTAAATCTCGAGGGAAAGTTTTAAAATAGTAAGGAGCACTCAGCGACTTTAAGTCGCCTTTTCACTTTACTGGAATTGATGCCCAATTGATGAATAAGAATTTGCGGGACCAAAAAGGCATCTTCTCTAAGAATAAAATGCGGACTCGATATGCGTATCCATTTTCCCATTTCCAAGATATTCGATCGTCCCTTCTTTTAATACCTTCATTCATTTTATTTGGAATGACGATGTTGCTTTAATAAATGGCACTATATAGGTTAATTCATATACTGCTTTAATGTAGTATGCTCCTTTGGCAAAATACATTGATATACCGAAGCCTGACTAATATACATCCTGCAGTCCGATTCTCAACTGATCCAAACAAAAGATCCCAGGCTGACGAGCAGATCTTTTGAAAAGACGCCTTGTCTTATTCTCTTAATGAGCGCCTGTGGAAAAATACTTGTGTATTTATATCATTCTTTTGAACTTGAGCCTCAAACTCCGAATGTGAATAAGAAGGGTTGTCACAAAACCAGTGTTAATCTTAAGGATTTTAAAGGACTTGAGAGTTATGGCGGCATTCTATGAAATTATCAAAATCAGATAGAAAATAAAATGTATTAAATTTTCATTTTCTTTGTAATATCCCTTAAATCTGATGCGGCGCCAATAAGCTCTTGTACCATAGAAGAGAGTCGCTCCATCGCACTTGTCTGCTCTTCGACGGCACTAGAGATCTCCTCGGAAGATGCCGCAGACTCTTGGGAGACCGATGCCAATCCAGATATATTATTTTCTATTTTATCAAATGCCGAGCTCACTTCCTTTATTCTTGTGCCTACGGACTCTGCAATAATGGCAAACTTCTTAGCCGCTTCTGCAATATTGCTTAAAACCGAGATCGCCTCCGAGACTTCTTTATTACCCGCTTTTGCCTTCGCTTCAACCTCTTCAATACATATTATCGCCTCTTTAGTCGTCTCCACAACTTTTTTGATTATTTCAGAAACTTTATCGACCGACTTTCCTGCCTCCTCTGCTAGCTTTCGGATCTCACCCGCCACCACCGCGAAGCCCCTCCCGGCCTCGCCCGCCCTGGCTGCCTCTATAGCGGCGTTCAGCGCGAGCAACGATGTCTGATCCGCTATCTCTTTTATAGTTCCGACCAAAGAGGATATCTGGGTCATCGCCTCCCCCATTTTTTTCGCAGCCTCTCCTGCTCTCTTTATACTAGAGAGTAGTTCTGTAATACTCTCCATAGCCTCTTGACCTTCTTTACCAGCTGATCTCGCCTCGATCTCTGCCTGTTGCGCACTATTCATGATCTCTTGGGCGGACTTGGAGACGGTCTCATTTGTTTCTTTGAGTTTTCTTGACTCATTCGCCACCTCATTTAAAGAGTTGGACTGTGACTGCAGTCCAGCGCTGATCTGTTGAACCGACTGGGCAATTTGCTTGGCGGAGGATGAGAGCTCCTCTGAAAAAGATCCAAGTGTCTCAGCACAATCGTTAACCTTTCCTGAGGCTGATGTAACTCTACTCACTAAAACCCTGAAGTTGCTCAATATCACTTTCAAGTTTTTGGATAGTCGCTCTAGATTGTCGCCTTCATAAATGTTTAGTGGCTTTCCCTTGCACCTTATAGCAATCACCTTTCCAGCACTGTCCTTAATAGGTTCGTTTTTCCACTGGAACCATATCCTTTTACCATCTTTGGTCAGATTCTCGTTCACATTTAGGCGATAGGACTCATCCTCAGAGATCTTCTTTATCAGGTAACCCATGTCAACCCCTGCCGATGAAGTCTCAGGAATTATCGTGCCGAAAGCATTTCGACCAATAATCTCATCTTTAGTATATCCGAACAAGCGTAGACCGTAATCATTAAAAGAGAGGATCCGCCCTTCTGTGTCAAGCTCGAACTGGACTTCTGCATTATTAGCTACATCCTCGTATTCAGTTTGGGCTTTGCCATTGACGACATCTTCGACCCATGATGCAATTTTTGCGATTCTGAGATTTGTTATACTTGTAGTATAAAGTCCAGCCCCGAGTCCGATCAGGCCAATAATTGAGGATATTAAAAGCATGGTGCCTAAATCCTGTGGATAGATCTTCATAGAGTATGCTACAAAAGTGCAGATCGGAATCAATGCGAGCCATAGGTATATTATTTGTAGCTTTGTAGTAACACCTAGGCTCCCCAATTTACCCCCCCATCATCATTGTAAAATCAATAAATGTTTATAACGAAAACCTATTTAGGCGACCACTTGTAACCAAGCTCGAGAATGTCCTTTGATAGGGACGGGATTCAAAATGCTTTACTGTCTGACACCACCTCAATTATACCTATATAGACCATTGCTCCAATCTCCCTAGCAGCACTTATGGCGACTATGGCTGACGCCATAAGTCTTATGATTGCATTAGTATTCACGAGGGACCTTTACCAAAGGTTGATTAGCCCACAAGTTAGCGAAAAGATCCCAGGAAGAGTGGGAAGAATACTCTGCTTCATAATATCCGTTATAGCGCTCATATTTGCCTTAAATTCGCCAGGAATGATCGTGGACATAATTCTTAACTTGAGTTGGCCCAGAGTTCTCGTTTTGTTGTCGCCTTTATTAGGCGCACTCTTTTGGAAGAGGGCTAACATAGCCGGAGCTTTGGGCTCACCGATACTAGGGCTCATAGCAGTACTAGCCACCACCTACATATGGGATACGCCACTAAACATTTACCAAAGCATCTGGGCTTCGCTTTTGGCATTATAGGGCTAGTGCTCTTTAGCCTTGTAACAAAGCCGCCCGACCCACATATTGTTGAAAGATTCCATGGTCTATTAGAGAAGGCACCATTGAGGAAGATCCGAACAGCAGAGGAGCTAAGAGAATACATCAAATCCTAAAAATCCTTTTTTCTTTATTTTTGACACTTTGTTATTCAAGATTTTTAAAAGACAAATCAGATTGTCCTCAAAGTCCCTTCCTCCTGATCTCCTTTACCCTGTCAAAATGCTCGTCCGAGGATAAAATGACCTTAGTTTTCTTGGATATGGCGGATGCGGCATGAATCGAGTCCCTGGGATCCAGTCGGTACCGCCTCATTAGCTCTAGCGCCATAGCCAGTATATCTCCGCTTACCTCTACAATCTTTAGGTTTGGCATGTTTAAGAAAACCTCACCAGCAGCGACAGAGTCTTCAAAACTCCTATATTTCCTTACTGCCCACACGATCTCGTCAAAAGTGAGCGCCGAAGAAGCTGCGCGCTGTTTGCCTTCCTGTACATCTCTTAGCAACGCCCGTGCACGATCCCCGAGATCTTCCAGATTCAGTGCCGCGTAGATGAAAATGTTTGAGTCTATATATATCATGAAGCTCAACCTATCCTTTTCGAGAGCTCCTCTTCATATAGATGGGGCGGAACAGATTTCACAGATTTACCCTTCTTTGAGATATCCTCTAGTACTGCAACTGCGTCGAACTCCGGCTTCTGAATTAGGACTCTATTACCCTCGAGCCTGAAGATCACCCTCGAGCCTGGCTGGATCTTCAGGAATTTCCTCATGGCTCGCGGGATCACAACCTGCCCCTTTGGTCCGACCTTCATCTCCTCCTCCAACATGTATAACCACAAGTTAGATATTTGTATAACCTAGATTTATACTTATCCTAAACAATATGGATACTCATGGATCTAAGTCAATGAAAAACAGAAAATTTTAAAATCTCATTTTTTACGACAATTTTAACTATTAAACGAACATTTATCTTGCCTAATAGTTGATATCAGAAAATTCTATACTTCCAAAAGTTTAAAAAGTAAGTTTGTGTTAATGCTAATAATTTATAACTATGAAAAAGAACAGTAAGATTATTTCGATTCTAGCTCTATTGGTATTGCTGTTATTAGCATGGGCTCCATGGATGGACGATCAAGCAGTCCATGGCAAAGTACTTCAAGAAAAAGCACATAAGTATGGAACAATAGGTTGGGCAATACAGCCAGATGGAACAATAGAATATACATTAATTTGTGATTATAAATTAATAGGTTTTCCATTTTGGATATTGGTTGCAAGTTGTGAAGGAGCTTACTATGTAACATTTTGGGGACAAATACTCCCATAAGTTTCGGCGACCGAGCTTTGCGCTCTTCGGGCGCCTCACCATTTCGGGCATAAAAGAGGTTCGATATGCGCTTATATACGACTCTTTTGCGGAGTGTGAATGCTCAGAAATTAGTGAGATCGAGAAGGGAAGGTGCAGTTGCAGTAGGTTATAGATGTTCTAATGAAAGTCATAAATATAATAATATGGCTTCTCACTCCTTTAATGAGCCCTCGAACAACTACAGAAAGCCTTAATCATTATAATCAATTCTGCGCATTAATTTGAATTCTTTCCTCTGATGGGGAAACCCTTATATAATGACAGGCAGACTTTAGTGATACCGTGATGGTGAAAAAAGTGACTGGGGTTTTTGGTGATACCCTTCTATGAATTCTTTGACATCTCGACTGAACCTCCTATCATTAATAGTCCCTTGCGGAAAAGTCCTCGCCGTGATTCTTTGAGTGACTATCGGATAAATCACTCAAAATGGGTGGTTTTACCATGAAGTTGTCTGGTGCTAAGGCTATTGTAGAAGCCCTGAAAAGGGAAAAAGTCGAGGTCATATTTGGAATACCTGGCGGGTCAACCATACCGTTCTATGACGCGCTTTATGAGAGTGATATTAGGCATGTCCTCGCCAGGCATGAGCAGTGCGCAGCCCATATGGCTGACGGGTACGCTCGGGTTAAGGGAGTTCCGGGTGTTTGCACTGCAACGAGCGGTCCTGGCGCAACTAACCTAGTAACGGGAATTGCTGTGGCGTACATGGACAGCTCCCCAATAATCGCGATAACAGGTCAAGTGCCCAGATCTATGATCGGTAAGGATGCGTTCCAAGAAGCAGATATAGTGGGAATCACAACACCCATAACCAAGTATGCTTTTCAGGTTACATCGGCCTCACAGATACCTGATGCCATAAGGACTGCATTTCTGCTCGCGTCCACAAATAGAAAGGGACCCGTCCTGGTGGATGTTCCAAAGGACGTTCAGCTTGAAGAAGTGGATCTCGATTACCCTGAAAAGATGATGATTAAGGGCTATGTGGTTAGATCTGGAGATCCCCATCCATATTCAATAAAGAAGGCGCTCGGCCTCATTATGTCCTCGGAGCGACCACTGATAATAGCAGGTGGAGGAGTTATAGCATCCAACGCTTCAGAAGAACTGATAAAATTTGCCGAATTGATTATGGCTCCTGTAGCCACGACTCTTATGGGTAAAGGATCGATCCCAGAGAATCACCTTCTCTCTTTAGGAATGGTCGGCATGCATGGAAGAGGGGAGGCAAACAAGGCGGTAGAAGAGACAGATCTAATAATAGCCGTGGGGATGCGCTTCGGAGATAGGACGACTGGAAAGTTGGACGAATTTGCAAGAAACTCAAAGATAATTCACATAGACATAGACCCAGCAGAGATAGGAAAGAACATAAGGGTTGATGTGCCCATTGTTGCCGATGCCAAGAAAGCTCTCTCGGTGCTAAACTCTAAGCTGATAGAAGTTGGCTCAAAGAGGACAGAAAGCGAGTGGATCAAGAGGATAAATTCGCTTAAGGAGTTGTTCGCCTCCAACTATGCCGAAAAAGGAGATGGGCTTAAGCCTTCAAGGCTAATGAAGATCCTTAGGGATTGTATCCCCGCAAAGTCCATAATCACCACAGGCGTTGGTCAGAACCAGATGTGGGCAGCACTTCACTTCAAGGCATTAGAACCTAGAACTTTCATAACGTCGGGCGGTCTAGGTGCAATGGGCTTCGGCCTACCAGCAGCCATTGGAGCTAAGGTCGCGTCGCCAGACAGACCAGTTTTCAACATCGATGGTGACGGGAGTTTTCTAATGACTGAACAGGACCTCGCTACGGCAGTATCCGAGGGTCTGCCAGTGGTCTCAATTATACTGAAGAATAGGGTGCTGGGGATGGTCAGACAATGGCAGTGCCTCTTCTGCAATAGGCGTTATGCCCACACCGACCTAGGGAACGTCCCAGACTTCGTAAAGCTTACCGAGGCTTATGGGGCAGAGGGCGTCAAGATCGAGTCCTACGAGTCCTTCGAGTCTGCTGTAAAAAAGAGTCTCAAAGCTGAGATGCCGGTTGTAATGGAAGTCCCCATATCCCCAGATGAGAAAGTTCTGCCAATGGTGCCTCCAGGTAAGGGTCTAAAAGAGGTGATATGGTATGGCTGAGGATGCTCAAATGCACATAATCGCAGCACTTGTTGAGGACAGACCTGGCGTGATGTTTAAAGTCACATCCCTAATAAGGAGGAGGGGCTTCAACATAGACACCATAACCGTGGGGAGCACAGAGAAGGAAGGAGTGTCCCGCATAACCATGACAGTGCGCGGTGATGAGAGTGTTGTTGAACAGCTCGTAAAGCAGCTCAGCAAGATCCCAGACATTATGAAGATTAGCGAGCTGAAACCGAGCGACTCAGTATACAGGGAGCTCGCCATGATAAAGGTCTCTGCGCCCGACCCAGCGAAGAGATCAGACATACTAAACTACATCACAATATTCAGGGGAAGAGTCATAGATGCCTCGAAAGACTCTCTGACGATAGAGATGGTCGGCAGTCCGAAAAAGATCAACGCATTCCTGGACCTCATGAAGGGGTTCGGCATCGTGGAGCTTGCCAGGACAGGGATAGTTGCGCTCTCTCGGGGGTCCAAATCCACCTCAGAGTGATTCTGCCCTCAAAGCACAATGTTTAAGCTTATTAATACCAACCTACAACCTTTTTTGGGGTGTAAATCATGGCCGTGATATTTAAGGACAAAGACGCCGACTTATCGGCGCTCAAGGGAAAGACTATAGCCGTGCTCGGCTATGGTAGTCAAGGGAGGCATCAAGCCCTAAACATGAAAGACAGCGGACTCGATGTCGTGATAGGGTTGAGAAAGGACGGCAGGTCGTGGGATAAGGCGGTCGAGGACGGCTTCAAGGTGCTGGAGGTTTCAGAGGCATCAAAAATCTCAGACTTCATAATAGTGCTGATACCCGACGTGCAGCAACCCAAGATATACAAGGAGGAGATAGAGCAATACCTCACCAAGGGAAAGATCCTAGGGTTCTCCCACGGCTTCAACATACACTTCGGGCTGATTAAGCCTCCAAAAGACGTGGATGTCATAATGGTAGCACCCAAGAGCCCTGGTGTCAGGGTTCGCGAGGAATATCTGAAGGGATACGGGGTCCCCGCCCTAGTGGCGGTCCAGCAGGATGCTACTGGTCATGCTTGGGAGGAGGTCCTGGCGTGGGCGAAAGCAATAGGCTCCACAAGACCCGGTGTAATAAAAACCACATTTAAGGAAGAGGCCGAGACGGACATATTCGGAGAACAGTGCGTACTCGTGGGCGGACTGATGGAGCTAATAAAGAAGGGCTTCGAGGTCCTAATCGAGAACGGGTACCAGCCTGAGCTCGCATACTTCGAGGTCCTTAACGAGGCCAAGCTGATCATGGACCTGATACACCAAGGCGGAATGGAAGGTATGCTAAGAGGTGTGAGCGACACAGCAAAGTACGGAGGGCTCGTATACGGACCTAAGGTTATAGACGAAGAGGTCAAGGCAAAGATGCGCCTCGTGTTGGACAACATCGTAAGAGGTAACTTTGCTAAGGAGTGGATGGGAGACCCTGAAGAAAGTAACAGGCGCCTCAAGGCTTTGATGGAGGAAGTATCGAAGCATCCGATAGAGAAGACAGGAAAAGAAGTTAGGCGCCTTATGGGTATAGAAAAATAAGGTTTATGAATTCTCACTATATTTTCATTTTTTATCTTTAATTTTTTATCTTTAATTTTGCCTAGGCGAATTTGAGCCATATAACAAAAGCCCATCCTAAAATATCAAATCTTAATCAAATTGCAGTTTAGCGAAATCTTTTTTTTAAAAAAAAAGTCATTATATTTTTGAGAATTTATGTCTGAGAGAGTCAGAACGGGTATAAAAACACTTGATGATTTTTTAGAAGGAGGGTTCTTGAAAAAGCAAGTCATACTACTCGCTGGAAATCCAGGAACAGGTAAGACAACTTTTGGAACCCAATTTCTTTATGAGGGGCTCAAGAACGGCGAACCTGGCATTTTTGTAGGGATCGTAGAACCAAAAGAAGACTATATGAGTTATATGAAGAGTTTAGGTTTTGACCTGGAAAAATTTGAGAGGAAAGGGATGTTTACTTTCATAGAAGCCCTTACGGTCAAACAGCCCTATCTCACAGATGTCTTTATTGATGTGCTCTTGAAAGCCATAAGAGAGACAAACGCTAAGCGTGTTGTTATCGACAGCATCACTGCAATCTCCCTTGCACTTAATGACCAAAAAGAAGTGAGATCCTTTATTCATAATACTCTCGTAAGAGCGCTAAAGATGATGGGGGTGACTGGGATTGTTATCGCAGATTTGCCATACAATGTCGATGTTATAGGTTACGGTGTAGAGGAGTTTGTACTGGATGGGGTAATTGTACTTAAAAAAGAGATGCACAGAGGGGTTCCAAGAAGGCGGCTTTATATAGAAAAGATGAGGGGTAGCAAAATCCATTCTATTCGGTTTGATTTCATTATTGATAGTGGAGGCATCGTCCTAATCCCGCCCTTTGGTCTTTCGCCATCGGGCAAGATCGGAGAGAGGAAGGTACCTTTTGGGATAGCAGAACTAGACGCTCTTCTAGATGGAGGTCTCAGAAGCGGAACTTCCACCATGTTATTGGGTCCGTCTGGATCAGGAAAAACCATAATATCGCTAAAATTTGCGTTAACAGGGGCACTTTTCAAAGAAAGCGTTCTATATATATCCTTTGAAGAGTCTGTCGAACAATTACAGGGATATCTAAAGAAAATGTGTGCCCAAGAAGATGTTTTTGGTACGATTAAAGTATTTTCTCAGACACCCCTCTCGTTGAGTCCCTATGAACTTATATTTGATATCAAAAAATTGATTGAAAATAACAATCCAGAAAGAGTAGTGCTAGACGGGGCTACTGCCCTAAGAAACATTTATTCCAGCGATGATTTTTCAGAATTCATTAGATACCTATGTTTTTGGTGCAAATCAAAAAATATAACACTTTTAGTCACCAAAATTGGCGAGCCTTTCAAGGAAGATGGTAGTTTAAGCACCGCGTTCGATAATATCATTGGGTTGTGGTTGTATAAAGAAGGAGATAAATTAATACGAAAGATTGGCACATTAAAGGCGCGCGGCACTCTTGTGAAGTCAGATTTGAAATCATTGGATTTCAGAGAGAGCGGACAAATTATAATTTCTGATTAGGAGGATATATCATGAGTAATGAGATAACTGAAATATTATCTAATGAATTTGGCTCACATCTCGTGACACTTCTCAACTTTCAAGCAAATATACACTACGGTAAAAGTTTCATGAAGCTAATGCTTGAGAGTCCCAAGGAGTTCTTTGAATTTATATGTGAGGTTGTAAAGGGTGCTTTTGCCGTAGAGCTCTTCCTATCGGTTTTGGCCAAAGGGCTTGGTGTCAATGAGAGAGAAGCCTTTGTCAAGGAGTTGTGGGAGAGCATGATCTCTGACGATAAGGAGAAGTATAAAATGCTAATAAGTGGTTATCTTAAGAAAAAGGAGGGCAGATAGTACTTTTGAAGTTATCCCTTTACTTAACGATGATCTTACAAAAAAGTTATTAATTACATCCGATAATGGTGGATCTCGTCGAGGGGTAATTAATGGGGGATCACCAAATCGGAAAAGAGAATTGTTGAAATATATGACACCACCCTACGAGATGGCGCCCAGTCGAAAGATGTGATCTTCTCCCTCCAGGACAAGCTCAGAATAACCTCAAGGCTCGACGAATTTGGCGTACAGTACATAGAGGGAGGGTGGCCAGGGTCTAATCCCAAGGACGAAGAGTACTTCCGGAGGGTTAAAGATCTTTCACTTAATAATTCAGAGGTGGTGGCGTTCGGAAGCACGAGGAGGTGCGGCATAAATCCTTCTGAGGACAGCAACCTGAATGCCTTGCTCCAGAGCGGGACCAAGACCGTGACGATCTTCGGAAAGAGTTGGGACCTCCACGTGAGAAGTGTTTTGAAGACTACCTTAGATTCTAATTTGGACATGGTTTACGACTCTGTTAAGTACCTAAAGGACCATGGTCTGAAAGTATTCTTCGACGCCGAGCACTTCTATGACGGCTATAAAAACAACAGAGAGTATGCTCTCTCTGTGCTCAAAACTGCCGTGGAGGCTGGTGCCGATCTCGTCGTCCTCTGCGACACAAATGGGGGAACTCTTCCCCATACCTTCTTCGAGATCACGAAGGAAGTAGTGTCTTCAATAAATACTCCAGTGGGGGTGCACTGCCACAACGACGCCGGAGTAGCGGTGGCAAACTCTCTCCTCTCGGTTATGGCAGGCGCAAACCACATACAAGGGACAATAAACGGCATAGGAGAGAGGTGTGGTAATGCGGATCTTGTTCAGATAATACCTGCCCTAGAGTTGAAGATGGGGATCGCCACATCAAAATTGCCAATGGAGAGATTGAAGTTCTTGAAGTCGCTCTCTCTCTACGTCTACGAGGTCCTCCATATGCACCCTAACCCTTACCAGCCATACGTTGGTGAAAATGCCTTCGCACATAAGGGTGGTGTGCATGTGGATGCGGTTCTGAAGAACTGCGTGGCTTACGAGCACATCTCACCAGAGGATGTGGGCAACCTACGGTTGTTCTCAGTATCAGAGCTCTCAGGAAAGGCTAACATATTGGCAAAAGCGAAGGAATTTGGTTTTGATGTGAACAAGGACGATCCCGTTGTAAATCGCCTGCTAAACAAAATAAAGGAGTTGGAGTTCCAAGGCTATCAGTTAGAGGGTGCCGACGGGACGCTCTATTTGCTCATGTCTAAGGAGATCGGAACATACAGAAAATTATTCTCTGTTCTTCAGTGGAGAACAATAAGTGAGTCGCGTGACGGGGGATTCTCAGCCGAAAGTTCCATAAAAGTAAAGGTGGGAGAAAGGGAGATCTTCGTAATCTCAGAGGGGAATGGGCCGGTCAATGCGCAGGACCGGGCTCTTAGGAAGGCAATGTCCGAATTATTCCCTGAGATCGAAAGGATTCAGCTGATCAACTATAAGGTATCAATAGCTGAGGCTGCGCAAGGGACTGCCTCAGCCGTAAGGACATTCATAGAGTTCTCGGATGGTAAGACAAACTGGATAACGGTAGGGGTATCAACGAATATCCTAGAGGCAAGCAAGACCGCGCTAATAGACGGCTACGACTATTATTTACAAAGACTCCGGGCAAAGAACTCCTAGTTAAATTACCATATGGACTTCCCGTGATACACCTGCCAAGATCATTATTATTAGGTTTCAGATGAGAAGCTTTATAGTCATATATGGTGAATTATCCAATGTGAGTGCAGATGAGTGAGGAGCTGAAGCGGTACGTCGAGGATGCCCTTTACAAGTGGATAGCCAAGCAGATAGAGCAGGGCAAGTTCAGGGCAAACCTCAGAATCGAGATTGATACCCCTATAGAGGTTAAGGGACTGAAGGGTCGAGTTGTTGGAGAGATCCTGCTCTCTGATGAAAAGACGCCCTATGAGGAAAAAATTTCTTCTTCACAAGTCGAGTCTGCCAAACCTATCGAGGTGAAAAAAAGCTCCACCGATGGGGAGGAGATGAGCCTCCAAGAAGTCGAGAAGCTTTTGAGGTCTCTGGGCGTCTGAGTTGTTAGTTAATAAGCATCAAATTAGACCGACGGGATATTTCGACGAGGTTTATCTTTATCATATTCAACTAAATTCATTGTGGCTCAGGAAAAAGTTTGCTAATAATGGGGTCTTAGTAACTAAGAGGGGATTAGCAAAAAATTGAGGATATAATTGGATTAAGAAAGACAATTAAAGAAAGCGATGTAAATGTGATCCCACAAATCATCCACGATCCGTTTCACTCTTAAAAGAGACATTTTCTTCATAATCAGCATTACATATCATTAAATTTTTTACGTAAGCATTTGAAGATTTGATATTTCTTTTATCGTCTCTAGTATAAAGCTTCATCTCATTCTCGCACTATCTTTCGAAAGAGTATTATGGACATCGCAACAGATATCTTCACATGCAGAAAAATGACAGATATGAGGCTCTTGGTGTTGATGTCCATAAGAAGGGCATTTCCTCGTTTAGGTGCATCATAGACGAGCTCTTTCCCGGATCATTCTGCCCAGTTATTAAACACCCACTAGATCCTTCGAGAGGCATCATACTCCACGAAGACGGAGCGGGTAGCAAGCCCATAGTCTCCTATCTATATTACAAAGAAACGGGTGATCCAAAATACTTCTGTGGCTTGGCAAAGGATGTCGTGGCGATGAATGTTGATGATGTGGTGTGTGTTGGTGCCACCCCACTGGCAATCTCAGACTATATAGCCCTGAACCCTTTTAAGTTGAGGAAGGAGGAACTTTTGGGGGCACTTGCTGAGGGATTCTCAGAGGTGCTCCAGGAGCTCCGCCGAGTGGGATCCGAATTGTGCTTCTGTGGGGGCGAGACCGCGGAGTTGCCAGACATAATCAGGACATTTGACATCTCATGCACCGTTTACGCCGAGGTGCCTTTAAAATATGTTATAACTGGATCCCAGATAACTCCTGGCGACACTATAGTGGGTGTTAGGAGCGGCGGAAAATACTCTATGGAAAACAAAGAGAACAGCGGAATAATGTGCAACGGGATAACACTCGCCAGGCACACACTGCTAAGCGGGGACTACCCAAAGAAATACCCAGAGATATTATGCCCAGAAGTAAATGGTTACAGCGGACGCTTCAGACTCAACTCTTATCTAGATGAGTTGGGCATGACTGTGGGTGAGGCACTGATCTCCCCAACCAGAATATACATGCCCTTGATTTTGGAAATTCTAAGGAGGGCAGAGGTTAAGGCAATAATCCATAACACGGGAGGGGGGCTTACTAAGTGCCTTAGGGTAGGCAGAGGTGTTAAATACATAAAGGACAAGCTTCCTGAGCCTGACCCTATATTCTTACTAATACAAAGAGAAGGTAAGATCGGCTGGAAGGAGATGTATCAAGTATTCAATATGGGAGTTGGAATAGAATTGGTTGTAGATAAAGAAAATCTCGAACGCGTCATTGAGATTTGCGAAAAGTTCAGGGCAGATGCACAGCTAATAGGGAGGTGTGAGCGTTCCTCTGAAAGGAATACGCTGTTCATCAAGTCAAAAATGGGCACCTTCAGTTATGTTTGTTAATTATTCTCAACATTGACCCCTATTTCGACGTTAAGAGAGTCAAAAATTCAAAATTCAAAAATGTTTTTTAAAGTCCTTGAGCCAAAAATCTTCGGTGATTCCGTGTCAATACCCGACATTCTCGACAGCATACCCGAATCCGGAATAAGGAGGCTCTTTGAGCTTGCGAGCAAGCAGAAGGATGTAATATCTCTTGGTATAGGCGAGCCCGACTTCGATACACCTCAACACATAAAGGAGTATGCATTTGAGGCGCTCGAGAAGGGTATGACGCACTACACGCCCAACAACGGTCTCAAGATCCTGAGGGACGCCATCTCCGAGAAGCTCAAAAGAGAAAATAGAATAGATGCAGATCCTGACAAAAATATCATGGTGACTGTGGGTGGAAACCAAGCCTTTTTGTTGGTTTTATCAACATTTATTAGACCTGGTGAGGAGGTAATAGTTCCTTCGCCCTACTTTGTGACCCACGCCGCAGCGGTCAGGCTCGTTGGCGGAATTGTGGTGGAGGTGAAGACGTGTATAGAGAATGATTTCAGGGTTGTCCCAGAAGATCTAAAAAGAGCCATAACAAGAAAGACGCGCTGCATAATCATTAGTACCCCAAATAATCCGACAGGATCTATCCTGAGGAGAAAGGACTTGGAAGAGATAGCCGACATTGCTGTTGAAAATAACATTAAGATCATAAGCGATGAGGTATACGAGAAATTGATCTACGACGGGGCAGAGCATGTGAGTAT